>CAXUEU010000073.1:0-16232 GCA_964250195.1 uncultured Acidobacteriaceae bacterium
GTGTAGGTCGTGGTCGCCTGGTTCACATCGCTGTCGGAGCAGAAAGCCCAGGAGGCTGCGTGTTGGCTGCCCGGCGCCGCGAAAAGGGAAACATCCGGCAGCAGACGGGCTGTCGCGGGCAGGGCGGCTTGCGCCGAGCTCGCGAGGTTGGACTGGAACGGCGGCCGTGGATAGCCGGTCAGCGCGACCGAGCACGCGCCGGTGCCGGTGTTGACCGTGCCGCTGCAAAGAGCGGCCGAGCTCGGACCGCCGCTCCCGGCGGATATGACGGTGAACGGCGTTCCGCCGCTTACCTGATACTGCGCCGCCATGTTTGTGGTGAGCAATCCCGGCGGATTATTGGTGATTGCATCGTTCCACGGATTCTCCGCAATGTACCCAAGCGCCGACCCGAACGCCGAATTGGCCGCCCCGAGGTACTGCGCAAAGCCCCCCGACAATCCGAGCGCGTCGAAATCGGTCCCACCCACGGCGATGTTGTAGGGCGTCGAGGCATACCCGCTCACCGCTAGCCCACCGGTCGCCTGCGTCGCGTCGATGCCATCACACCCCGCCGAGCCCGTGTCGCCTGCCGCGACCACTACCGTAATCCCCTGCGCCGCCGCTTGCCGCCACGTCTCGCTGATCTGCTGATTGCCGGCGACCCCGAGACTCTGCTCGCAGCCGCCAAAGCTCACGCTCAGCACCGCAACCACGTTGTCCTGCACCGCTCGCAGCGCCGCATCGAGCGGCCCTGATTCGAGCAGATCGTCGGAACCGCTATAGAAGTAAATGTTCGCGCCCGGTGCCAGACCCGCCGCGAGTTCCGCATCCAGCAAGGCTTCCTGGGCGTTGCTGCCATTTACGACGCCAGGGTCAACCCCGTCGACAACCGAGGTAAACTGGGAAACGGTGCCGGGCAAGAAGAGATTACGAAAGTTGTTGTAATCGGCGACCTTGAGATCCGAATCGCCGACCAACCCGATATTGACCCCCTTGCCGTTATTGGTGGTTCCGGTCGTGAAGTTCCGGTTAAGCGAGTTCGGGGCGTTATAGATCGTCGCCGCGTCCGATGGAGTCACATAGAGAAACTGCGCATTGTTGACCAGGCCGGTGAACAATGGCGCGGCAACCCGTTGCGCGCTCGATCCACCTGCAAAACTGTTAACTGTTTGGACCGAGCCGCGCCCGCCCAGCACATGCAGCGGCTTGGCCCGGAAGTCGTTCAGCGGCGACACGCCCGCGACCACCTCGGCGAAGGCCGCCGGGATCTGCGGGTCGGCGGCGTTGCTCAGGTGCCGCTCGCCGTTCACGTCGTAGCTGTGCACGCTGGTGTGGAAGGCTTGCGCGACCTGGCCCAGGGTTCCCGAGAACTGGATGTAGTTGCGGCTGGCCGGGACGGCTTCGACCCGGAAACCCTGGCTCTGGAGCCACGTCTGCACCGTTTGCACATCCTGGTCGGCGACGCCGAACGACGCGCCGAACTGGGCGGGGGTGAGCCATTTGCGGTAGTTGGGCGAGTTCGGGTCTCCAAGCGAGCCCATGTACTGGTCCAGCGCCGCCTGCTGGGCGGGGCTGCGCCGGAGCAGCAGCTGCAGCCTGCCGGTGGCGAGGCTCGGGTCCGCGGCGCCGGCGTCGTACCTGGCCTGCGCCAGGGGGTGCGTGTTGCCCTTGAGCGTCACCATCGCGCCCGCTGCGACCGGCGCGGTGATGCGGACCGAAGGGGTGGCGAGCAAGGGAGTCTGTGCGCTCAGCGGTGCGAGTGGAAGCAGGGCGGTCAGGGCGAGGGGGAAGCGGTACATCCGGTGCATGGGCGTTTCCTGTGGGCGAAAGCGACGGTTGCGGGGGGCGGCGGCCATGCGGCCGATGAAACGAGCGGGGAATGCCACTTGCGCTGTTTGTATGGGAAGCGCGCAAGCGGCGTCAAGTGACCGAAGTACCGCTCTCGGCACAAGCAACGGACGATTGCCCCTGAACAAAGTTGCAGCAGGTGCCGATAAAGCCTTCGCGTGGATCGAAACGGGTGCGCAATCCGCTTGGACCGGAGGTGGCCGCGTTGTACCCTCCTTGTGAGCCCGCGCCCGGCGCGAACGGTCAACAACGTTCAACGGAGAATCATGCAATCCGCCAAACCCGCAGCGAAACCCGCGTTCCCTCGTATGCCTGCCCTGTTCCAGCTCGCGGCCCTGCTCGCGGTCTCCGTCCCGGCCGGCCCGCTCTCGGCCCAGACCGACACCGCCCGCGCGCTCGCCGGCTTCGAGCAGCGCACAGAGGTCAAGACCCTTCCGAACGGCCTGACCCTGGTGCTCAGCGAGCGCCGGGACGCGCCGGTGTTCTCCTACTTCACCATCGTGGACGCGGGCGACGCGAACGACCCCGGCCAGCAGTCCGGCCTGGCTCACATGTTCGAGCACCTGGCCTTCAAAGGGACCGAGGACATCGGCACCAAGGACTATCCGGCCGAGAAAGCGGCGCTCGCGAAGCTCGAGACCGCCTACCGCGCCTACGACGCGGAGGAACTCAAACGGGTCGGACAGGACCCGGCCAAGCTGAAGCAGCTCCACGAGGCGTACCAGGCGGCGGAGACGGAAGCCGACAAGTACGTCATCCCGAACGAGTTCACCGAGATCGCCGAGGCGAACGGCGCCAACGGGCTCAACGCGGAAACCTCGCTCGACGACACCCGCTATTTCTGGTCGATGCCGCAGAACCGCCTGGAGCTCTGGGCCTACCTCGAGAGCGACCGGATCGGCCACCCGGTAACCCGGCAGTTCTACCGGGAACGCAGCGTGGTCGAGGAGGAGCGCCGGCTCAGGGTTGACTCGAGCCCGACCGGCCGCCTGGTCGAGCAGTTTCTCGCCGCCGCTTATGCGGCCCACCCCTACGGCCGCCCGAACGTCGGCTGGTCCAGCGAACTCGACCACATCACGGCGACCGAGGCCGCCGCCTTCCACGACCGCTACTACGTGCCGTCCAATATCGTGATCGCCGTGGTCGGCGACTTCACGAACGCCCAGGCACTCCCGATGCTGGAGAAGTATTTCGGGGCGCTCCCGGCGGGCGGCCCCAAGCCCCAGGGCGTCCTTACGGTCGAACCCCCGCAAACCGGCGAGCGCACCGTTTCGCTCCAGGACCCGACCCAGCCGCTCTACCTCGAGGGCTACCACCGCCCGGACTACCTCGACCCGGACGATGCCGTGTACGACGCGATCCAGGACATCTTCTCGAACGGGCGTACCTCCCGGCTCTACCGCAGCCTGGTGCGCGACGGGCGCATCGCGGTCGAGGCGGAGGGGTTCACCGGTTTCCCGGGCAACAAGTACGCGGGGCTGTTCGGCTTCTTCGCCGTCCCGGCCCCCGGCCACGGCAATGCGGAGCTCCGCGCGGCCATCCACAAGGAGATCGACAAGCTCCGCACCGAGGACGTGTCCGACGCCGAGCTCCAGATGTTCAAGACGCGGACCCGCGCCGGGCTGCTGCGCGGCCTCGACGAGAACCAGGGCGTCGCGGAGCAGCTCGCGGTTTACCAGTTGCGTTACGGGGACTGGCGGGAGCTGTTCCGGCAGCTGGACCGCGTGGACCGGGTGAGCAAGGCCGACATTCGCCGGATCGCGGCCAAGGTGTTCACCTCCGCCAACCGCACGTACGCGGAGATCGACCCGCCCGCGCAAACCGCCGCCAAGCCCGCTGACACCGAGCAAGGAGCCGCCCAGTGAAGCCAGTTTTCCTCGCCGCCCTTCTGCTTGCCCTTTCAGCCCCGGCGCAGCAGACTCACCCGGTGGTCCCGCCGGATGCCCGGCAAGCCGCGCGCCCCGGCTCGTGGGAGCAGCTCGCCCTGCCGCCGCTCGCGGCTTTCAAGCCGGTGGAGCCGCGCCGGGTTCAGCTGCCCAACGGCGCGCTGCTGCTGCTTCAAGAAAACCACCAGCTGCCGTTCGTCAATGGGTTCGTCGAGATGCACGGCGGCGGGCGCGACGTCGCCGCCGACAAAGCCGGTCTTGCCGGTCTGTATGGTGAGGTTTGGCGCACCAGCGGCACCGCGAAGATGAACGGCGACGCGCTCGACGACCTGCTCGAAGCCAAGGCCGCCAAGGTGGAAACCGATGCCGACCTCGACTCGAGCTCGGTGTCCTGGTCGAGCCTCAAGGGCGACAGCGACCAGGTGCTCGGCATCGCGGTCGATCTGCTGCTCCACCCTAAGTTCAGCCCGGCCAAGCTTCAGCTTGCCCAGCAGGAGACCATCGCGGGCATCCTGCGCCGCAACGACGACCCGGGCGGCATCGCCTCGCACCAGGCGGCCAGGCTCGTCTACGGTGCCGCGAGCCCCTACGCGCGCATTCCCGAGATCGCCACCGTTCTGGCAGTCACCACGGCCGACTTCGAGGCTTTCCACGCCAAGACCGTCTTCGGCAACAATATGATCGTCGGCGTGTCCGGAGACTTCGACGCGGCGGCGATGGAAGCGAAGCTCCGGGCGGCCTTCGGCGCGCTGTCGAAGGGCCCGGCCGTCGCGCAGCCCAGCGAACCTTTTGTCGGTCCGAAGCCCGGCCTCTACCTGGTCGACAAAAAGGACGTCAACCAGAGCAATGTCTGGATTCTGGGCCTCGGCATCCGCCGCGACGACCCGGACTATTACACGCTGTCCGTCCTCAACGAGATCTTCGGCGGCGGCTTCGGTTCGCGCCTGTTTCAGAACATCCGCACCAAGCTCGGCCTGGCCTACAGCGTCAGCGGCGGGGTGGGTTCTTCCTGGGACCACCCGGGCATGTTCCGCGTCGCGGCGACGACCAAGAGCACGAGCACCGAAGCGGCGGCCGCGGAGATGCTCAAGCAGACGCGCGAGCTGCGCTCCGCCCCTTTCACCGAGGACGAGCTGAAGCTGGCCAAGGACCAGGTCCTGAACGGCTTCATCTTCAACTACGACACGCCCGGCAAGGTGCTTGCCGCGGCGGCGAGGCTGGCCTTCTACGGCTACCCCGCCGACTACCTCGAGCGCTACCGCGCGGGCGTCGAAAAAGTCACGGTCGCTGACCTCGAGCGGGTCGCGAAAGCGCGCATCGATCCCGCCAAGCTGGCGGTGCTCGTGGTCGGGAACCAATCCGAGTTCGGCGATGCTTTGACGAAGCTCGATCTGGGCCCGGCGCAGGCAATCGACGTCACCATACCGATCCCGCCCGCGCTCCGGCAGCAGCTGGGCGGCGCACAATGATGCGCACGGCGATCGCCATCCTTGCCGCAGGCAAGGGCACCCGGCTCCGGTCCAGGCGGCCCAAGGTGCTGCACGAGGTCGGCGGCAAGCCGCTCCTGGCGCACGTGCTCGAGGCCGCGCTGTCGCTGGCGCAGCCGGAGGATATTTACGTCATCGTCGGCCACCGAGCCGAGGCCGTCCGCGCCGCGGTCGAGCACACCCGAGTCCGCTTCGTCCTGCAAGCCGAGCAAAAGGGCACGGGCCATGCCATCCAGCAAGCGCTGCCCGCCCTCAACGGCTATCGCGACCTGCTCGTTCTGTCGGGCGACGTACCGCTGCTCGAGGCCGAGACCATTCAGAACCTGCGGGAGTTCCACGAACGCGAGCGGGCGGCCATGACTGTCCTCTCGGCCTCGGTCGAGGAGCCTTTCGGGTACGGCCGCATCGTCCGCCGCGAGGCCGATTCCCCGGAGATCGCCGCGATCGTCGAGCAAAAAGACCTCGCTCCCGGCCAGGGGGCCATTCGCGAAATCAATTCGGGCATCTACGGCTTCGCGCTCGCGCCGCTCCGCGAACACATCGGGCGGCTCAGCTCCGCCAATGCCGGCGGGGAGCTCTACCTGACCGACTGCGCGCGCCTGTTCACCGAGGCCGGCGAGCGCGTCCTAGCGCTCGAAGCGCCTCGCGCGGCTGAAGTTCTGGGCGCGAACACCATCGCCGAGATGGTGGCGCTCGACGCGGCGCTCCGGCGCGCGACCGCCGCGCGCCACATGGCTGCCGGGGTGACGATCTTCCAGCCCGAGACGGTGCTTATCGATGCCGGCGCGCGCATCGGCCCGGACACGATCCTCGAACCTTTCACGCAGATACTCGGCGCGACGACGGTCGGCGCGGGCTGCCGCATCCGGTCCTACTCCGTTCTGGAAGACATGACTCTGGGTGACGAAGTGTTGATCCGCCAGGGCTGCATTCTGTCCGGCTCGACGATCGGAAACGGCGCGTTCGTCGGCCCCTATGCCCACATCCGGCCCGAAAGCGAGGTCGGGGCGGGCGCGCACATCGGCAACTTCGTCGAACTGAAGAAGACGCGCATGGATGCGGGTGCCAAGGCCAACCACCTCGCCTATCTCGGGGACGCCTCGATCGGAGCCGGCGCGAACATCGGGGCCGGCTCCATCGTGTGCAACTACGACGGAGTTCGCAAGCACGCGACCACCATTGGGGCGGGCGCGTTCATCGGCAGCGACTCGGTCCTGGTCGCCCCGCTCGCGATCGGTGCCGGCGCATACGTGGCGGCTGCCTCGTGCATCACGGAGAACGTGCCGGACGGGGCTTTGGCCCTCGGCCGCAGCCGTCAGGTAACCAAGGCGGGCTGGGCGGCGCGCAGGGTGAATCCGAACAGCGAGGCCGGCTCGTCTCTATAGTGCGTTCACGGTCGCTGCAACTCCGCGGAGGTCCGCTCGTGAGGAATTCGCTCGCTCAAGCCCGGCAACTGATCGCGAAAGGCTCACCCGTGCGCGAGGGCAGGCTCCGCATTGCCTCCGGCGGCCGCAAGCGTCATCGCACGCGCTTGCAAACGCTTGACGGCGTTGCGCATGCGGATGCGCGCCGAGAAGAGCGTCTTCAAAACGTCCGGCTCCTCGCAGCCGAGCAGCCCGGCGATCCGCGCCGGCGCATAGCCCTCGACATCCTTGAGCAGAAACACAAGCCGTTCGCGGGGCGGCAGGGTCGCGACAGCCTCTTCCATATCCGTGCGGCGCACCTGCGTCCGGCCCAGCCCCCCGCTCCCATCGGCGTAGGCCGGCGGCTCGGGCGCGAGCGAAAACCGCCGTCCGAGCTCGTCGAGCAGTGCCCGGTCCACGCCCGCGGCGTCCGGAGCGGGCGTCTGCGAGAAGGCCCGCACGAAGGCGCCCGTCAGGATCTCCTCGGCTTCCACCTCGTTCGCCGTCATGTAATACGAGATGGAAAACACGCGGTGCCGATGGGCTTCGAAGACGTCCCTCCGTTTTTGCTCGGCCGTAAGCTCCTGGGCTTCCACCGCGGCGGTTCCATAGAAGACGCATTGGCGTCGATCGAAGGCGAACAAGGAGTGCTCCTGTCTAAACGTTCTGAGGCCGCTGCGGGGGAACTGGGGCAAGAGAAGCAAACAAACCTACCTTACCCTATCGCCGCGAGAGTTTTCGTTGCAAAATGGTGCGGCGGGTTCGGGGGAACGAAGGTTGCACTTCGAGACACCCTGCAGGCACCCACGATGGTAAAACGTGCACGGTTGTGGCACTCTGTTGCAGGTTTTACCCGTACCGGAGAGAAGGGGGAGGTGAGGCAACGATGGCCGGTGAACGCATTCTCGTCGTCGACGACGACCCGTCGGCCCGCACGCTGCTGGTTTCGCTCCTGCGCCGCGAAGGCTACTCGGTCGAAAGCGCGCGCAACGGCGAGGACGCGCTCCGCGCCCTCGGCGTACGCACCTTCGAGCTTATCCTGACCGACCTGGTCATGGACCATTACGATGGCATGAAGCTGCTGGAGCAGATCCGCAGGCGCGGCCTCCAAACCCCGGTCATCCTGGTGACCGCGATGAACCAGACGGAGACTGCGGTGGCCGCCATGCGCGCCGGCGCGCTCGACATCCTGCTCAAGCCGTACGACGAGCCGACGCTGCTGGCCTCGATCGGGCACGGCGTGGCGCACGGCAGCGAGTCGCGCCGCGACTCGATCCACCGCAGCACGATGGAGCAGCTGGTGGACCAGCGCACGGGCATGCTGCGCGACTCCATGTTCGAGCTCGAACGCTCCTACGACACTACGCTCGAGGCGCTCGGTGACGCGCTGGACCTGAAGGACACGGAAACCGAGGGCCACTCGCGAAGGGTAACCGCCTACACGATCGCGCTGGCGCGGTCCATGGGCATCGACCACGCCGACATGAAGAGCATCAAGCACGGCGCGTTTCTTCACGACATCGGCAAGATGGCCATCCCCGACGCGATCCTGCTCAAGCCCGGGCGGCTGGATCCGGAGGAGCTGGCCACCATGCGCCAGCACTGCATGCTCGGCTTTCAGATCGTGCGCAAGATCCCCTTCCTGAGCGAGGCGGCGGAGATCGTGTACTCGCACCAGGAGCACTACGACGGCGGCGGTTACCCCCGGCAGCTTCATGGGGAAGAGATCCCGCTCGGGGCGCGCATCTTCGCCGTCGCGGACACGCTGGACGCAATCACTTCGGACCGGCCTTACCGCCCGGGCTCGCCGTTTTCCTCGGCGCGGGTCGAGATCGCGCGTTGCTCGGGCACGCAGTTCGATCCCAGGGTCGTAAACGCCTTTCTCGCGGTGCCGGTCAAGGTCTGGGAGGAGCTGCGGGATGCCATCCGGGGCCGGCATGAGCCGATAGAAAACGCGGCACTCGCGGGGAAGAGTTAGGCCCTTCTAGACAAACTCCCGGTCACTCTCCTTCTCGGCGGCGCTTCCCTGCTCCGCGTCGCGCATGCGCGCCAGCGAGGACCGATTCCACACGACAATGGCGATGCCGCTCAGGCAGGCTGAGCTCGCGACCCAGAGCGCCACGCGCCAGAGCGGCGGGCGCTGGTCCGTGCTTGTAGCCGCGGGCTCCTCTGTTTGGGCAGAGGATTTGCGCGAACCGAACCGGCGCATCAGCTTCTGTGGAAATCTTTCTCCGGAAATATGGAGACTCCTGGTTGCGGAAATCCAGAAAACTGGTATTCTGGGATCACTTCAGAGGGCAAGTGGCTCCGAAGCTGGTTGTTGATGGTAGCAGATGCTCTCCATCCGGTTTGAAAATTTTATCGGACAAGCAGTACCCAAGTTGCGTCACTGGCCTCCCGGCATGAGCAGATTCTGTTCATGCCGTCTTTTTTGTTCGCGCCCGGTTGCGCTAAGATATGCATAAGGGGGCGTCACGGTTTCGACGGGATTGGTTCGGACAAAGAGGCATGCCGGGGGGTGGGCACCCGCAATCGCTCGCAAAAACAGAATTGCCAACACTGAATTCGCACTCGCAGCTTAATTAATTAGGTTGCCGTTCTCCTGAGCTTCGCCTGCGGGCCCAGAGAGAACGTCATACAGCAGGCTGGCCTCCCCTCCTCGGTCCGTGGAGCGGAGACGAGATCATCGGACTAGCGCCCGGTTCACCTTGTCCGTTCTGAGGGCCGGGAGCGAAGTCTCTGGAACGAGACTGAGCATGGAGCCTCTCTTTGTCGCAAGCAGTTTCGGACGCGGGTTCGACTCCCGCCGCCTCCACCAAATCAAGTTCTCAAGAAATCCAGGGAAGTACATAAAGCCCTCAAACTAAACGGTTTGGAGGCTTTTTCACGTCTACGTGAGTCCCGCAAAGTCTATTGACAGCTAGGGGCAGACGGGGGCAGATTAGGAGGCAGAACACAGAACCACGAAAGGTGATGCCCCTTTTATGCCCCTCACGGAGAAGGAACTGAGCAACGCGGCACCCCGGAGCAAGCCCTATAAGCTCACAGACGGCGGCGGCCTGTACCTGGAAGTGCTCCCCACGGGCGGGCGGTACTGGCGCATGAAGTATCGGCGGCCCGACGGGAAGGAGAACCGGCTGGCTTTCGGCGTCTACCCCACAGTGAGGGGAAAGGAGGCGCGGGAGAAACGGGAGGAAGCTCGCAGGCTTCTGGCGCAAGGGACAGACCCCGCCGCGGAGCGGAAGGCCCGCAAGGGCGGCAGCAGGCCGGGCGGCGGCAGCTTTGAGGCTGTCTCGCGAGAGTGATTCGGCAAGTTCATGACGGAGAAGGCGGAGAGTCATTCAAAGCGGGTCATGCGGGCTTTTGAGCGCGATCTTTGGCCGTGGCTGGGCGGTAGGCCCGTGGGCGAGATAGACGCCGAAGAGCTGCTGAGGGCGCTCAGGCGCATCGAAGAGCGCGGGGCTGTCGAGACGGCGCACCGGGCACGGCAGACGTGCGGGCAGGTCTTCCGGTATGCCATCGCAACGAGTCGGGCGAAGCGGGACGTATCGGCAGACCTGAGAGGAGCTTTACCCCCACCGAAGCAGGAGCACTTCGCGGCGACGCTGGAGCGGGAACGGCTGGGCGAGATTCTGGCCGCGATGTGGCATTACCATGGCAGCCCGCAAGTCATCGCGGCCCTGAAGCTGGCCCCCATGGTATTTGTGCGTCCCGGAGAGTTACGCAAGGCTCTGTGGTCGGGTTTCGACCTGGAGGCTGCCGAGTGGCGCTACTACGTGAAGAAGACAAAGACAGACCACGTGGTGCCCCTGCCTCAGCAAGCCGTCGCGATCTTGCGCGAACTGCACCGCGTCACGGGCCGGGGCAGCTACGTCTTCCCCGGCGGGAGGAGCGCGGAGCGGCCCATGAGTGATAATGCCGTGCTTGCGGCGATGCGTCGGCTGGGCATTGAGAAGGAGGAGATGACCGGACACGGCTTCCGCGCGGTTGCCCGCACCCTCTTGGAAGAAACACTGGGCTACCGTTACGACTTCATCGAACACCAGCTAGCCCACGCCGTGCGCGACCCGAACGGGCGGGCCTATAACCGCACGGCGCACCTCGGGGAGCGGCGCAAGATGATGCAGGGGTGGGCGGACTACCTGGAGGATCTGCGGACACCGCCCGGCGCGGCAGGAGCGAAGGCCGGATTGCACCTCCTGTCAGCGTGATCTGAGGCGCAAGCACCCGCACTGACAGGTGACAGAACTGCAGAACGCGCCGGTGCAAAGCGCAAAGAAGCAAATCGGTGAAATAGGCCCCGCCGCGCCGCCGCTCCCTATGGTGTCGCGCTGTGTCGCAACCGCCGGGGGTGGGGGTGTCTGTAGGAGCTGTTCACGGAGCAGCGGCGGGAGAGCTGCGGTGGGAGGAGAGAAGGCATGGCGAGCATGTTCGACACGTATGAGGAGGCTGCCCCGAAGGTTCTAACGCCGGGCGAGATGCGGGCGGCGCTGAGGAGCGCGGCGGAGCGCCGCCCGGAGGAGGTGTACGGCTCCGGGTGCCCGAAAGGGCATGTCGCGGCGGTGCTCGCGGGCGATGTCGAGCCGCTGCCCGCGTTGCTGGAGGTGCTGGAGCTCCGAGAGGAGCGGGGCGGCTACGTGAGCACCCGCGAGCCGGAACCGTGGGAGCCCGACGCTTACACCTGGCCGGATGGCCGTCCGTTCACCGCCGAAGACGAAGCGGAGATACGGCTGTGCCTTCGCGAGGTACGCGGAGCGGAGACGGGCCATGAGGACGTATCGGGGGCCATCTCCATGGCGCTGGGCGAGTATGACGCGGCGGCCCGCGACGATGCTCACACGCGGGGCTTTTCCGTCGCCTTCCTCGCGGGCGCGGCCTGGGCACAGCGCCGGGCGCGAAAGCAGGCGGCGGGGTAATCCGGGCCGCCCTGGTGCGCGGAGCGCGCCGTTGCCCTTTCTCCCGCTTCGCTGGTGCGCGGAGCGTGGGGTGAAGCTGTCGCGTTCTGACCACACCGGCGCGACGCTTTCAGCGCACCAGCCGGGGCGTGTCACTGCACCCCGAAGGAGCTCCACGGGTCATCCTCGGCGGGCTGAGGCGCGGCGGCCTGTACCTTGTTCCTATCGGCGGGCGTCATGCCCATCTTGCCTAGCAGGGTGGTTAGTTGCGCGAGCGCGGCGGCGGAGGCGGTGCCTGCCCGCTGCTGGTGCAGGAGGCAGCAAGCGAGCTCCACGGCGATGCGGTCGCTGTTGGTGAGCACGCCCGGAGGCGCGGCAGCCGCGAGCTCCCGCCATAGCCCTCCGTGGGCCTTATCGAAGTGCTTGGGCGGAGGCCCCAGCGGGCCGGTGGGCGGAGGCTCCGCGAGCCTGTCGGCATAGCGGCCCCGGTTGTGGTCGAAGGAGCCCGAACCTTTCAGCAGGGCAGTCGGTTTGCGGTGGGCTGGCATAGGGAAAAGGGCGCTCCCGGCGCGGCGTACACCCCATCATGCCCCGCCGCGCAGCCCCCGGCGCGAAAGGCTGAACTGAGGACGTAAAAGTTTGACTGAAGCGCGGTTGCGGCTGGGAGCAAGGCGGAAGTTTACAGACCCCCTACCCCCTGTAATGTGGCGTGACACGGCGTGAGTGAGGCCGCCCGAGCTCGCGGGCAGGTGCGCGTGAGCGCGAACTTTTCCGGCCTCGGATGCCGCGCACCTACCTTTTAGGGCGTGGACGAACCGGTAGCCTCGGCGGCGCGTTTCTTTGCACGGCTCCGCTTCACGCGGTCTTTGGAACCGCAAACCGGCTTACAGAAGCGTTGTCCCCGCTCCGACTTGACGAGGAAAGGCGTCTGGCACCGCTCGCATTCTCGGTACCGCTCTCGCGTGTACACGTCAAGAAAGTACGCGGTCAGGAGAGCTTCTCTCACGCAGTAGGCTGTCACGGTGTCGTAGGGTGGACGTCCGGGCATCGGCCTTTTTAGGGGGAGCGGTCCAAGGTCGCGCCAGAACCTCCACTGACGATTCACTTCGGCGAGCTCGGAACGAGAAAGCTTTCGTACGCGGGGTATTCCCACATCGGCAGTCTCTCCCGCCCTGTGGTCAGCCTCTGCCGTGCTCTTGTTCGGCGGCGACGGCGGCAGCCAATCCTTTGGCGGGTTCCGAAGGGCTTGGCGGCATAATTCCTGCATCTCGGGCAGCGCACTCAGGGGCCAATCGGGTGGCGCGCCCATCTCCTCTTCATAGCGGCTTTCCGAGTCAGGCCCGTAGCGACCGCGCCAATTTTCCTGGAAGGCGAACGGGCCGTACTTGCCGAAAAACAAAAGCGCGTCCTCTGCCGATCTGAGCGCGATAAAGTCATCCCGCACCGCTCTAGGACTGAAAGATTCAGTGCAGACATCTCCGCTTATGCCCCTCGCACCATCCGGGTAAGTCCACTCCATTTCATAATGCACATCCATTCGTTCAAAGCGCACAGCTTGCCCGAGTTCGCCCTCTACAAGCCGCGCCTTCCATTCCGGCTGAATCAGCAAGGCGGCCTCTATGCGCGTCGCCGCGACTTTCCAAACACCTACGTTGTCACCCATCGCTCCCCTTTTCCCCCATATGTTGCGGTCTGGGCCTACTTTCCCGCGCAACCGATACGTGCCACAGTACACACATAGTCCAGCAAGGGTCAACGGGGCTTATGGGGGGCGAACATGGAAACACAGCTTTTGAGGCTGCCGGAAGTGCGGGCAAGGGTGCCGCTCAGTAAGGCGTCCATCTATCTAAAAATCAGTCGGGGCGAGTTCCCTAAGCCCGTACCTCTCGGGGCGCGAGCCGTGGCATGGCGCGCTTCGGCCATCACTGCCTGGCTCCAAGCGCAAGAGCAAGCGGGCAAGCCGGAGCAGGCCGGGGCCGCGAGGTGACCGCCGGAGCTCTCGCCGATCTGCTGCACGCCCGCCGCGCGGGGCCGGGCCGCTGGGCTGCACCTTGCCCCGTCCATGGCGGGCGCTCGCCGAAGCTGCAAATCACCGCCGGACGCTCCGGGCGCGTACTGCTGAAATGCTGGACAGGGTGCGCGTTCGACGCCATCCTCGCGGCCTTGCGGCTCACCCGCCGCGATCTGTCCGGCGATGCCGTAGCGACCCCGGCCCAAGCGCGCGAGGCGCGGGAGCTCCGCGAGGAGCGCGAGGCGGAGGAGCGCCGCCGCGCCCGGACGGAGCGGCGGGCCGGCGACGTTCATCGCCGATGCGCCCGCGCCGTCGACGCCCTCGGCTGCGAGCTCTTCCATGCCCCGGACGGGCCGGGCAGCGACGCGGCAGCGGCGGCCTTTCACCGGGCTTGCCTCCTGCTGGCCCGCGCGGAAACCGCCCTCGGCTGCCATGGCGGGAGCATGGCTTGCCCGCCGGGGCTGCCCTGCGAGCTCTACTCGCCTTGGACGGAACCCGACCCGGAGGCAGTGGAGGCCGGGCTGGTGCGGTGCGAGGCCCAGCTTCTCCGTTACATCGGCACCGGCGCGGCCGGGCCGCAAATAGAAGAGGCCCGTGTCACCGGGCCTCTGAAGGAGTGTGCGTGAACGGATTGCCTGAGCAAAACTATACCCCGAACGGAAGGTATCGGGAGCTGGAAGAGCTGGCGGCGGAGCTCAGGGCGGAAGGTGTGCCCGACGGCGCGGACAACCTGCCCGAGCCGTCGGGCACCATGCTATCGGCGGAGCCGTGGCCCGAGCCGGAGCCGCTGGGAGGCAAGCTCCCGCCGGTAATGGCCCTGACGCCCGAGATGCTGCCCCCGGCGCTCCGGCCCATGGTGGAAGACATCGCGGCGCGGATGCAGATGCCTCTCGATTTTCCGGCCGTGGGGCTCATGGAAGCTCTCGCGGCAGCGGTGGGCCGCCGCGCCCGTATGCAGCCGAAGGAGCGCGACCCCTGGGCTGTCATACCGAACCTCTGGGGCGGCATCGTCGCGGAGCCCGGCTCTAAAAAGTCTCACGTCCTTTCAGAGGTCATGCAGCCGCTTAAGACCTTGGAGCGCGAATGGCAGGAGGAGCACAGGGCCGCCATGCAGGAGCACGGTCTGGCCTTGGAGCAAGCGGAGTTCGCTAAGAGTGTGTGGAAGGATGCTGCCCGGAAAGCCATGCAGGCAGGCAAGCCCACCCCGGCTAGGCCAACCGAAGCGCCCGAAGAACCGGCCCAGCGCCGCCTGATGGCAGGGGACGCCACCATGCAGAAGATGCACGAAATCCTCGCGGCGAACCCGGCGGGCATTCTTGTTCTCCGGGATGAGCTGACGGGTTGGTTCGCCCAACTGGACAAGCCCGGACGCGAAGGGGAGCGCACCTTCTACCTGGAAGACTGGAACGGGGACACCGGCCATAGCATCGACACCATAAGCCGGGGCAGCGTTTTCGTGCCGCACCTTTGCCTCTCGCTGTTTGGCGGTATCCAGCCCTCCCGCCTGCGTTCGCTGCTCGCGGAAGCTCTCCGGGGCGGCCCGGCAAACGATGGCTTGATGCAGCGGTTTCAATTGCTGGTGTGGCCCGACCCGTTGCGGGAGCAGAGGCAGTATGTGGACAGGGAGCGCGACACGGCCGCCGCGCGACGGGTGGAAGCGATCTTTCGCAGAGTGGTCCTCCTGGACCCGGAGAACCCCGTGCTGTTCCGCTTCGATGCCGAGGCTCAGGAGCTTTTTCGCGCGTGGCTTCCCGATCTGGAGAACCGGGCCGCCCACCCTCGGGAGAGCGCCGCGATGCGGGCGCACCTTGCCAAGTACGCGAGCCTCATGCCCTCGCTCGCGCTGCTGTTCGCCCTGTGCGACGGCGGCTCCAATGGCATGGTCACGCTGGCTCATGCGCAAATGGCTGCGGCATGGTGCGACTACCTGGAGAGCCATGCCCGCCGGGTCTACTCCGCGCAAGCCCCAACGGAGCAGGCGAATGCCGTCACGCTCGGGAGGCATCTGGCGGCCGGGGAGCTTGGGAAGCCGGGTGCGACCTTCTCGCTGCGCGAGCTGTACCGCAAGGGGTGGGAGGGGCTTGGGGACGCGGAGTCTGCAAGGGCCGCGCTTGCCATCCTGGAGGAAGGCGGTTGGGTCCGAGAGCTCCCCGCTCCCGAGAGGAAGAACGGAAGGCCGAAGTCGGCACGCTACGTCATCAGCCCTTTCCTGGAGCCCCGCCATGGCGACCTCTAGCCGGTGGCTGCACTGGAAGCCGGGAAACGCAAACGCACCGGCACTGACAGGTGCCGGAACTGACAAAACGAATGATAGCGAGGAGCAAGGCGCGGTTCTGGCAGTTCTGTCACCTGTCAGTTCACCCCAACCCGCTCCCACACCTCGGGCCGCGCGCGAGCTCCCCTCGCAGGACTGCGATGGGTGGGCGGAGGACTTTTCCCGGTGGGCGCTCGCGCGGTGCGTCTTTCGTGACGGCTGCTGTGGCGGAATCGCGGCACTGGGCAAGCACTTCTCCGCCTGGTGCGCTGAAGGCGGGGATGCCGGGCCATGGCCCGCGACCTTCTCGGCGCTGCTGCGGGAGGA
The DNA here is from genome assembly GCA_964250195.1 of uncultured Acidobacteriaceae bacterium. GTDB lineage: Bacteria > Acidobacteriota > Terriglobia > Terriglobales > Acidobacteriaceae > EB88. The sequence continues at coordinate 16,094 of CAXUEU010000073.1, forward strand.
GGGCTTCACCATCCGGGAGCGCGGCATGGTCCAACTGGTCCACGGGCTGCTCCTCCGGGAGGACTGGGAGACATCCCAGCCCCCGCCCGCGCCGCCGGAGCAATTGCCCATGTTCGGCGCGAGCAAGCGGGGCCGGCCG
>CAXUEU010000074.1:0-5694 GCA_964250195.1 uncultured Acidobacteriaceae bacterium
AGCCAGTGGTGCTCGGCAATGAGCCGCCTGGCGGCCGGGGGCGGGCCTGCCGCGCTGAAGCGAAAAGCCCTGCGCCTGCTCGCTGCTCCACGCATCCATCGGCGAAGGCTACCTCGCGCGGCCGGCGCTTCCCTGCCCGGCGTGCCCGTGTGCCTGATGCAGGAGGGCGCTTGGCTCCGGGGACGGCGCTGCCCGGGTGCGCGTGGAAATGGCGCGACCGGTGCGGTTCGAGCTGCGCCTGCGCGTATCGGGGTGGGCTTCCGGCCACGGGGTGCTGGTGAACGGCGTGGGGGTGGCCGCGCCCGTGGACAAGGGCTTTGCCGTGATCCGGCGCGAGTGGCGGGGCGGGGATGCGGTCGAGCTGCGCGTTCCGTTCGCTTTGCGGCTCGAAACGATGCCGGATCATCCGGAGATCGCGGCCCTTCTGTGGGGGCCGCGCGTACTGTTCACCCTGCGCGCGCCGGAGGACCTGGTCGCTCCGCTCACGATGAAGGCGGACGACCTGCTCCGGGCCGAGCGAACCGGGCCCGCGGAGTGGCGCGTGGGCAATCGGGTCTTGACCCCGTGGATCGGGTTGGGCGATCGCCTGTACTCCACCTATGTACGGCTGGGGTAAACGCGCCGCCCCCTACCCCCTCGGACCGGAAGCGGCGGCGAGACCTTACTGAGGCTTCTTCGGAGCGGCGCTGCCTCCGGTATTGCCCGTCCCGGAGCTGCCCGCACTCGAACCGGAAGCGCCGGCCTTGGGCGCAGGGCTGCCCGAAGCGCCGGGGCCGGCCGGACCAGAACCCGGACCGGCACCGGGGCCGCCGAGCGACGGTGCCGGGTGCTGCTGCTGGTAGGTCTTCTCCGCGGTCTCGATCTCCGTCTTGTGGCGCTCCATCACGGCCTGGAAGGTGGTCTGCGCCTGCTTGAGCGCGTTCTGCTGGACCTCTTGGGTCAACGCCGGGGTGACCTCGAGCAGGTTCTTGCCGGCGGGGGTTTTATAGAAGCCGATAATCTGCGCCGCGTCCTCGGTGGACAGGTATTTCTGATACGTCGCGGTCGTCGAAGAGTCCACGTCCAGCTTGTCGAGCGAGCTCTTTACGTCCTCGCGTACATCGGACGGGATGAACGGCGGAAAGGCCCTCTGGGTATAACTCATGATGCTGTCGATCAGCCGAGGTTTGACCTTGTCCGTGCCGGTGAGGGAGGAAATCTCGTGCGCCTGGGCGGCCGTCAACGGGTGCGCCGGAGCCGGGTGGCTCGGCGGGGCTGCCTGCGCGCCTGCCGCGGAAGGGCTGCTCTGCGCCGGCGTCGCGGCGGCCTTGGGGGCGGTTTGGGCGAGGGCTGCCGAGGCGAGGAAAACGGGGACTACGAGGGAGAATTTCTGCAATGTGTGCTCCTGGGGTTTGAATTTGGTGCGGCCTGTTTCTACAAGCCTTGTTTTCGTTCCAATGCTTCGATCTTGGCCTTGTGCTCGCCCTGGATGGAGTGAAACGTGCCAAGCTCGGTGAAGATGCGATCGATCCGCGCATCGAGGGCGTTGAAGCGCGAATTCATCTCGCCGCGAAGGTTGTTCATCTCACCGCGAAGATTGTTCATCTCGCCGCGAAGGTTGTTCATCTCGCCGCGAAGCGCGGCTATATCGGCCCGTCCGAGAAAAATACCGATCAGCAGCAGCAAAATCGTGAGCCCAAAGCCTAGAACGTCATTATGTGGCATGCCGCGATGCTCCTTGAATTGAGGTCCGCAAATCGTCCGTCCAGTCTACTCGCCGAAATTGACCGCTTCCAACCCGAGATACTCCGCGGTCTGCCCCAGCTCTTCCTCGATCCGCAGCAACTGGTTGTACTTCGCGATTCGGTCGGTCCGCGACGCCGACCCGGTCTTGATCTGCCCGGCACCGGTCGCCACCGCCAAATCCGCGATGAACGTGTCCTCGGTCTCGCCCGACCGGTGCGAGATGATCGACGTATACCCGTACCGGCGGCCCAGCTCGATGGCTTCGAGGGTTTCCGAAACCGTCCCGATCTGGTTGACCTTGATCAGGATCGAGTTCGCGACCCCCTCCTCGATGCCGCGCTGCAGCCGCTCCGTATTGGTCACGAACAGGTCGTCCCCCACCAGCTGGATCTGTTGGCCCAGCAGCTCCGACATGAACTTCCAGCCGTCCCAGTCATCCTCCGCGAGCCCGTCCTCGATCGAAACGATCGGGTACTGCCGCGTCCAGGACTCCCAGTAGCGCGCCATCTCCTCGCTCGAAAGCTCCCGGCGGTCCGACTTCTTGAAGACGTACTTGCCCGATTCCTTCGAGTAAAACTCGCTCGCCGCCGGGTCGAGCGCGAGCGCGATGTCCTCGCCCGCCTTGTACCCGGCCAGCTCGATCGACTCCAGGATCAGCTCGATCGCTTCCTCGTTCGACTTGAGCGAGGGCGCGAAGCCGCCTTCGTCGCCCACCGCGGTCGAGTAGCCTTTCTTCTTGAGCACGCCCTTGAGCGTGTGGAATACCTCAGCGCCCCAGCGCAGCGCATCGGCGAATCGCTCGGCCCCGACCGGCATCACCATGAACTCCTGAAAGTCCACGTTGTTGTCCGCGTGCGCGCCGCCGTTCAGGATGTTCATCATCGGCGTCGGCAGCACGGACGCGTTCACGCCGCCGAGGTAGCGGTAGAGCGGCAGGTGCAGTGCCGTCGCGCTTGCCCGAGCCGCGGCCATCGAAACCGCCAGAATCGCGTTGGCACCCAGCTTGCTCTTGTTCGGGGTGCCGTCGATGGCGATCATCGTCGCGTCCAGGAGGCGCTGGTTCGCGGCATCCATGCCGGCGAGCTCCGGCGCGAGCACCGACTCCACGTTCTCGACCGCGTTCAGGACACCCCTGCCGAGGTAGTGCTCCTTGTCCCCGTCGCGCAGCTCCACCGCCTCGTGCTCGCCGGTAGACGCGCCCGACGGCACCGCGGCGCGTCCCATGACGCCGCCCTCCAAGGTTACTTCGGCTTCGACGGTGGGATTGCCGCGTGAATCGAGGACTTCGCGGGCGTGAATGGCGGTGATTTCAGTCATGGCTGTCCTTATGGCAATATGGTGCGCGAGGCGCTGATGGAGGCGGGGGCGGCGGTCGACGGGCACGCTTCCGATGCGGTCGACGAAGCCGGATGGACTGGGAGGCAAGGCGCTTGGGTTTCCTGGCGGGTTCGCCGCGATCATGCCAAGTTTAGCAACTGGCCGGGCGCCCATGTTGCGGGCGCGTGAAGATTACTGTCCTGATTCCTCTTTTTGGTCCCGCCCCGGGCCGGGGCTTACGCTGTCCCTGAGGGATTTTCGCGATGAAGCATCGGAATGGGTTGTCGGGTTTGGCATCGGCGGCATTGGTTTGGGGCATTTCGGGCGGGCTGGCCTGGGGGCAGCAGAACTCCGGCGTGGCGCGTCCGCCGGCCGACGACGCGATCGTCACGCAGGAAGACCCGGCCGAGCAGGCGCTTCCGGCCCGCAAGCCTTCCCCGTCCGTGCCCGCGCAGGCGGCCGTCGCCGCCCAGCCGGCAGCCGTCGCGCCGTCCGATTACGGCGTGATCACGCAGACCACGGACCAGCTCGAGACCGAACGGGCGGCCGCGAAGGCGCGTCCCTCGCAGGGCGTGAAACTGGTGCAGCGGCCTGAAAACCCGGACTATGGCGTCGTCGGCGTCGTAGCTTCCCCTTCCAACGAGCTGGCCGAGGGCACCAACATCCGCGTTCGCCTCCTGCAGGCGCTCAGCACGGACCGCTCGCAGAACGGCGAAGCCTTCCGCGGCCAGGTAGCTTCTGACGTTTACAAGGAAGGCCGCGTGGTTATCCCCGTCGGCTCCGAGCTGCGCGGGCGCATCACTCAAGTGGAGCAAGGCCATCGGCTGCGCAATCACGCGACCCTGCGTCTGCGGCCGGACGCGGTGATCCTTCCGGACGGTACTGCCTACCACCTCATGGCGCAGGCCATCGCGAGCTCCGAACCCGGAACGAGGACCGATGCCGAAGGCGGCATTCAGCCGAAAGCGCACGTGGTCAAGGACCTGGCCGAGTACGGCGGCGGTGCCGGGGGCGGCGCGATCGTCGGTGCCGTCCTCGGCGGCCCGGTAGGCGCGGGCGCGGGTGCCTTGGTCGGAGCGGGCGTGGTCACGACACATCTCCTGCTGCAAAAGCCTCAGACAGCCAAGGTCGAGCAGGGCTCCGAAATCGTTTTCAGCTTGTCTGAACCGATGGAGCTTTTGCCGACGCGCAACTGACCGGCTGGTTCAACAAAATTCCAGACTTCCTCAAGGTTCAACCGAAAGCCTTCCACCGGCCCGGAGCCCGCAATCTCCGGGCCGGAGACAACCTCGGGCTGCGCCGCGCCCGCCGTGTAGACCAGTACCTGCCGCCTGCCCGGGTTGACGAGCCACCCGAGCTGGATCCCGTTCGCCACCCATAGCTCCATCTTTTTTTTGAGCGCGCCCAGCCGGTCGGACGGAGAGCGCAGCTCGAGGATGAACTCCGGGCAGATGCGGTAATAGCCCTTGCGGTCGGCCTTGCTCAGGGTCGCGAAGCTTTCCGCGGTCAGGTAGGCTGCATCGGGCGCGAGCAGGCTTCCATCCGGCAGGTAAAAGCCCCCGTTCGAGTCGAAGACACGCCCGCGCCGGTGCGTCAGCCACCAATAGGTCAGTCGAGTGTTGATGATGGAGTTGCTGCTGCTGGTATCTCCGCCGGAGGGGCCGTTCATCTGGATCAGCCCTTTCCCGAATCGCTCGATCCGCGCGGGCTCGTTGAGGCGGATGAATCGCTCGAGCTCCGCATCCGTCATGGGCGGATCGAGGATCAGGCCGTGACGTTTGAGGGCCGGATGGAAAGGCAGCTGCGTATGCATGACTGGAGATTGCCTCGGGCGCGGCGCGAGAGTGGAAGCCGCCCCGCCCCCGACGAAGTGCACCAGCTCGAACCGGTCGCCTTCGTTCACCGGCGTTCGCGGCCACTCCGCGCGCGCCACGATCTCGCCGTTGCGCTCAAGCGCGACCCGGTCCGCCTGCATTCCCAGGGACGCGACCAGCTCCGCCACGTTCGCCGCCGTCTCGATCTCCCGCACCTGCCCGTTGATCACCAATTGCATCTGCCCAGCCTAACCAATCCTCTTCAGTTGCGCAGCAGCACCACCGATCCGTCGAAGTTGAACGAGAAATCCATCTCCGCCACACCCGCGGCTTCCATGACGGCGCGCAAACGCCGCCGGTCTTCGGTTGGGAGCAGCAGGCAACCGCAGCCGCCCGCGCCGACCAGCTTGCCTCCGGTCGCCCCGCCCCCCTCGCGCGCCAGCGCGTACAACTCGTCCACCCGGCTCGACGACATGCCCTCGCTCCGGCCGCGCTTGCGCAGCCAGTGCTCGTGCATCAACGCGCCGAACTCCGTCACGCGTCCGTCCGTCAAGACCCGCTCGATCTCGTAGCCCAGCTGCTTGGCGAAGTGGAGGTCGTCCAGCATCTTCCGGTTGCGCGACTCCGACTGCGTCTTCTGGTCCTGCAGCAGGGTCGAGGCCGACCGCGTCGAGCCGACGAAGAACAGCATCAGCGTATCCCGCAGCTCGCGCACCGCGCCCTCCGCCATGGGCAGCTGCGCGACGCCCACGGTGCCGTCGCGCCGGTACTCCTGGCACAGCAGCCCGCCATAAGCGGCAATGTACTGGTCCTGCTTGCCGACCGGCTGGGCGAGCCG
>CAXUEU010000074.1:5749-14168 GCA_964250195.1 uncultured Acidobacteriaceae bacterium
CCCACCGTGAACGCGCCCGAAGACCCGAGCCCGGTGCCGGCCGGCACGTCCGCGACGCTGCCGATCTCGATCCGATCCTCGATTCCGTGCATCTCGAGAGCCTCCCGGAAGATGGGGTGCCGGATCGCGTCGCGCGTCACGGCGTGCTCCATCTCCGAATATTTGAGAAAGTACCCCGGGAAAAACGATCGGTTCGCCGTGATGTACACGTACTTGTTGATCGCGGCTGAAATGACGAACCCGCCGAATTCGCGGTAGTACGACGGCAGGTCTGTCCCCCCGCCGCCCAGCGAAATTCTCAACGGTGTTTTCGCGATGATCATGCGATTGCCCCTTCCCGCAGAAGCGCGTCCGTCTCCGCCAGCCCGGCGGGGGAACCGATCTCGTAGAAGCGCTCCCGCACCTCGAACCCCGCCAGCTCTCCGCGCCGCAGCAACTCCGCCATCACGTCCGCCAGATCGAAGCGCGCGCCGTCCGGCCAACCCGCCAGGGCCCGCGCCTCGAAGCAGCTCAACCCGTAGTCGATGTGCCGCATCTCTCCGGTTTTCGCGCTTTTACTGTAGTTCACCAGCCAGCCGCCCTCGAAATGCACGTTGCTCGCGTCCCACCGGCCTTCGTTCGGAAACACGGTCATCAGTGCCTCCAGGCCGCAGCCCAGAAATGCCTTCCAGACCGGCGCGAAAGCCGTAGGCAGATAGCTGTCGCCGTACATGACCATGAACCGCGATCCCAGCAGCGGGAGCGCCTTGCGCAACGCGCCGCCGGTGCCGAGCGGCTCCGCGCCGTCGCCCGAGTAGCGCAGCCGCAAACCCCATTGCCGTCCATCGCCCGCGTAAGCCTCCAGCTGCTCGGACAGATGGCCGCAGCAGAGAACCACGTCGCGGATACCCTGCCCGGCCAGCATGTGCAACTGGTGGCCCAGGAATGGCTCGTCCGCCACCGGGAGCATCGATTTAGCGGTCACGAGGGTCGCCGGGCGCATCCGGGTCGCCAGCCCGCCGGACAAAAGCGCCAGGGGCGGCATCGGCTCGGGTTCTGGGGATCGCTTAGCCATGGAGCACCCGCTCTTCCAACCGCATCGCGTCGAGCGCGGCCCGGATCGCCTCGCGGCTGGTCCAGCGCGAGCTCCAGCCCAGCGCGCGGATGCGCTCGCTGTCGAGCCGGATCACGGGAACGTCGCCCTTCCAGCCGCGCGCGCCGCCGGTAAACGCGTAGGCGGGCCGCTGCCGCAGCCCCAGCGAAGCCACGGCTTCATCCGCGATCTCCTCCACCGTGATCGCGTCCCGCGTGGACACGTTGAAGGCCTGGAAGGCTTCCCCGGAAGCATCGAGCGCCAGCAGCACCGCCGCCACTACGTCACAGACATGGATGTAGGACTTGGATTGCCGCCCGTCGCCTAGAATGCGTAGCGAGGAGGCGTCGGCGGTGAGCCTGCGCAGGAAATCGAACCCCACTCCGTGGGTCTGGCGCGGTCCCACAACGTTGGCGAAGCGAAACGCGCAGGCGCGCAGGTCGAACATCGCGCAGTAGCTCGCGATGAGCGCCTCCCCGGCCAGCTTGCTCGCGCCATAGGTAGAAACGGGACGGAAAGGGCCGTCGTCCTCGCGGATCGCCGCTTCGCCCGGCTCCCCGTATACACCGCTGCCGGAGGCGTAAAGGAGCCGGCCCACTCCGGCGCGCCGCATCGCTTCGATTACGTTGTTCGTCAGGAGCGTGCCTTGGTAGAAGTCGATCTCCGGTTCGGTCGCGGCCCGCGCGATGTCCGGGTTCGATGCCAGATGGATGACCACGTCATGGCCCGCGACGGCCGTCGTCAAACGGGCGAGATCCGCCGCATCCGCGTGCACCACGACCAGGCGCGGGTCGCCGAAATGCTGCTCGTAGTGCCAGGACCGGCCCGACGAAAAGTTGTCGTAGATCGTCACGCGCTCGGCATAGCCGGTGCGTCCGAGCAGCTCGTCGACGAAGTGGCTGCCGATGAACCCGGCACCGCCCACGATGAAAAACCTGCGCGCGCGGCCCGGTGTACTCCCGGCCTGCGGAAAAGCGAGAACAGGCAAGCGTGTCTCCTCGCGAGAAGGTTCGCGCGAGCCCCGCCCGCCCGACCTCCCGCTCCTTCTTGACCTTCACAACAGGGTTGTTGGGAGGAGCATACATGCACTTACCGGCAGCGAAAGAGAAGATTATTCCCGATACGGGACTTTAGTAATGAGAGTAGGGAATTATTTACTCACGTTTTCTTCGCGTCCAGCCCTAGAGTCATTCTCAGCAAGCGTTTCCACTCTACCCCGAGGCCGACCGTGAACTTCCAATCCGATCTGCAAGTCAAGCTGTTTTGCGATGCCGCCGACATCGAAAGCCTGCTCAAGATGTACGCGAAACCCTACGTCAAAGGCTTTACCACCAATCCTTCGCTCATGCGCAAGGCCGGCGTCAAGGACTACGAGTCCTTCGCGCACGCGGTGCTCGCCGCCATTCCGGACCTTCCTGTCTCCTTCGAGGTCTTCGCCGATGACGAGGCAGGCATGGAGTCGCAGGCCCGGCGCATCGCGTCGTGGGGGCGCAACGTGTACGTCAAGGTGCCGGTCACCAATACGCAGGGCTTTTCGACGATGCCGCTGGTGCGCCGGCTCTCGCGCGACGGCATCGCCCTGAATGTCACCGCGCTGATGACGCTCGAACAGGTGGGCCGCGTGGCCGCGGCGCTGGATCGCAACGCGCCGGCGATCGTATCGGTCTTCGCCGGGCGCATCGCGGACACCGGCGTCGACCCGGTCCCGATGATGCGGCGCGCGGTCGAAATCCTTTCGGATCGGCCCCGCGCGGAGCTGCTTTGGGCCAGCTCGCGCGAGCTGCTCAACGTCTTCCACGCGGAGGAGTCGGGGACGCACATCATCACCGCGACGCCGGACATCCTGTCCAAGCTGGCGCTGGTCGGCAAGGACCTGACCGCGTTCTCGCTCGAAACGGTGCGCATGCTGTACACGGATGCGATGTCGGCCGGCTACATGCTGGGCGACCGTCTGTCACTGCCCCCGCAGGCGATCCCGCAGTGGAACGGGCCTCAAGCTCACCCGGCTTTCGCCTCCTAAAAACGCGGCGCACACGCAGCGCTCCGGTTCTCGCTCCGGTTCTCGCTCCGGTTCTAAGGAGCGCTGCGGATCTTCGCGGCCACCTCGGCGAGGCTCTTGCCCATCAGGTCCACCAGCGCCGGGTCTGGGCTGTCCGGCTCCTGCCCGGTGTGAATCCAGGCAGTGCGGGCCCCCGCGCCGCGCCCGCACTGCATGTCCGTGACGCGGTCGCCGACCATCCAGCTCCGGGCGAGCGCGATGTTGTGGCTGCGAGCGGCGTGCTCCAGAAAGTGCGGCGAGGGTTTGCGGCAGGGGCACTCCCCCGTGAAGTCCGGGTGATGGGTGCAATAGAACGCCTCGGCCAGGTCCACGCCGGCCTCGGCCAGCGCCTCCCGGAGCCGCGCGTCCTGGGCCGCGAGCACATCCGCCGAACCCTTGCCGTTGACCACGTTCGGCTGGTTGGAAACGACGAACAGGGCGAAGCCCGCGTCCCGCAACAGAGCGAGCGCGGGCAAGACGCCCTCGTGCAGATCGAATTCAGCCAGGCTGCGCGGAGCTTCCCACGCGCCCGTGTCCTCGTACCAGATATTCCGGTTCAGAACGCCGTCCCGATCCAGGAAGACGGCGCGTCCCGGCCGGTCAGTTTTCAGAGAAGAGCTCACCTCTCCAGAGTAGCCGCTGACGGACGGCCGCCTCGCCGCCATCACAAACGCTCCGCCTACTGGCTGATCCGGCTCATCGGGGCGGCCACCATGGGCGACGGAACGATCTGGAGCGGAAGCGGCCCGCGCTGTGCCGGATACACCGGCGCGGCGGAGCTTTCCCACTTCATCTCGCGCGCACGCAGGCGGGGATGCGAGACGATCAGATGCCACACCACGGCCTGGAAGGCTTCGGTGTGCGCGGTGATCGTGTCCGGCGCGGGGCTGGGAATCACGATGGCCTCATCGGCAACCTGCGCGGTGTAGCCGCCGTCCCGGCCCACGATACCGAGCACGCGCGCGCCGACCTCCTTGGCCAGCTTGAGGCTGTTGACCAGGTTCATGCTGATGTTCTTCTCGACCGACCCGCCTCCGACCGAGAAGACGAACAGCGCATCGCGCTCGCCCAGGCGCGAGCCCTGGAGCCAGTTCGCGTAGCAGGAGTCCCAGCCGTCGTCATTGATGCGCGCGGTCAGCTCGGAGACATTGTCCGAGGGCGAGTAGCACTCGATGCAGGCGATCTTGCGGAAGTCGTTGACCGCGTGGCCCGCGTGGCCCGCGCCGCCGCCCACGCCGAGGAAGAAGACGCGGCCGCCCCAGCTGCGCACGTCGACCAGCATGTCGACCATGCGCTCGATCCGCCCGGCTTCGAGCCTGCTTGCGATCGCGGAGGTTTCCTGCAAATAGCGCGTCGTGTAGTTGAACAAGGTGTGTCTCCTCTGCCGCGTGAAGTTTACGTGGGTAGCTATCGGCAGATGAGAGAAGGTTAATCAGGCTCAATCGCGAGATTTTTCGCCGATTCCCAAATCGGGAAACGCATGAGGGAAAGATTAAGCGGCGGATGGCTGCGCGGGCGCTTCCGCGCGGGCGGCGACCTCGCGAACCGCCGACCGCCGGGCGTGGAGGACGAGCAGACCCCCTGCGCAAATGCTGCCCAGGCTGGCCACCTGTGCGTTGCTCATGCCCAGGTAGATCCGCGGGTTGATGCGTATGAACTCGACCAGGAAACGCGCCGCGCCGCTCAGGATCAGGTACTCGCCGGTGAGCGCGCCGGGGTGGAGCAGGCGGCCGAGCGCGGGCGTGCTCCGCCGCCACAGCAACAGGGTGATGCCGAGCGCGACCAGGAACTCGTAGGCCGGCGTCGGATGCACCGGCACGTACACCGGGTCGAGCCCGTGGGGAAAGCTCATCGCCCAGGGCAGGCTGGACGGAGTTCCGTAGTCGCCGTCGCCCGAGAGCAGGCAGCCGATGCGTCCGATCCCGTAGCCCAGCGCCGCCGAGGGCGCGCACAGATCGAGCATCGTCAAAGGCCGCAGACGGGCCGCTCGTGCCTGCCAAAGCAGCGCGCCGATACCGCCGGCCAAGCCGCCGAACCAGGCCAGGCCCGCAACGTCCCACAGCACCGAGGGGTGCGCGACGAGCGTCGCCGGGTCCTCCAGCACGTGCCACAGCTTCGCCCCGAGCACGCCGGCGATCGTGGCGATGGCAATGATATCGATGGCGACCGCCTCGATGCCGTAGCGGCGAAAATTGCGCCCGAGCAGCCATGCGGCGGCCAGGGCCGCGACGGCCAGCATCAGCCCGAACGTGGGCTGCGCGTAGCGGCCGATGTGGATGTAAGGAATCATGCCTGCTCCAAAGTATAGACGCGGCCGACGGCGCTACAGTAAGGCATGGCCGCGAGCATGCCGGTTCTCTACACAGCGTCGGAAATCCGAGCCCGGGTGGCCGAACTGGGCGCGCGCATCGCCGAGGATTGCGCGGGCGAACCGGTCCTGCTGGTCGGCGTACTCAAAGGCGCGGCAATCTTTCTGGCCGACCTGGCCCGCGAAATCCAAGGGCCCACGAGCTTCGACTTCGTCGCGGTGGCCAGCTATGGAGAAGGCACGGCATCGAGCGGGCAGGTCCGCCTGCTCAAGGATCTCGACGAGTCGATCGAGGGCCGCAACGTGATCCTGGTCGAGGACATCCTCGACACCGGCCTGACGCTTTCTTTTCTGCAAACCACCCTGCTTCGGCACCACCCCGGCAAGCTGCGCATCGCCGCGCTGCTCGACAAACCGGAGCGCCGGCTCAAGCCGATCGAGGCCGACTACGTCGGCTTCCGCATCCCCAACCATTTCGTCGTGGGTTACGGAATGGACTACGCGGAGCGCTACCGCAACCTGCCGGACATCCGCCTGCTCCCGCCGGAGCTGCTGGAGGACGCTCATGTATGACGATCCCGCTCCCTTCGCGCGGACGGATGCGGACAGGGCGGAGGCCCTGCGCCTCTTCCCGGCGAAAGACGCCCTGGCCGCCATGCTCGACCACACGCTGCTGAAGCCGGAGGCGACCGAGGCGCAAGTGCGGCGGCTGGCCCGGGAAGCAGCCGAGCACCGCTTCGCCTGCGCCATGGTCAACCCGGCGTGGGTGCCCCTTGCGGCCGAGGTGCTGGCCGGCACGGGCGTGCGGGTAGGCACGGTCCTGGGCTTCCCGCTCGGGGCGTCCTTGACCGCGACCAAGGTCGCCGAGGCCAGGCACGCCGCGCGCGCCGGCGCGCTCGACCTGGACATGGTGCTCAACATCGGCGCGCTGCGGTCGGGGCATCACGCGGCGGTGGGCGAGGAGATCCGCCGGCTGGCCGAGGCCGCGCACGGCGAGGGCGCGATTCTCAAGGTCATCCTGGAGACCGCATTGCTCAACGACGCGGAAAAGCGCATCGCCGCCCTGCTGAGCCTGGAGGCCGGGGCGGAGTTCGTCAAGACCAGCACCGGCTTCTCGTCCTCAGGCGCCACCGAGGCCGACGTCCGCCTGCTGCGGGAGGCGGTGGGCAGCCGCTGCGGGGTCAAGGCCTCGGGCGGCATCCGCACCCTGGCCGACGCGCTCCGGATGGCCGCGGCGGGCGCGAACCGCATCGGCGCGAGCGCGTCCGTCGCCATCCTCGCGGAGTACGACCGGGTCACGTAACGGGGTTCCCGGCGTCCGTCCCGCGCGCGTATGCTTGTCCAATCCAGAACCCGGCAAGTCCAGGGGCCCTGCAGGAGGAGGCAGATGAGCACCGGCAAGCTAAGTCCGCCACTCCCCGCCGCCTGCGACGCGGGCGCGCTGCCGCCTCTGCCGTCGCCGATCGGCAAGCTCGCCTCGACCGAATTTCTGGCGCGGCTGGCCGAAGTTATCGGCACCACGCTCGAGCTGCCCGTTCTGCTGCGGCAGACCGCGGAGCTGGTCCAGACCGTGCTGCCCTACCGCATCTTCGCCATTTTCCTGATGAACGACCGCACCGGCGATCTCCGGATGCGCTTCCAGACCGGGCACGCGATCGAAACCGAGCGCGTGCGCCTGCGCGTCGGCCAGGGCATCGTCGGCAGGGTCGCCGAAACCCGGCAGGCCGTGCTGGTCAACGACGTGGCGCGCTCGGCCGACTACATCGAGGTCAACCCGCAGGTGTGCTCGGAGCTGGCGGTGCCGCTCATCGCGAAGGGCCGCTTGATCGGCGTCATCGACATCGAGAGCGAGCAGCTCAACTACTTCAAGCCGGAGCACCTGAACCTGCTCTCGCTCACCGGCTCGCGCATCGCGCAGGCCATCGAGAACGCGCGGCTCTACACCCGGGTCGCGCGCCAGGCCCGGACCCTGCGGGTGTTGAACGAGATCGCGGGCGAGTTCACCTCGATCCTGGACCTCCCCGTGTTGTTCGCGCGCATCGGCGAGCTGCTGCACCGCCTGCTCGACTTCCAGTTCTTCACCATCTGGATCGCGGACGAAGCCGCGGGGGTGCTCGAGAGCCGGTTCTCGACCCGCTTCGGCGAGGTGATGCACCAGGCGGACCGCCTGCCGCTCGAGGGCGGGCTGGTGGGCAGCGCCATGGCCGCGGGCAAGCCGGTCCACTCCCCGGATGTGCGCCGCGACACGCGCTACCAGCTCAGGAACCGCGAAACCCGGTCGGAGCTGGTGATCCCGCTCATCCACCAGAACAAGGCCATCGGCGTGCTCGATTTTGAACACACCCGGTCTCACTATTTCAACGAGGAACACGAGACCGCCCTCGCGACCCTGGCCTCGCAGATCGCCATCTCGATCGAGAACGCCCGGCTATACCAGCAGCTGGCCGCGCAGGAGCAGCGGCTCGAAAACGATCTTTCCATGGCGCGCGACGTGCAACTGCGCCTCCTGCCGCAGGACCCGCCCCGGCACGAGCACGCGGCCTTCGCGGCGCGCTTTCTGCCGGCCCGCGCCATCGGCGGCGACCTGTACGACTTCCTGCGCTACGACGCGGACCGCTCGGCGATCGCGATCGGCGACGTGAGCGGCAAGGCGGCCCCGGCGGCCCTGTACGCGGCGCTGGTAAGCGGCATCATGCGCTCGGCGGGGGCGGGCAAGCCCGGCCCGGCGGAGATGCTCAAGCTGCTCAACGACGCGCTCCAGGAGCGGCACGTCTCGGCGCAGTACGTCACCATGGTCTACGCGGTCTGGAACGACCGCAACATGACCTTGCAGATCGCCAACGCGGGGGCGCAGCAGCCTGTGTTCTACCGGGCGCGGCCGGGCGGCGGCACGGTCGACGTGGTCAAGGCGGAGGGCTTCCCCCTGGGGCTGTTCCCGGACGTGGGATACGAGGAGATCTCGCTCGCGGCCCGGCCGGGCCGCGAGCGAGATCTCCTCGTA
>CAXUEU010000074.1:14178-16078 GCA_964250195.1 uncultured Acidobacteriaceae bacterium
GGGCGGGGCGGACCGCTTCGACGACGAGACGGTGGTGGTGCTGCGGGTGCGGTGACGGCTAGCGCCGCCTCTTCAAGGGGTCTTCCTGAGCTCGAACAAAGGACCTGCTTCTTGCGCCGGTGCAGAAACAAGCAGATCCTTCGCTTCGCCCAGGATGACCCGTTCTGCTGGGCAGGTCTCGCCGAAGCCACATCATCACCTCCCCATTAGGATGGGAACAGAGGAGTTTGGCTTGAGCGGAACGAGCGGTGGGGAAACGAGGGTGGTGCGGCCGGCGCGGGGCATCGGGGGCAGCGTGCGCATGCCGGGGGACAAGAGCATCTCGCACCGGTATGCGCTGCTGGCCGGCCTCGCGGAAGGGACGTCGCGGTTCGCGAACTTCTCGAACGGCGCGGACCCGTGGAGCTCGCTCGGCTGCATGGAGGCGCTGGGCGCGTCCGTTCTCAAGGCGGAGGACGGCAGGGTCGAGGTAACCGGGACCGGCGGGCGGCTTCGGGCGCCGGCCGGCGAGCTGGACTGCGGCAACTCCGGGTCCACCATGCGCATGCTGGCCGGCCTGCTCGCCGGGCAGCAAGGGCGCTTCACTCTGGTGGGCGATGCCTCGCTGACCAGGCGGCCCATGGAGCGGGTCCGCAAGCCGCTCGCGGAGATGGGCGGGGCGGTCGAGCTCACGGAAGGCCATGCGCCGATGACGGTCGAAGGCCGGCCGCTCCGGGCGATCGACTACGCCACCCCCACGCCCAGCGCGCAGGTCAAGACGGCGGTTCTCTTCGCGGGCTTGCAGGCCGAAGGGCGCACGACGGTGCGCGAAGCGGTGCGCACGCGCGACCACTCCGAGCTGGCGCTGCAAGCGTTCGGGGCGCGGATCGAGCGGGACCTGCTCTCGGTCTCGATCGAGGGCGGGCAGAGCCTCAGGGCCGTTGAGGCGACGGTGCCGGGCGATATGAGCTCGGCGGCATTCTTTCTCTGCGCGACGCTCTTGTTCCCGGGCTCGTTGCTGGTGTTCGACGAGCTGAGCATGAATCCGACCCGGGCGACCCTGCTCGACGTATGTGCCATGCTGGGCGGCCGCGTGCAGGTGCACAAGCTCGAGGAAGCCGCCGGAGAGCTGGTCGGCACCATCCAGATGCACGCACCCCCCGCGATGAAGGGGGCGACGATCTCCGGCGCGCTGGCGGCGCAGCTCATCGACGAGTTGCCGGTGCTCGCCGGCATCGCGCCCTACACGGCGCGGGGCATCCGCATTCGCGACGCGCGAGAGCTCCGGGTCAAGGAGTCGGACCGCATCGCGCTGGTCGCGCAAAACCTGCGCGCGATGGGCGCGGAGGTCCAGGAATTCGAGGACGGGCTCGACATCCCGGGCGGCCAGATTTTGCACGGGGCGGAGATCGACGCGGGCGGGGACCACCGCATCGCGATGGCCTTCGCGGTCGCCGCTCTGCGGGCCGAGGGCGAGACCGCCGTACACGGGGCCGAAGCGGCGGGGATCTCGTTTCCGGAGTTCTGGGACCTGCTGGACGGGGTGGCGGTGCGCTAGGAGCGCTCGCCCGCGAGTTTGGACTCGGCAACGGCTGCGAAGGGAGACATCGATTGCGAGGAAAACTCGGAGCCTGGGTCGTTCTGCTGACCATCGTCGGCATCTTCGCGTTCTTCTTCGTCGTGGAGGATCTGCACCTGATGCCCCGGCCCAAGACCTCGCGGCGTATCTTGGAGTCGCTCGGGTACACGCAGGTGCGCATCACGGGGGTCAACCCGCTGCGCTGCGCGGACGATGACGTGTTTCGGACGGGCTTCGAGGCGGTGAGCTTCGCGGGCAAGCCGGTGCGGGGAACGGTGTGCATGGGGTGGTTCAAGGGAGCGACGGTGCGGCTGCGCTAAAACGGGGCGAGTGGCATCGGCG
>CAXUEU010000075.1:0-16028 GCA_964250195.1 uncultured Acidobacteriaceae bacterium
CGATACCCTGTTCCGTACATCGAAGTTCGAGTCCCCCCGGGGCGCGCAAAGGTTTCTCGTGTCCGCCACCCCCTCAAACCCAACCGAGCGCTGCCCCCCGTCGAAACAGTCCGTGGTGTGCCCCAGAGTATAGGATCCCTGCACCGTCCCGCGCGCGCCGAAGTCCTTCTTCAGGCTCGCGACCCCGGCATTGTAGGTGATCGGATCCGAGTTCACGACATAGTTGATCGCCCCGAAGTTCAGGTTGATCCGGTGCCGTGTCCCGTCCAGCAGCAGGTCTCCCGCCACGCGGTTGAAGTCCGTGGCGTCCAGGCCTCCGTAAGTATGGGAGCCGTTGTAGCTCAACCCGAACACCATCCGCCCCGGCATCTGCTGTTCCACGCCGAAGATGTAGTTCAGTGTCCGGGGCGTGTGCAGGTTGGGATCCAGCCCGCCCACATCGCTTTGCAGCCCCAAAATCCCTCCGCTCGGCGTCAGACTGCTCGTTGCCAGCGCCGGCAGGCTGAACCCGAACGGGTACGAGTCCGACGAGCCGATCTGAATCGACGACGGCGGCTTGATCTGGTTCTGCACGCTGAAGTTGTAGGTCACGTAATTCGGCGGGTTGTTCTGCACCCGGTCCACCACCTCGCCCAGGGTGATCCAATCCTCGTACAAACCGATCCCACCGTGGATGTTGGTCGTGCGCAGCGTACCCGGCGACCAGGCGAACCCGAACCGCGGGCTGAAGTTGTTGTTCAACCGGCCCGGCAGCTCGCCGCCTCCCGTCGACCGCAGCACGGCATTGGAGAACCTCTGGTCCACCGTGGTTCCGGGCGAGGTATACACGTTGGTGGTCTGCAGCCCCAGGATGCCGTGCGCGTTGCCGAAATCGTCCCATCGAAAGCTCAGCGTCAGGTTCAGGTTCGGCCGCACCCGCCACTCGTCCTGCACAAACAAGTCCACCGTGTTCAGCCCGGCCCCGTACTGAAAGTACTTGGACTGCCCGGTCAGCGGATCGTACTGGCCGTAGTCGCCGCTGAAGATGTTTCCCTGCACGAAGTCCAGGATGTTGTTGAAGAAGTAATAAGGCCGATTGTTGTCCTGCGGGTCGATCGACGTATCGTCGCCCCAGTAGTAGTCCCCGCCGAACTTGAAGGTGTGGCTGCCGTAAGTCCAGATCAGCGAGTCCCGCAGCGTGTAGTTGTGCTGGGTATAGATGTTGCCGCCTCCCTGCCCGGTCCCGGTTGTGTTCTGGATGTCGATCTGCGGGACGCGGTACAGTCCGCCGGCCGACTGGATCCCCTGCAGGTTGTTGGCGGAGAACGAAATCTCGTTCAGCAGCGAAGCCTTGAAGGTGTGCGTCCAGTCCGCCTGATACGCGTTTGTGTGGTAGTTGTTTGTGGTCGTAAACGCGGGCCGCGTCGCGAGATTGATGCCGCTGTTCTCGGAATGCGCGTAATTCCCGTACAAGCGGTCCCGCGAGCGCACGATCTGGTCGCCCCGAAAGGTGTACTGCCTTCCGTTGCGGTACGGCGACGTATTCCAGGTTCCCTGCACCAGCACCGGCAAGTCGCACGGGATGCCCGACGTGCTTCCCGGTCCGCAGTTGTTCGGGAACAGGTCCTGCGCCGTGGACTGCACGTTGGTCTGCACCGGCCCCCGAATCGGGTACTGCGTCAGGAGCTGCGTTCCCTGGCTGTTCGGGAACCGCTGCTGCGCGAATGCGATAAACTCGGGCGCTTCATATGTTTGTACGCTGCTCTGGGAAACGCTTGAAGCCAGCTGGTCGACCGAGGCGAAAAAGAACGTGTGATTCTTCCACACCGGCCCGCCCAGCGTGCCCGCGTAGTCCTGATATAGAAACGGCGCATAGTTCACCACGGACGGCAGGCTCTGCTTGGCCAGAAGGTGCTGGTCGGTAAACAGGTAGTTGCCCGTGCCGTGGAAGGTGTTGCTGCCCGACTTTGTCGTCAGCGCGGTCTGGATGGAGGTCCCGCGGCCTTGATCCGCTGTAAAGGTATTGGTCTGGATGCTGATTTCCTGCACCGCATCCGGGTTGATCATCACGTTCGTCGTCCCGTTCGTGATGTTGCTGCCCGTGTTTACCCCGTCCACGCTGAAGGTGTTGCCGTACGCGCTGCGCCCGTTCGCGCTCACCCCGGTAAAGTACTCCGTGTTGTAGTTGTCGGTACGCCCATTGGTCCCCGTCACCCCCGGTGCCAGGTCCATCAGCTGGAACACGCTGTTGCCGGCCAGCGGCAGGTCGCGGATCGTCTGGTTGTCCAGGGTCAGCTGCTGCCGCGTCTCCGCCAGGTTCAGGGTCGGTGCCTGCGTCGTTACCTCAACCGAGGATGCGAGCGATTGCACACGCAGCCGCACGGGCAGGTCCCGGTTTTCCTGCGTCTGCAGCGTGAACGGCGTCAGCTCCTTCTCAAATCCCCGCGCATCCACGGTGACCGTGTAGTTGGCGGGCGGCAGGCTCACAAACCTGTACTCGCCCGCGCGGTTGGTCTTGGCCGCCCGCCCCTGCTGCGTCCCCGTGTCGGTCAGCACTACCGTGGCCCCGACGACCGTTGCCCCCGCGGGGTCCGTCACTGTCCCCTGCACCGCGCCGGAAAACTGCGCCCGGCCCGGACAAATCCCGAAGACAGCCAGGACCAGGGTTAAAACCGCTAACCTGGCACAACCGACGCGACCGCTCATCATAGACGCCCCCTAAAACAAAACTACTAAGCCTGGAAGTGTTCCCATCAGTGCTTTATTCAGTAACAAGCGCGCGAGTTACTGTCAAGCGATTCGAAGGTTCCGCCTGGACTCTTCCCTTCTCGTTTGGGGTACCTTCAGCTCCTCTCCGAGCTTGACTTTTCATTTCGGGATAGGCGCGAACCGCCTGAACGGCTCCTGAGCTTCTCAAATGCTCGAAAGAGCCGCCGCTCCGTGGAGCGAAGGAACAAAGATTGCGGCGCGGAGCCGACCGGGACGAGCCCCGCCGGGTGCCCGTCTGGGAGCATGGCTCAGAGACCCAGCAGCGCCTCCATCAACCCGTCAAACCCTTCCAGATCCCCATACTCGATCACTACCTGCCCCCGCCCGTTCCGGTCCTTGATCGCCACCCGCAGCCCCAGCCGCTTCCTCAGCCGGTCTTCCAGCTCCCGCACGTTCACGTCTTTCGGCTTTTTTCCCTGCGCCGGCTCCCGCCGCTCCGGGTCCAGAATGCCCCGTACGAACGTCTCCGCCTGCCGCACGCTCATCGACAGAGCCTGCATCTTCTGCGCCGCCTTGAGCATTTGCTCCTCGCGGTCGAGCGCCAGCAGCGCCCGCGCATGGCCGAAGCTCAACTGCCCCATCTCTACCGCGGCCTGCAGCGGCTCCGGCAGCTTCAGCAGCCGCATGTAGTTGCCGATCGACGCCCGGTCCTTCCCCGTCCGGATGCTGATCTGCTCCTGCGTCATCCTGAACTCGCGCCCCAGCCGCGCGAACGCCCGGGCCTGCTCCATCGGGTTCAGGTCCGTCCGTTGCAGGTTCTCGACGATGGTCGCCTCCATCGCCTGGGCGTCGTTCATCGCGGCCACTACCGCCGGGATCGTCGCTTTCTCGGCCTTCTGCGAGGCCAGCCAGCGCCGCTCCCCCGCCACCAACTGGTAGCGCTCCCCCTCGAGCGCCCGCACCAGCACCGGCTGGATCACCCCCATGGCCCGGATTGACGCGGCGAGCTCTTCCAGGGCGCCATCATCGAAGTGCTTTCGTGTCTGATAAGGATTGCGTTCAATCGCATCGATCGCGATCTCGAGGGCTCGCCCATCCGCCTGCCGGTTTTCCGCTGCCGCCTGCACCACAGGCACCTCGACGGGCCGCGCTTTCGGCAGCAGTGAATCGAGCCCCTTGCCGAGCGCTCTCCGCTTCCCTGCTTGCTCCCTCACCGCCGGCATCTCGATCGCCATCTCCGCCCCCTATGAATACGGCCAAAACCGTACTTCCCTTTCGACTTTCTTCTCCGCTTCCGGCCGCTTCCGGCTCTTTATCCCGTTGCGCCGCATCAGCTCCAGCGCGAGCTCGCGGTACGCCTCCGACCCGCGCGAGCGGGAGTCGTAGAGCAGAACCGGCTGCCCGTAGCTCGGGGCTTCAGCGAGCCGAATGTTGCGCGGGATCGTCGTCTTGAGCAGCTTGTCCCCGAAGTGCTCCCGCAGGCTCGCCGTTACCTGCTGCGCCAGATTCGTGCGGTCATCGTACATGGTCAGGAGCACGCCCTCGATCTGCAGGCCGGGGTTGAGGCTCGCCTGCACCCGCTCCAGGGTGTGCAGCAGCTCCGAAATGCCCTCCAGCGCGAAGTACTCCGCCTGCATGGGAACAAGCAGCGCATCGGCCGCCACCAGCGCATTGAGCGTGAGCAGGTCGAGCGCCGGCGGGCAGTCCAGCAGGACGAAGGCATGCGCCTCCCGTGCTTCGACCAAGGCCTCTTTCAATTTCAACGCCCGGTTCTCCTGTTCCATCAGCTCCACGGTCGCCCCGACTAGATCCTTGCTGGAGGGAACGACCTTCAGCGCGGCGATCTCAGTCGCGAGAGCCGCGTCTGCCAGGGAAGCACCGTTGACGAGAATGTCATAGGTTGAAAGCCGCTCGTCATCGCGCCCAAACCCGAAGCCCCCCGTCGTATTCCCCTGCGGGTCGATGTCGAGCAGAAGAGTCGGCAGCTCTTCCAGCGCAAAAGCTGCGGCCAGGTTGATCGCGGTCGTCGTCTTGCCGACCCCGCCTTTTTGATTCACGACCGCAAGCACTTTTCCCATGATTCCTCGAACCTTCTCCACCATAGGGCCTCGGACAGCAAGGAAGCAACTTGTTCCACGTGGAACAAGTTCTCAGACGGACGCTCGCCCGAAGAGGATAACCCGCCGTTCGCTCCCACGTATCGGGACCGGCGCAGCCCACTCCACGCCTTCGACGGAAACCACAGCCTCTCCCGTCGTCAAAAGACATAAGAGGCCATCGAGGCTCAGGTATTTGCGCGCGATCGCGCAGGCCTGCTCCATCCGGTCCACGGCGCGCAGGGTGACGGCGTCGAACCCGCGTGCAGTCGGCAGAGACTCGACGCGGCCGGCATGCACCGTCGTCTTCAATCCCAGCAGGCGCACCAGTTCCGAGAGAAAAGCCGACTTTTTCCCCTGCGATTCAGCAAGCACGACCGAGAGATCGGGCCGCATGAGCGCACAAACCGCGCCGGGAAACCCCGCGCCTGAACCGAAATCGAGCAGGCTTTGCGCTGCAAGAGGCAGTGCCCGCGCGCACTGGATGCTTTCGCCAAAGTGGCGGAGCACGATCTCTTTCGGCTCACGGATGGCGGTAAGGTTGGTACGCGCATTCCACCGTACGAGCAGATCCAAATACGCTGCCAGCGATTGCGCGAGCTCGGCGTCGACCTGCAACGCCATGCGTTCCTCCAGCAGCTCCGCAATTGCTTCCGGGCTCATCCGTTCGGGAGCTGCCAGCGGCGTGACGCCGCGAGGAACGCAGCGAAGATCGCTTTGGACGGTTCGTCTTCAGCGTAGATACGCTCGGGGTGCCATTGCACGCCGAGCACGAAGTGCTGGTCCGGCGAAGCACCCTCGAGCGCCTCCACGACGCCGTCTCGCAAGGCAATGGCGGCGACGGCTAAATCGTCGCCGGCTACGCAGACAGCCTGATGGTGGCTGCTGTTCACTTGCACCGGGCTGGAATCGGGATAGAAGCCGCGCAGCATCGCGGCCCGAGGTGTCAGGGAAATCTCGTGCGAGAGTGGGCCTTCCTTGTCCTTACGCGCGTGCGGCTGTCCCGTCTGCAGGTGCTGGGTCAGCGTTCCTCCGCGCCAAACGTTCATAATCTGCAAACCGAAACATACACCGAGCAGCGGCTTGCGTAGGTTGAAGGCGTCCTGCAGCAGGAGTTCGTCGGTCGCCTCCCTCTGCAAATCCGGCTTTGCGGTTTGCGGTGCCGGTTCCTGGCCGTACTTCTGAGGATTGACGTCGGCGGGGCTGCCTGGGAGCAGGATGGCTTGGCATGTAGCGACAAGCCTCGCTGTCTGCTCCGGCTGGGCATCGAGACCGATCCTCAGGGGTTTGCCTCCTTCCGCTTCGATGGCCGCCGCGTACTGCGGCCAGCATCGCGCGTTGTAGGCATCGTCGTGCGAGGTCGGAGTTGGAATTGCGATCCGAGGTCTAGGGTCTTGGCGGTTCATACTCTCTCGTTTCACTATAAAGGGCATGCCTGGAGTGGAGTTCCAGGATGCGCCCGCGCAGAAGCGCGGTAAGCGAGTCGGCATCGCGGGCGCTCAAACCCTCAGTCGGAAGCGGCTCGCCGACCATGAGGGTGAGGGGAGAAGGAAAGTATGCGGTGGAGCCGATCGGCAGCAACTCGAACGTGCCGGTGAGGGCCATTGGAACGAGTGGAACCCGCGCGCGGATGGCCATGTAAGCGGGTCCATTGAGGAAAGGCCCCGGCGTACCGGTTCTGGAGCGGCCGCCTTCAGGAAAGATAAACACCGGCATGCCGGACTTAAGAGTCTTGACGCCGCCCGAGAGGCTGGCGATCGATGCGCGCGGGTTGGCTACGTTGACGGGAATCTGACCGGACCGCCGCAGGTGCCAGCCGATGAAGGGAACGCGCCAAAGCTCGTGACGAGCGACGATGCGGAACTGAAAGGGAAGCGCGGCGAAGATGGCCGGCGTGTCCATGTAGGAGAGGTGGTTGGAGGCATAAACGGCGACACCCGCTTTGCGGAAATTTTCGGCACCCTCGATCGTCACGGGCGAGCCGGCGAAACGAAGCGAGGCACGTGCCCAGGCTTGGGCGATGCGGTGCTGGCGTCTTCCTGTCGTCTCAGTAAGCGAAGCGAGGAGCGAAGCGGACCCGAACAGCGCGGTTGCGGCAAGAAACGAGGGTGCGCGAAACAGGTTGGAAGCGAGCCGCATGGAAAGCGGAAGCGGGCTGGGTCGAGAGGTAAGTGTGCGGGTCATGCAGGTAGTCACAGGGTAGCAGCGGCCGGCAACGTTCCACGTGGAACATCGCCGGCCTGTCTTCAAGCCCAGCCGGAAAGCAGCGGCAGGCATTCGCCCAAAAGAGCGACAGAGCCCGCGATCGCGAGGACGCCGGTTCTGTCTGTCGCTTGAAGGGCGGCTTGCAAAGCATCAGGGGCCGAGGGTGCCGATGTGAACGGCGTGCCGGTACGCTCGGCCGCCTTAGCCAGCATCGAGACGGCGGCGGCCCGCGGCGAGGCGGTTTGCGTCAGGAAGACGCGGTCGAAAACGGGGAAGAGAACCTGGGCGAGTTCGTCGACGGCTTTGTCCTGCATGCAGCCGAAGAGCAGAGTGCGCGGGCCAGTGAAGGGAAGCGAGGACAAAGCCGCCCGCAGCGCCCAGGCTCCGGCGGGGTTATGGGCGGCGTCGAGCAGGATCGAGGGGGCACCTACGAAGGACGCGCCGGGCCGTAGGAGCTGGAGACGACCAGGCCAAACAGTATCCCGGATGCCTGCCTCCAGGGATGGTTTGTCGAGCGGAAAGCCGTGCCGTTGGTGAAGGTAAATGGCGGCCATGATGGAAAGAGCGAGATTGCGCTGCTGGTGCTCACCCGGCAGGGGGGAGTCGACTTCGAGCATGCCGCCGCCGAGAATTGCAGGTGGGAGAGAAAGCCGGTAACGATTACGAAGGAGGTCTGCCGGTGCCTGAGATGTTCTTGAGGGGACGTACTCAGAGGCGCTGATCGCGTGAACCTGAAGTGGAACCGCCACCTCGCCGATCGTCTGATTCGCCTCCGGGTGCTGCGGAAGGGTGATCAACGTGCCGCCCGCGCGCAGGATGCCGCACTTCTCGCGGGTGATCGCGGCGATGGAGTCGCCCAGCCACTCCTGATGGTCGAGCGAAATGTCGGTAAGGATGGACAATAGAGGGGCCGCGACGTTCGTCGCGTCGAGCCGGCCGCCGAGGCCGCACTCGAGGATGGCGAGGTCGACCGGCGCGGCGGCGAAGTGCAGGAAGGCGATGGCGGTGACGGTCTCGAAGAAAGAGGCGGGGTGGGGAAGAGTGCCGTCGGCAACGAGCTCAGCGGCGGCGGATTCGACCCGCGCGAAGAGGCCCGCGAGGGATTCGTCGGGAATGGCTTCGCCGTCCACGCGGATGCGCTCGTTGGGGCGAACGAGGTGAGGTGAGGTGTAGAGGCCGGCGCGGCTGCCGGCCGCCTGAAGGATCGAGGCGAGGGTGGCCGCGGTAGAGCCCTTTCCGTTGGTGCCTGCGATGAGGACGGAAGGAAAGCGCTTGTGCGGGTTGCCGAGCGCGGCGAGGAGAGCGCGCATGTGAGCCAGGTCGAACTTGCGGCGCGGGTTGCCGGGCGAGGCAGGCGCGAGCTCGCCGCCAAGGGCGAGAAGGCGGGCGATGGGGTCGGGCATGCTTTGAGTTTAGAAGAGTGGGTCTTTTATGCTGAAGGCATGGCGTTTCCAATCAGGGAGTGTGTGGTGTGCGGAGAGGAGTTCGAGCTGAAGCCGGGCAAACCCGGCTTCGCGAACCGATGCCCGGAGTGCAGCGAGCCTGACGGAGCGGAGACGGGTGCAAAGCGGAAGCTGAGCGCGGAGGAGCGTAAGGCGGAGGCGGAGGCGAACGAGGCACGGCGGGGAGCGATTCGGGATTTGCTGTACCGGAAGGATCGTTAGCGCAGATCCGAGTCGGTTTGGACGAACCGGGCTTTCGACGCGGCTTTCCGAAAAACCATGGGGACCCGGCAATTGCATTTACCGCGCCGCGAGATATAGAGGAAGTCACCGAAGCGGTTTTGCCGGTCGTTTGCGGCTCAAGCAAGAGCATGAGACCCGCCTTGGACAGATCTCATCCGGGCTTGCCGAGCACGCGGTTACGGGCGGGTAGGTAAACCTACCCGCCCAATCCAGCGTACGTCAGTGGCTTTGAGTTACATTCACGTACCACAAGTGATCACGCGTGCCGTTGTCGTGGAACTGGACGATATCGGCGCTGTTCGCCGACGACTCCCCGCTGACGCCGAGCAGCAAACCGCTGTTCGTGTTGCGGATCTGAAATTGGCCGTTGCCGGCATCGATGAACTGCCAAATATGATCCGGGGTGCCGTTGTCGTGAGCCTGCTTGATGAGAGCACTGTCGGCTTTGGATTCGCCGTCCACACCGAGAACCAGGTTGCTATAAAAGCTGCGGATTCTAAAGACGTTGTAGCCCGCACTCTCCAGCTGCCAGACATGGTCCTTCGAGCCGTTATCTTCGTATTGCTGGATTTGCGCTCCGTCATCGAAAGACTCGTCCTGAACGCCGAGATCTTTGCCCGTTTCGACATTGACGATTTTATAAAAGGGTTTTGTTCGAGGATCAGGCGCCGGACTAGTCGTCCAGAACTGACTCGGTTGAAACGAAAGTGCCGAATAGACATTTTGAAGGATGTCGGCGCTGTCCTCCGAGGAACCTCCGAGGACGTCGAGTAGAAGAAAGCTGTTGTAATTCAAGATTGAGATACTTTTAGTTCCGTTCTGGGTATCGAAGCCCCATAAGTGGTCGCGGGTGCCGTTATCCTGAGCCTGTTTGACAGACGCAGGCACCAGGGATTCCCCATCGACCCCCAGAACCAAGTTGCTGAGTACGTTCCGTATCTTAAACAGGCCATTTCCGCCGTTCTCAATTGCCCAGAGTTGATCCGGCGTTCCGGTGTCACGGAATTGCTGTATCTGCGCGCCGTCGGCCTGGGAACCTTTCTCCACGGCAAGCAGTTTACCGCTGTTTTGGTTGATGATTTTGGAAACACTTGCAGTTCGAGGATCTCCGGCGGGCTCAAAAAGCCACAAATGGTCGTTTGTGCCGTTGTCGTGGAATTGAACAATGTTCGCGCTGTTCGCGGACGACTCGCCGCTGACGCCGAGCAGCAAGCCGCTATTGAGGTTGCGTATTTGTACCTGACCCTTCCCGGCGTTGATGAGTTCCCAGGAGTGGTCGGGCGTCCCGTTGTCATGAGCTTGTTTGACGAGAGCGCTGTCGGCTGTCGATTCGCCCGCGACGCCAAGCACCAGGTCGCTGACGAGATTGCGTATTTTCACATTCCCGCCGTCCGCGTACTCCACGGCCCAAAAATGGTCCGGAGACCCATTGTCCTCATACTGCTGTATCTGCGCTCCGTCAAAAGGATACTCGTGCTCGACTCCCATCATCTTTCCGGTTTCGACGTTGACAATATGGTAGATGCCCGGCTGTATGGCCGAAGTCGGCGGCGGCGGCAGCGGCTGCACGATGGTGGAGCCTACATCGACACGAACCTGGCTGAGCGAATTCTGATGAGCTACGCTGGTGCCGTCGACAAGAACGCTGAGTCCGCTGCCGTGCCCATATCGCGTGCCCAGGCGATCCCAGAGCACCGTTACCTTATGGCCATGGTAGGGGGCGTCCTCGAGGGCAAAGTAGTCCCAAGAGGGCGGCGCAAGCGGCGCAATGACCAGAGAAGAGTCCGGCTGGCCACGCAAGCCGACAAAGCCGGAGATGACGTTATCGATGTAGGTGGAGTGGTTGTAGTCCTCGCTGTGGCCGGCGGAGTCATAAATCCAGGAGGCGTAGTCGGGATCGTGGGCCTCGGCGACATACGGCGCACCATTCTTGTATTGAGTGGCCGCATACGTGTGAAGCAGGTTGACATAGTCATTCGCCGTAACCGTGGATTGCGCCGGATAATCGATCAGCAGGTTGGCCAAACCGGTCAAGGTTTGCGATGTCTCGTACGGCCACGAAGGACCGTCCCAGTGGCAGCAGCCCGAAGCAGCCTCATACATGTACCAGCGGCTTCGCTTTTCCGCCGTCGGCGGACCATAGGCGGTTGCGAATCCGGAAGGATCGAGCAACTGCCCCATGGCCGCCGAATCGGAATCCTGCGCGGCTTCGAACATCCATGGAACGAAGCCCTCCTCCTCGCGTGTATCGAGCAAAGCATTGGACGGGTTGTTGTCCCGATTCATATGAAAGTAGAAGTTCCGATTTGGATCCCACAGATACCGATGCATCGCCGCTTTCAGGGCAGCCGCACGTCCCCCGTACTCCGCGGCAATGACATCGTTGTTCGCCAAGGTGGCGAGGTGTGCGATCGCGGACGCATCGCCATACTGGTAGGAGTTGATCGTGGGACGGTACCCTGGCCCGCCGTGGTAGGCATCGTTCGATTCATACGAGGCTGGAGAAAACTCCGTCGCGTCCCACACCGGTACCTGCCAATACAAGCCCAGCTGAGGGTTGAAGTGATTATCCCAGCCGCGATACTGCGTCTCCAATGGACCCAGCTGCCGCAACGAGAACGCCACATCTCCCGTCGCGAGAAAGGTCTGCCAAACCGCGCTGGCCGCCCAAAAGCTGTACTCATGGGCCCAATCGGAGGTGTCTGGATTGACGCTGTCGTTCTGCGGCTTGACGTACTGCCCTGGACCATTGAGCCAGTAATCGATATTGCCGCGTACGTATTGCTGGTCTCGCACCCACCGGCCTTCGATGATCTGATGTCCGGCAGCCGCATCGATGCCTCCATAGGGCGCGGCATACCCCGGTGAGTTAAGAAACTCGGTGGAAAGCCAGCCGGGGCCATTGAGGGAGGGAACAGCAACGAGGTGTTCTTTGTACACATGCCAGCGATAGTAGTAGACCTGCTGGATGGCCGTATCCGGCACCTCGAGGAAGGGGATGTTGTCCAGAAACCAGGAAGGGCTGGGATCCACGTTGCCCAGCAAGGCTGAATGATTCAGGAACTGGCCGGGAGCCTGACCGGTCGGGGGCGGCTGCGGCTGCTGCGGCGGCGCGGGTGTCGGCTGGTTTCCACCAATGGCATTGCATAAATCTTTGTGCAGCGACAGGGAGTCGGGCATCCAGCCGGCATTGATTGCGCGGTCCACGGCCAGGGAGAAGGAGTAGCCGATTTTTACAAAACCTTCATCGTTCAGATACGTCCAGGCATCGATCGGTCCGGAGGCATCGTCCGCGTTCAAAGAACTCAGGTCGACAAAGTCGACGTGCACCCCTTGCGCTTTAAGCGACGCTACCCGGGATTGCACAATTGCATTGAAGGTATCGAGGCGCGATTGAATAGAAGGGGTATCGTTTCGCGGCGCCGAAGCTACGAGCACGATGGAGTTCGGAGAAACCTGCATTGCCGACCCAATCAGAGCGCCCATGCTGTCCGACGCGGTTTGCGGATCGGCACTCTGAATCATATCGGCCTCGCCGAGTTCGACAAGGACAATATCCGGAGCGTAGTTATAAATCTCACATTTCGCAGTCTCCTCGCCGGTATAAATCGTTTCGGCAAACGCTCCCTCGTAGGCATCGGCGGGGGGCAGGCCGTTCGACAGCATACCGACAAGGTTGATAGGGAGCCCTTTCTTTGTCAGATCCACGTACATGATGTTTCTGAAAGCATTGCCGGCTTTCGTCTTTGCCTTGACGGCTGCCTCCGTAAACAAGTCGCCCAGCGCCATGACCTTGGCGGCAGCCGTTTTCTTTTTCTTGCTTAAATCCAGATCGCACAGGCCGCCCGGAGGAACGCCGGAGGTCGCCAGGATCCAGTTCCTGACCGCATCGGTCTTGGTTCCGTGCGAGGTAGTAAGCGAGCTGGACGATATGACGCCGCAGATAAGGCCCTGATAACGAATACCCGCGCCGGAGTCGCCGCTTTCGATCATGCCTTCACTGGAGTAGAGCTCCAGTAAATCTTCGTTTGTGCCATACTTTGGAACGTAACTGGGATTCACCACAACATTGGTATGAAGGGAATCCTGCAAGGTGGAGGAAGGGACGGAAGGATTGGTAACGCGGTTTATTCCCCACCCGCTGACATAAACGGTGGAGGCAATCGGCGGAGCGTTGATCCCGTAAGGAAGGATCCAGTCTGTATTGGAAGCAGGAGTCGTCAAGCGCAAAAGCGCGACATCGTCGACCGCGTCAAGAGAAATAGCTGAAACGCTATGAGTCTCCCCTTGTTGAAGCCTGAGATCTCCCATGTAGATCGTGCTGTTGGACGTAGTGGCGTTCGCGTTCGACACGCAATGTGCCGCCGTCAGCACCCACCGTGTACTGATGAGGGAGCCCGTACAGTTGTAGTTACCGTTGACCCAAAACTGGACCTGGCCATTGAGGTTCGTTGCATCGTAGCCGTAGGAAATGGCATGCGCCTCTGGAAGCGCGCAGAGAGTCAAGAGCATGCCGAGGAGACAGGAGAGTAGAAGGAAGAGGTGCTTCTGTGGGCGGGGGAGAGGGGGCATGGCGGGGTCTCCTTGGAAGGGCGGGCTACCGGGGGAGTTGAGCAGGATGCCCGAGCTAAACGGGGACCCTTGTTGTGGCCACAGAGCCTAGCAGGTCCGGATGGAGTTAGGCGAGATATTTCTTGAAGTATAAGATTTGCTAATAGGCGTGTAAACTATGCGCTTTCGGCGGCTCTACGAAATGCGCTCAGGATTCATCGCTCCGCAACATTTATCGGTGGGCTGGGGTGGTATCAAGGTTCGCGGAGGCTTTCGTGATGACGCGAGCGATGTTGGCGGCGGCGGGTGCGGTTTTGGCGGCGGGTGCGGGCGTGGCGCAGCAGGCGGGCAAGGGCCCGGTGCAGCATGTGCTGCTGCTGAGCGTGGACGGGATGCACGAGGTGGACCTGCTGAACTGCGTGCAGGGGATCAAGGGCGTGAACGGCGGAGCGCCGTACTGCCCGAACCTGGCCGGGCTGGCGGTGACGGGCGTGAACTACACGGCGGCGGAGACGTCGAAGCCGTCGGACTCGTTCCCCGGGCTGATGACGCTGGTAACCGGCGCGACGCCGCGCACGATGGGCGTGTGGTACGACGTGGGGTACGACCGGAGCCTGGACGCGCCGGCGAAGACGACCGGCAACGGGGTGGCGGCGGGGGTGTGCACGCCGGGAGCCGCGCCCACGGGCACGACGGCGGAGTACGAGGAAGGCATCGACCTGGACAAGACCAAGCTGAACGGCGGCGCGCCGGGTGCGGGGCTGATGGACGGCGGCATCGCGTCGATCGATCAGGCGAAGCTGCCGCGGGACCCTGCGGCCGGTTGCGCGCCGGTGGAGCCGTGGAACTTCGTGCGGGTGAACTCGGTGTACGGGGTGATCAAGCGCGCCGGGGGGTATACGGCATGGGCGGACAAGCACCCGTCGTACTCGTCGATCGGCGGGCACGGCGGGCAGTTCGTGGACGACTACTTTTCGCCGGAGATCAACTCGAACGTGATCGGGCTGCCGGAGGTGACGCTGCCGGGCGGGATCTCGTGCGCGACGGTGCGGGACGCGGGCGCGGACCAGACGGCGTGGACGACCTCGTTCCAGAACATCCAGTGCTACGACCAGATCAAGGTGGACGCGATCCTGAACCAGATCGCGGGCAAGACACATAACGGAGCGGCGGCGAAGGTGCCGACGATCTTCGGGATGAACTTCCAGGCGGTGAGCGTGGGGCAGAAGCTGATCGAGGCTTCGAACCAGACGACCGGCGGGTACGCGGACGCGACAGGCGCGCCGTCGCCGGCGCTGCTGGGCGAGATCAAGTACGTGGACGCGGCGGTCGGGCAGATGGTGCGGGGGCTCAAGGCGTCGGGCAACTACGAGAACACGCTGGTGATCGTGACGGCGAAGCATGGGCAGTCGCCGATCGACCCGAACCTGTACAAGCGGAACGGAACGGTAACGCCCGCGACCTTGATCGCGGGCGATCTGCCGGAGTCGGAGTCGCCGAACAACCCGACGGGGATCGGGCCTACGGAGGACGACATCTCGCTGCTGTGGCTGAAGCAGGGAGCGGATGCGGCGGCCGACGTGGCGACGCTCGAGAAGAACGCGGCGGCGATCGGGCTGGGGCAGATCCTGTTCGGGCCGACGCTGGCGTTGAACTACAACGTTCCGGGGTTGGGGGTGGGGTTGGATTCGCGGACGCCGGACATCATCGTGACGCCGAACGTGGGGGTGACGTACTCGAACAGCAAGGCGAAGCAGTCGGAGCACGGCGGGTTCTCGCACGACGACACGAATGCGGTGCTGCTGGTCTCGAACCCGAAGTTGACCGGGAGCATCGTGAGCTCGCCGGTGGCGACCGGGCAGGTGGCGCCGACGATCCTGCAGGGGTTGGGGCTGGATCCCTTGCTGCTGGAGGCGGTGCGCTATGAAGGGACGGCGGTGTTGCCGGGGTTGGGTCTGCGGTAAGTCCATTGGTAAGAAGGGGGCCGTTTCGGCGGCCCCCTTTGTTTAAAGGACCCGCCGCGCAGGTGGGTTTTTGGGCTGCCTATGAGGTAAGCCTTTGCGGCGACTGAGAGATGCTGGAGTACCGCCGCGAAAAGATCAAGATAGCGGAATGCGTCAGGACGAGAGTGTCCAGAGCGGGGCGGAAGCGAGGGTCGGCGTTGGTGAGGACGAAAGGAAAGACATAGGCGAGAACGAAGAGAACGACGATCCAGTCGTATCTTCCGAGCGGGCGCGAGCAAGCGAGGACCGCGATCCACAGCGGAACACACAAACTGGTCAATAACTTGACGAGTCCAGCCGAGGAAAGCAGCGCATGTGCCTTTGTGTCCGGGCGAAGCAGGGTAGCCAGCTTGAGCGCGCCGAGCGACACCCACTGGAGCGGATGGGCGGCGACAAACTGGAGCGCGAACCGATCGTAGACGGGATTCAACGCGGGATCGTAGGAGTTGAGCGCGGGATAGCCGTGCTGGGCCATGGCGGGCGCGATGGAAGGCTCGGCATTGAAGGCGGCGAGCAGGGCCGGCCGCGTGAAAGGGTTTGCGCCGGCGAAGAAGTTATAGGGGCCGTTGCTCGGGAGATAGAAGGAGCCGTGGGCAACGGTGTTCGCCGCTGCAAGCGTCGCGAACGCGAGTCCCGTTACCTCCGCCATGGAGATGCAGGCGGCCCTTACGCCGCGGCCTTTCCAGAGCGCATAGCCGATCGGCAGGACCAGCAAGGCGAAGTTCGGGCGCACGGCTAGCCCCAAACCCCACACGATTCCGATCGCCGGCACGGCTGCTCCCCCCCCCCCCCGGGGGAGG
>CAXUEU010000076.1:0-16016 GCA_964250195.1 uncultured Acidobacteriaceae bacterium
CTTCCCTACCCCGTCCGGCAAGGTCGAGTTCCTCGCCGCGTCTCAAAAAGACCCGCTCCCCACTTACCGCCCTCCGGTCGAAAGCCAAGCCGACGCCCCCGCCGGCATGCTCGCCTTTCTGCCCCGCAAGGCCACCCACTACATGAACTCGACCTTCGCGGACCACCCCACGCACCGCGCGCTCGAGAAGGCCGAGAACGCCCTCGAGCTCCACCCCCGGGATGCCGCCGCGCGCGGCATCGCCGATGGACAGCCGGTCCGGGTTCACAACGAGCGCGGCACGCTCACCCTGACCGCTCGACTCTCCGACCGGGTCCAACCCGGCGTCACTGCCGCAACCCTGGCCTCCAACCGGGCCGGCGCGGGCGTCAACCAGCTCACCTCCCAGCGCCTCACCGATCTCGGCGGCGGCCCCACTTTCTACTCCACGCTGGTTTACGTAGAGCTCGTGCAGCACGCTTCAAAGGGAAACAATCCGGCAAGCAACCCTTTCCCGCCGCCGTTTGACGCTCCCCAACCCGCGCCCATAGAATCTCCCCAGTACCCGGGCGAAGCACCCGAGCGCGTTCCCCAAAGCGCTGGAGAGATAAACCGCCTTTAGTTCGCGGCCTGTCTCACATAAGATTTCCGAAGGAGTTCCACCCCTACCATGAAGCTTTCCTTGTCTCTCCTGAGCCTGCTCGCGACCGGGCTCGTCTCTTCCGCCGCTTTCGCGCAAACCGCCGCGCCCGCTGCTTCTTCCGCCGCTGCGTCCACGCCGGTCACCGCCTCTGCCGCCGCGCCGTCCGGCCCCAGCAAGGTCGGCATCATCCTGTTCCAGCAGGCCGTCGCGCAGACCAACGAGGGCAAGCGCAACCTGGAGGAAGTCGAAAAGAAGTACCAGCCCAAGCAGACGCAGCTCAAGCAGCAGAGCGACGAGATCGACGCGCTGAAGAAGTCGCTCCAGACCCAGAGCGCGACCCTGAGCGACGTGGAGCGCGCGCAGAAGCTCAAAAGTATCGACGACAAGGAAAAATCGCTCCAGCGCTCCGGCGAGGACGCGCAAAACGACTTTCAGCAGGAGATCCAGCAGGCCTATGCCGGGGTCGCGCAGAAGGTTTACGGCACCGTCCAGGCGTACGCGCAGCAGAACGGCTACACCCTGGTCCTCGACGCCTCCGCACAGCAGAGCCCGATCCTCTACGCCACCCAGGGCAACGACATTACCGAAGCCGTGATCGCGGCCTACAACACCAAGTCCGGCATCGCCGCCCCGCCGCCGTCGGCACCGAGCGCGACGCCGAGGCCCTCCGGCACCGGTACGGCCCCCACGCGCCGGGCTACGCCATCGGCACCCGCGCACTAGCTCGGGCCGCGTGTCAAGCGTAAAAAGCCCCGGCTCCTCCCGGGGCTTTTTGCATTCTCAATTCTGCGTCAGGGTCACGATTACCTGACTGTGGAAATATTTGTGCAAAACAAAATTGTGAATGCCTCGTGACTAGGGCTTTTGCCCCCTTACAGACTCTGCCTGCCTTGCCGGAAGTCGTTTAGAATCCTCTGCCTACAGCAGTAGTGATATCTTTGCGGCCGCTTTGCGGATTTTCCTGTGCTCTTGGGTTGCCTCGAAAAGGCAAGCGAGTTTCCCACATTTCGGGAGTATTTGCGGTAACCACTCTTCTGCGGAAACTGGCCCGACGGGGTTCAACGCGCATTGTCCTCGCCCACTTTCAGCACGGCCAGGAAGGCTTCCTGCGGGATGTCGACCTTGCCGATCCGCTTCATGCGCTTCTTGCCTTCCTTCTGCTTGTCGAGCAGTTTGCGTTTGCGGGAGATGTCCCCGCCGTAGCACTTGGCCAGCACGTTCTTCTTGATCGCCGAGACAGTCTCGCGCGCCACGATCTTCGCGCCGATCGCCGCCTGGATCGCTACCTCGAACATCTGCCGCGGAATCAGCTCGCGCATCTTCGAGACGAGCGCGCGGCCCCGGTCGTAAGCGAAGTCCCGATGGACGATGATCGAAAGCGCATCGACCGGCTCGCCCGAGACCAGGATGTCGAGCTTCGACATCGGCGAGGTCCACATGCCTGCCAGAACGTAGTCCAGCGACGCGTACCCGCGCGAAACGCTCTTGAGCCGGTCGTAGAAGTCCAGCACGATCTCGTTGAGCGGCAGCTCGTAGGTCAGCTTCACCCGCGTCGCCGAGACGTACTCGAAGTTCTGCTGGCGGCCGCGCTTCTCCTCGACCAGCTTCAGGATGCCCCCGACATACTCCTCGTTCGTGAGAATCGTCGCCGTGATCACCGGCTCCTCGATCTGCTCGATCTCGCTCGGGTCCGGCCACCGCGAAGGGTTGTCGACTTCGATCGTTTTCCCATCGGTCAGGGTGATCTTGTAACGGACGCTCGGGGCGGTGGTAATCAGGTCCAGGTCGAACTCGCGCTCCAGCCGCTCCTGGATGATCTCCATGTGCAAAAGCCCGAGGAACCCGCAGCGGAAACCGAATCCCAACGCCGCCGAGCTTTCCGGCTCGATCGAGAAGGAGGCATCGTTGAGTCGCAATTTCTCGAGCGCGTCGCGCAGCAAGGTGTGCTCGTGCGAGTCGACCGTGTAGATGCCCGCGAAGACCATGGACTTGATGTCTTCAAAGCCCGGCAGCGCGGACGCGGCGGGGCGGGAAACCTCGGTAATGGTGTCGCCGATCTTGGTGTCGGCGACATTCTTGATCGTCGCGACGAAGAAGCCGACCTCGCCCGCGGAGAGCTCGGCGATCTCGACCGGCTTGGGGGTGAGGACGCCGAGCGACTCCACGTCGAACTCGCGCCCGTTCGACATGAGCCGGATACGCGCGCCTTTTTTGAGCCGGCCGTGAATCACGCGGGCCAGCACGATGACCCCGCGGTAGGCGTCGAACCAGGAATCGAAGATCAGCGCCTGCAAGGGGGCGTCGATGTCGCCGACCGGCGGCGGCAGGCGGTTCACCACCGCTTCCAGAATGTCCGGGACGCCCAGCCCCGTCTTCGCGCTGACCGCGAGCGCATCCGTCGCGTCCAGCCCGACGGTCTGCTCGATCATCTCCTGGGTCCGCGCCACATCGGCCGAGGGCAGGTCGATCTTGTTGATGACCGGGATGATCTCGAGCCCGTTCGAGATGGCGAGGTACGCGTTCGCGAGCGTCTGCGCCTCCACGCCCTGCGAGGCATCGACCACCAGCAGCGCTCCCTCGCAGCTGGCCAGCGACCGCGACACTTCATACGAAAAGTCCACGTGCCCCGGCGTGTCGATCAGGTTCAGCTGGTAGATCTTGCCGTCCTTGGCCGGGTACATCATCCTGACGGAATGCGCCTTGATCGTGATGCCGCGCTCACGCTCCAGGTCCATCGCGTCGAGCACCTGCGCCTGCATCTCGCGCGCCGTCAGCGAGCCCGTGAGCTCCAGCAAACGGTCCGAGAGCGTGCTTTTGCCATGGTCGATGTGCGCGATGATCGCGAAGTTGCGGATCAGGGATGTGTTCATGAAAGGGGGGCTGTACAGGTCGAGTCTACCATTCGGGTTCCCGCGCTCCGAGACCCTCCGGCAGCCTCTACAATGGAACCCGGAACCCCCGGCCGATGCGCAGACCCCTTCCATTCCGAGCCGCCACGGCCCTCCTGCTCACCGCGTCTGTTCTGGCTAACGCCCAAACCGCCGCCCCGCCGCCCCGCGCCGACAACGCGCGCGACGCACTGCTGATCACCGCCGTGGAGCAGGCCTACGCCTCGGGGCTCGCCGCCTCCGAGGCCGGCGACCCGGACAAGGCCCGCGCCGAGTTCGACCGCGCCGTGGACACGCTGCTGCTGAGCGGCGCGGACATCAAGAACACCCCCGCGCTCTCCTCCGAGCTCGACCGCGTGGTGGACTCGATCGACGCCTTCCAGCTCGACGCCCTGCGCGAAGCCTCGCCCGCCCAGAGCCAGAAGGGCGATGCTCCCGTCGACATAGCCAACGACGTCACCTTTGCCGTCGACCCCACCATCAAGGCCCAGGCCCAGGCCGAGCTCCAGACCACGGAGTCCGACCTGCCGCTGGTCATCAACGACTACGTGGCCAGCTACATCAATTTCTTCTCGACCACGGGCCAGGGCCGAGGCACCATCGTCGCCTCGCTCCAGCGCGCCGGCAAGTACAAAGCGATGATCCAGCGCGTGCTCAAGGAAGAAGGCGTACCGCAGGATCTGTTGTACCAGGCCGTCGCCGAGTCGGGCTTCCGGCCGCAGGCGGTCAACCGCAAGTCGGGGGCCGCGGGCATGTGGCAGTTCATGCCGTTCGGCGGCTACGGGCTCGAGCGCACGGGCTGGTTCGACGAGCGCTTCGACCCCGAAAAAGCCACCCGCGCCTACGCCCGCGACATCAAGAAGACCTACGCCCAGCTGGGCGACTGGTACCTCGCCATGGCCTCCTACGACTGGGGCACCGGCAACATTCAGCGCGCCGTCCAGCGTACCGGCTACGCCGATTTTTGGGAGCTGTACCGCCGCAACAACCTGCCGCAGGAGACCAAGAACTATGTCCCCATCATCCTGGCCGTGGCCATCATGGCGAAGAACCCCAAGCAGTACGGCCTCGACAAAATCGTCCCCGACGCGGCCGTCGAGCCGGACACCATCGTAACCCATTCCTCCATCGGGCTGCCGCTGGTCGCCGACATCACCGGCAGCACGCCCGGTTCCATCCAGGAGCTCAACCCGAGCCTCCTGCGTGGACGCACCCCACCCGATCAAAGCTACGAGCTGCGCATCCCCTCGGGCTCGACCCCGGTCTTCAATCAGCGCATCGCGGAGATCCCCGAAGACAAGCGCGCCGCCTGGCGCTTCCACATGCTCCAGCCCGGCGAAACCCTCGAAACCGTCGCGCGGCAGTTCCGCAGCAGCGCGCGGGAGATCGCGTTCACCAACCAGCTGGATGAGGGCGCCTCGCTCGCCGGTGTGCGCTCGCTCGTCATCCCCGTCTCGCCCGCGCCCGTGACCGCCGCCGCGACCGCCGGCAGCGCGCGCGCCGCCACCTACCGCGTCCGCCGCGGCGATACGCTGATCAACATCGCCGACCAGTTCAACGTCTCGGTCGCCGAGCTCCAGCGCTGGAACCGCCTCGCCACGCGCCAGGTGAACCTGGGCCGTACGCTCTACGTGGCCGAGCCCGCGCGGCTCGCCCGCGCCGCCGTCGGGAGGCCGGCGAAAGCGCGAGTCCGTACCGTTTCCGCGTCGGTCCGGGCGGCGCGCCCGCATGCACCCGCGATTCGGCGCGCACCCCGCCGTTAGCTCCCGCGCCCGAAAAGATTCGCCTTGCCGGCCTCCTCTCGCCCGGTGCATTCTGTGGCTTGATTCGCCGCCCGCGCCAGTCTCTGTTCCCAGTTCCGCATCCCAGCCTTATCTCTATTCGAGGAGCCAACGCATGCAGGACGATCGGAAATTATTCGCAGCCGCCTACGACGAAGAAGAGCCCAAGGAACTCAACAAGGAAGACGAACTCGAAGACGACCTAGACGAGGAGGACGAAGAGGAGGAGGAGCATACGGTCGCCACCAGCTCCGACGATGACGGCGATCTCGAAGACGACGAGGAAGACGACGAGGAAGACGACAACGAGGATCTCGATGAGGACACCCTCGACGAGGACGACGAGGACGAGGTGGAGCTCGACCCCAAGGCCGACGAGCTGGACGATGACGGCGAAGAGAAAGGGGCCTCCCGGGCCCCTTCTTCCATGAAGAAAGCGCCCGCGAAAAAAAGCGCGCCGGCCGCGAAAAAGACCGCCGCGCAGGCGCCGGCCAACAGCAAACGAGGGATCGCGGCGAAAAGTTCCGCGAAAGCCCCGGCCGGGAAAGTGCCCGTAAAGAAGGCCTCGGTTCCGGCGAAGAAAACGGCCGCGCCCGCGAAGAAGTCGGCAGCTTCCGCGAAGTCGTCCACGAAAAAGATTGCCGCATCCGCGAAGAAAGCGGCGGTTCCGGCCAGGAAAGCGGCGGTTCCCGCGAAAACCGCGACCAAAAAAGCCGCGGCGAAGACCGCCGGGAAAGCACCCGCGAAAAAAATCAATCCGGCGAAGAAGACCTCGGGCCGAAAGAAGTAATCCTCCGCGGCAGGGCAGATCAAAAAGACAGCAGCGCCAGCTTACGCAGGACTTTCCTGGCCAGCCCGGTCAGCGGTAGGGCCGCCAACTCGTCCGGCGCGCACCATGTCTCCCCCGCCCCCGGCTTCCGGTCCGCCGCGAGGCGCACCACGCTCGCCGAGTAGTTCGTGACCGTGATGCTGTGCCGCACGCGCAAAAGGATCTCCGCCCCGTCGGGCTCCCGCTCCAGCTCCGGCAGCTCCCACATACCCGCCATCAGGGACGCATTCTCCGCCCTCTGCCGCAGGAGCACGCGGCCTTTTCCATCCCACGCCAGGCCGTACACGATCGACCTTGCCACCAGCGGCCTGCGCGCGGCGACCGGGTGCTCCCCGCGCGTGCGGCACCAGGGTTGAACCGGGCACTGCAAGCACAGCGGGTTGCGCGGCAGGCACACGGTCGCGCCCAGTTCCATGACCGCTTGGTTTCCGTCGCCCGGGCGCTCCGGCGAGAGCAGAGCCGCGGCCCCGGCGCGCACCTCCGCTCGCGCCGGCAGCCTGAGCGCGAGCACCCGCGCGAACACCCGCTCCACGTTTCCATCCACCACAGGCGCGCGCTCGCCGAATGCGATGCTGGCCACCGCGGCCGCCGTATACTCTCCAACACCGGGCAGCGCGCGCAAGCCGATTTCCGTTTCAGGCAGCCGCCCGCCATGCTCGGCAACCACGACCTGCGCCGCCCGGTGCAGCAAACGCGCCCGCCGGTAATAGCCCAGCCCGCTCCACACTGCCAGCACCTGAGGCTCCGTCGCCGCAGCCAGCGCCGAAATGGCTGGAAACCGCAGCATCCAGGCCGCATAGTGCTCCAGCACCGCCTGCACCCTGGTCTGCTGCAGCATCACCTCCGACACCCAGATCGCGTACGGATCCCGCGAGCGCCGCCACGGCAGGTCGCGCTTGTGCGCGTCGAACCACCCCAGCAGCGCCGCCCGCGCTTCGCTCCACATCGTTCCATCTTAGTGTCGCGCGCGGTTGACGAGCGTCCGCGCGCCGGGGGAGACTCACCGGGCGCGGGTTCAATCTTCCCGCCTTGACGGAGACTCGATGCTTTCCGCTCCACCGACCTTCCTGATGTGCGCGCCGCGCTTTTTCGATGTGCAGTACGTGATCAATCCCTGGATGGAAGGCAACGTCCACGGCGCGTCCCGCCCGCTCGCGGCCGAGCAGTGGGCGCGGCTCCACGCCGCGGTGAGCGCGCACGCCCGGGTCGAGCTGGTGAACCCGCGGCCGGGGCTGCCCGACATGGTATTTACCGCGAACGCCGGGCTGGTCCAAGGTGGCAGGCTCAGGGCGGCCGCGCCGTGCTGAGCCGGTTTCACTGCCCGGAGCGGCAGGAAGAGGAAGCGCACTTTCGGCCAGCTGTCCAGCGAGTCAACGTAGACTTCACCGGCCCTATGCTTCAAGAGTTGGATCGTGAGGCCAAGACGCTGAACATCAGCAGACAGGCCGTCATCAAGACGATGATCAGCGAAGCTCTTGATCGGCGTTACCTTGCGCAGCAAGCGCATCAAACGCATGAGCCGTTCACAAGCTGAAGACTGAAAGAACATACTGAGTGCAGGAGGCACGCCATGACACATTAGCTCGCCAAAGGAGAGAGCAGATGTGTCTCGTTCCTACCGCAAACCCTATACCGCCATTACAGGAACCAAAAGTGCTCACACGGACAAGAAATTGGCTGCCCGTGGGCTACGTCGCCGTCAGAATCAATGGCTTCATACCTCGGACGATCTGGAAGGCGGCCTGATCCCTCATCGCTTGGAATGTGCTTATAACAACACCTACGACTGGGGAAGAGACGGGCGTCAATGCCTGGTGTTTCCCGACTGCCAAGGGCCGGACCGCTTCGACTTTATGTACCGCTACTGGCTCCGCCTTCACCGCAAGTAAAGGCAAGCCGGCCTTCAACGCACAACGTCAGATTTGTTCTGGAGCTGTGCTCTTGCGACGGCGGAGCCTGGGCGTCCGTTGATCTGTGGCGCATTGATTTGTCGCACTGGCATATACCCATCGGCCACGTAGCGGCCCGGCCCGGAATCGCGTTGCATTCGAGTCCTTTTCCGGTTTACGCTACAGGCGATTACGCGGGTTGAGGAAGCTAATGCAACACTCAAGCCGCACCGCGCCCCGTCCGGGCAGCGGGTCGGCTACCTGCGCGTGAGCACCTTCGAGCAGAACGAGTCGCGCCAGCTGGAAGGCGTGGAGCTCGACCGCATGTTCCTCGACAAGGCTTCCGGCAAGGACGTGCGGCGGCCCGCAGCTCGATCGTATGCTCGCCTTCGTGCGCGAGGGCGACACCGTGCTGTGCCACTCCATGGATCGGCTGGGCCGCAACCTCGACGACCTGCGCCGGCTCGTGCTCGGTCTAACCGGCCGCGGCGTGGAGGTCCAGTTCGTCAAGGAGCAGCTGCGCTTCACGGGCGAGGACTCGCCCATGGCAAATCTGCTGTTGAGTGTGATGGGTGCTTTCGCGCAGTTCGAGCGCGAGCTGATCCGGGAGCGCCAGCAGGAAGGCATCGCGCTCGCCAAGCGCGCCGGGGTTTACCGGGGCCGCAAGCGGACGCTCTCGCCCGAGCGCGCCGCCGAGCTCGGGCGCAGAGCCGCGGCCGGGGAGCCTAAGGCGGCGCTCGCCCGCGAGTTCGGCATCGACCGCACGACGGTGTACCGCAACCTCCAGGCAGCCGCAAGCAAGGGGGCAGGGAAGTGACGCGCGCGGGGAAGGGTCCGGTCCAGCGCTCGCTGCATTGCCGGTGCGGGCGGGTGAAGATCGTGGCGCGGGGCCTATGCGGGGTTTGCTACACGCTGCGCCGGCAGGACGGGCGCGACTTCGGCGGCTTACGGGAAACGGTGCTGGCCCGCGACGGCCGGCGCTGCCGGGTGTGCCATGCACCGGAGCGGGGCAAGCGCACCCTCGCCGTGCATCACCGGGTGCCGGGCCGCTCCGAGCTCGGGCTGATGCTCACGCTCTGCCCGGGCTGCCACGCCAAGGTGACCCGCACCGCGGTGCTCCGCGCCGACTGGCCGCCGCTGCTGCGCACGCTCTGGCGCGAGCAGCACCCGAAAGCCCCTGAGCAGTTCCCGCTCGACTTCACGCTGCGGCCGCAGGCAGCCAAGCCGGTAACCCTGTTCGCGAACGGCGAAGAAGGGAACTGAGCAGCATAAAAGGAGTTATGTTCCGTGGCGGGCGGCGGGGCGACCATTTGCTGCTTCAACGCGGAAGTCTGCCCTAACGGCAGCCCAGAGCAGCTGTCAGCGGCAGTCCGGGAGCGCCAGGAGGTTGTCATCGTAGACGCCGTCGGCGTGGGTTCTAACGTGTTTTCCACAAAATCGGCTCACGAC
Source organism: uncultured Acidobacteriaceae bacterium (assembly GCA_964250195.1). Taxonomy (GTDB): domain Bacteria; phylum Acidobacteriota; class Terriglobia; order Terriglobales; family Acidobacteriaceae; genus EB88. Next base: position 9,459 of record CAXUEU010000076.1, read on the forward strand.
CCCGACTTCAAGTCTCTTGCCATCAACCAGCGTGCAAAACGTATTCGAGCACATTTCGATGGACGCGATCACTTCCCCGCGCGTCCACCACGAGCTAAATTCACCCAGATGCGTTATGCCCTCGCGAGTACGATTTCCAGGTGACGTGTCACCCTCAACCCGATGCGAAGCAGCGCGCTCTTTGATCCGGTCGGCACGGCTCTCAGATGGAAGGATCAGACGCAGCAAGGCCGCCTCCGAAAAGACGGCCCACTTAGGCTATACCGGGGGCTCATCGAACCAACGCCGGTCGGTCGCAGTCTTGATCAGGTCGCGTATTCGCAGCTCCTTCTGCTCCTCGCCACCCTTGTTCTTGCTGCTGAACGCATACAGGATGTGGTTGAGAAGACCACCACCCTCGGGACCGATATACTTATTTAGCTCTATTTTTTCCGCAGGGACCTGATAGCGCCTACACAACTCGTCGATCAACTCGACGGCATCCTCCCCGTCTATGCCAAGCTGATAGAAGGTCTTCTCCGGCGTAATAGCACTTTGTGGCTTGCCCGTCTTCTGAGCGACCAAGGTTATTACTTCCTGCTCCGTTGTCATCGCAGCCTCTCTTCGGTCCTAATAGTTCGAATCGCTATCCCACAGGCACGAAACAAAGTTAGCGCCGTTCACTACAAGTAGCGCCTCGCCAACTACGGGAACCCACCTTCCAACGACACCGCCAAGAATGCTGGACTCCGCCAGCGGATTCATGAGCGTGGGAGCCAACGTCGGTCCTATCCTTTGCGGAAGAACGTTCCGGAAGAACTGTGACGCAAGCGAAGTTCCTGGAGTGAAGCTACCTATCTTAGTTCCAGTCGAAAGAATGTTCGATCCAGCTGCGAGAGCGCCTACACCGGCAGCAGCTGATGCGCCGAACGAACTCTTAGCGCAAGACTTTGTTGCTTGCCCGAATTGCTTCCACGTCTGACCGTTACTTGGGGCAACTGGCGGGAGCGTTCTTCTCGGCGGAAGATAGCCGCTTCTGCCGCCGCCATCGGGATCGTTCGGCAGCTGAGTCGGCCCATGGCCAGTTCCTCCGCCGATTGGTCCGCAGTCCAGAGAGCAGGGAGTGGGGTCCGCCGGCGGCACGCCAGTCACGCACGAATCCGCTATCGAGCATGGAACGTACGGATCTCCTCCGCCGCCTCCGCCGCCTCCATTGCCAGGATCTTGGATGTTTTGCAATCCAAGCGGGTCAAAATAGCTAAGCGGGTTGTTGAGCACATAGCTGTATCGGTTTAAGCTCTGCGGATTGCTCGGGTCGTAGCTTCCGTCGTAGCGGTCTGGGCTCATCCAGCGGCCCGCCGTCTCTCCATACTGGCGAAACTGGGCGTTGTCGGTGGCTGACTCATTGTCCCGCTCGGTTCCGGCGTAATGGTCCTGCACCTCATCCGAGCCGCCGGAGTTGGCGAAGCCGTCGCCGAAAGGCAGGGATGTGTAGGTCGCCAAGGCGTTCCCATTCTGGTCCGTGCGTGCCCGCTCGGTTCCGAGCCAGTCCTGCTGCTCATACACGCTTGTGTTGTTCAGCGCGTGATAGGCGAAGACCGCGCCGCCCCACCAGTAGCTGTCGCGGATGCCGAAGTTCCGGTTCTCCTGCCACACGATCGAGTGACGGCCCAGCACGTCAAACTGGTAGTCGACCGTATTCTGCGCGTTCTGAACCCGGAAGCGCCGGTTCAGGACGTCGTAGCTATAGCTTGCCGTCTGGCCTCCATCCACCGCCGTCAAGTTGCCTTCCGCGTCATAGCTGTAGCTGTGCGCCCCGTCCGAGATCACGTTGCCCGCCGCGTCATAGCCATATCCTACGATGCGGTTGGTGTTCGGGTCGAACTGGAACTGAGGCTGCGGACCCGAGCCGGCCGTCACCGTCTGCTGCCAGCGATTGCCATAGCGGTCGTAGGTCCAGGTGAAGCTTTGCGTCGTGCCATCGGTGCCCACGGAGGACTGAAGCCGGTCGAACTCGTCGTAGCCGTAATTGTGGCAGCCCGTGGTAGTGCCGCAGTTGCGCACAACCCGGTCGCCGCTTCTGGCAATTTCGGTCCCGTACACCTGCGGGCTGTTCGGGCAGTAGTGGCCGGGCGCGCCGCCGGCGCTGCAAAGCCAGCGGCCGGTATTGCGGCCCAGGGCGTCGTAGGTCAGGTACTCGCCAAGCCCGTTGCCGAGCTGGTAGCTGATCGGCCCGAACGGGCCGTTCTGCACGTTGGACAGCAGTGTTCCCTGGGAACCCGCGTTTGCGGTCGCTCCCGTGATGCCGGTCACCTCGTTCGCATCCGAATAGCTATAAGTCACGGTTCCGTCGGTGATGTCATTCTGGGCCGTCAGGTTGCCTTCCCAATCGTAGCTTCCCCTACTGTCTTTATTTGTGTCGTTGACATTGCCGCAGGTAAACGGGAAGCAGTGTCCGACGTAAAGGGTCCGGCCCATAGCGTCATAGCTGAAGACAGAAGTGTCATTGTTACCCAGCAAAGTGGTATATGCTGCTGCAAGCCGGCCCTTCAAGTTGGTCTGTGGAACATACCAGCCCGTGTTCGAGTCATAGCGGAAATACCTCTCCGGCGTGCCGTCGCTGTAGGCGACCTGGACCGGGCGGCCTAGCGTGTCGTACTGCGTGGTTGTCGTCGTGGTCACCGACGCATTGTTCTGGTTGGCCTGGGGCTTGGTGCGCGTGACCACCAAGCCGGTGCTGTTATTCGAGTAGGCGTAGGTCGTCGTGCCGCGCTCGGGTTCGGAGGCCATGATCGGCCTACCGATCCAGTCCGTCTGAAAGACCCGGGTCTGCACACCCTGGCTGACCGTTGTTTTGTGATTCGCTAGGTCGTAGCCGTAGCTCGTCACGAAACCGGTGCCTGCGATGTCGGTGCCGCACGCCCCCGGCGAAGCTCCCTGGATGATGTTGGAGGAGATCTCGCAGACCGTGGTGATGCGGCCCAGGCCATCGATTTGGCTGACGCGAGTCACCCCATTCTCGTCCGTCATCCTGGTCGCTCGCCCGGCATACTGGTAGGCGACCTGCGTTCCGTCGCCGTGCTTGACCAGCGTCATGCGCCCCAGGACGTCGTAGTTGTAGGCATCGCCCGCCCCGGAGCACACCTTCGTCGTTCCCCAACCGCCGCCCTGGTACTTGTAAGACACGAAAGATACGTTGCCGCTCGCGTCATAGCAGGTATCGTGCTGGTACCAGGCGTTCCCTCCGGTAACTGGCGCAAGCGCAACCCGGCTGGCTCGCCCGTAGCTGTCATACTGGGTTTCCGTTTGCGTGACATGACTGCTGTCACGCTGAGTCAGCACGCCGGTTTGGCTCGGCCCGCGATAGACAAAGCTTGTCTTCCCCCCGTCTGGATTGTCTACCTCCAACGGCCGGAGCATGGCGTCATAGCTCGCTACTCTTGTCACGGCCCCGTTCGGGTCCGTAATCGACCAGGGTAGCCCGGTATTGCCGGTGTCGAAAGCGGTCGATATGGCAATACCAACTCCACTCGAAGGCGTCGGTAAGACTATGCCTGTATTGAAAGTGAGCGTGCCGTCGTAGTTGAACTGCGTTTTACCATTGATCGAGTCCGTGCTCGACAGCAGGGTGCCCGTGTCTTCGTAGGTCATCGTGTTCGATAGCGTAACCCCTGAGGCTGTGTTGGTAGACACGGTGGTCAAGTTCCCTCTCGATCCACTTGCTGAGGTATGTGAGGGGATCCCCGAGCTGGCGGCAGGCGTTGTTTGGTCGTAGCCATAGCTGCCGATATTTACCAGATTGCCGGCCGCATCATAGAGCACATCCGCAGCCAGCAGATTGGCGGGAGCAACAGCGCTTCCGTAGGTCAGGACTTCCGAGGAAAGCACTCCGCCTCGGCTATTGGTTGTGCTCACGCTGCCCGCGCCATAATCGTAGGTTTTTACACCTGTGATCTCATTGTAAGTGTTGTAATTGGTCGTCGCGCCGGCCTGCTGTAGCCCGTCGTAGGTGTTGTACGTGTCGGTTTGGGTGATGGGCCAGTTCACGGCCGTTGTCGTGCAAGCCGCGCCAGCATTGTTAAAGCAGACCTGTCCGGAATAAACGGGAGCGCCGTTCTTGCCCCCGTTCCAGGCATTCCGGTTCGTCTTGTAGAACAATGCCGTGGTCGAGGCGGTGCCGCCCGGCTTCACGAAATCGTACGCGATCGAGTTGCCGTTGCCGTCCACCACGTCTGTGTGGCTCGTTCCCGCGCCGGGCGTCCGGGTGTAGGTCCAGGTCGAAGCCGCCGAGCCGCTGTCGGCCGCGAGCGTGCGCCTCAGGCCCGCGGCGCTGCCATCCGCGCAAACGATGCCGTTCGACCCTTCTGTGTAGCTATAGCTGACGACACCCCCAGTTGGCAGCTGGATACCGGACAGCCGACCCGTGACCGCGCCTGAGCTGCCGCTGCCCGGCGTCGGCTCATAGGCGAAGTGGTAAGCCGAGCCGTCCGCGTACGAGATCGTGTCGATCAGCGGAACGGAGCCATTGCTGTATTCGCTCACCCCCGGGCAGCCGAAAGCGGTCCGTACTGCGTAGGTCTTGTAGGACACCGTGACGTTTTGCGGGTTGCCGGAAGTGTCCTTGTAAGTGTAGGTCTGCGGGCTCGTTCCGGCGATGGTCAGGACCGTGGCCCCAGTCGTATCGGTGAAGTGGCCGTTGCCATCCGTGCTGATCTGGTTTCCGTTCGTGTCTGTGTAGGAGCCTACGCCGCCGTTGGGTGAGGAGGATGGCTGCACGATATTGCCAACCACGTCATAAATGGGATAGCCGCCCTGACCCAACTTGTATTTGCCATCGAGCGATCGAGTGTTGCTCAGGGTGTCATGATCGCCCGGACACTGTCCGCCGGAATCCTGGATGGAGCCGGACCAACGATGCTCGATACCGGCCGTGTCGTAATATCTCGGACCATATGTCGTGTTGCTTGGAAACTTCCCCTGGCTTGTACTGCAGGTGTTGCTGATCTGCTGCTGCGTTTCGTAACCTGTGACGACCTGCGTCTGCCCAAGCCATCCAAAGTTGGTCACCGGCGTCCAGGTCTGACTTCCGCTCACCCCGGCAGGCACCCAAATGGAGCTGTTGTACACGAGGTCGTAGGTGAAATTCGTTCCGGCTCGGCCAGCCTTGTGCAGAACGGGAAGCGAGAAGACCGCATTCAAGCTCCCTACGTCGATCGTGTCCAGGCCGGGAGTGTCGAATGCGCCGAACTGATAGATCCCGGAGGAGACCTGGGCGGCAGCGAAGGCGGGTGCCAAGGCGAGCAGAGAGGCAAGAGCAGTGCGGCGAATAGCTTGAGTCACGGCGATTACCGTCCTATGGGCAACTGAGCTGGATTAGCTGATTTGGGCCGAGCTGACGACGATTTCGAGTTGAAGCGTGCCGTTGATGTATCGCTGGATCAGGAACGGGATACGGACCCCATTTACGGCCGTGACCCGCCCGTAGCGGATCTCGACCTGAATCGTAAGAGCTGGGTTATCATCGGCATGGACCTGGTAGCGCAACACGCCCAGGTCGAACGTTTGCGGGTCCACGTAGGCGTCCATCGTGCTCTCTGCCACGCTCTGCTTCAGTCGCTTCGCGGGCAGGTTTGCGAACACGAGCTGGCCTTGCAGATGCCGGTACGCGGTCCCGTTCAAGGTCGCGCTGCCGAGATCGGTGTACCCGGCCGCGGCCGGGATCTTGGCCAGTTGAAGCGCAAGCGCGGGCAGGGCCCACGGTACGGATTTTTGGCAGCTCGCGTCGTCGCTGTTGTGCTCGGCATTGTCCGAGCGTGCCCACGCGCAGCTCATGCCAGCGCCGATCGCGGTCTGGTTTTCCGTCCGCGCGCCCATGGACGCGAGCTGCGCCGTGAAGCTTTGCGACCCGTCGCTGCCAGCCATCAGTGTGATCGGCCCCGCATCTTCGCTCGCACCCGAGTGCCAAATGACCTGGCCGGTGAGCTTGACGGTCGAAACGGGTTGCAAAGGTGCGAATGATTTGGCGATCTGCGCGATCACGGCGGTGGCGTCGCTCTGCGCGGAAGCGGAAATTGTTCCCGCGATAAAGGAGCCTAGTAGCAAAAGAACAGGGCGGAGCAGACACGATTGCGGCATACGTCCTCTCGAAAGCAATCTGGAGACGCAGTGAGTCGTGAACGCGGCGAAGGCGATTCGCGGCGCGCCGAAGCACAGCTAAATTGTTCGATTTGGGGAAGTTGCTACGAAGTCGTGAGTTTGCGTGATGCCGAATCTTCTGTGCTGGTTGTTTGAACTGAATGAGAGCGTAACCGAGCACCGGGAAAAATTACAAGTAAAATTTGCGCTGTGCGTTTGGCCTAAAAAGACGCATCACCATTTTGGGTACTCGGCCTGTCCGTGTGTGGCTTTGACAACGCGGCATGAACACACAACAAAATACGAACCCCGCAGCCGCCGGTGGGGTGGGGATGTGCGAAACGCCGGGCTCGGTCGGCGTTTTGCAAGCGGCGGTGGGAAGGCCGGGAAACGGCTGTCTCATTTTCCGGCCTTTCCATGGACGCGCCATTTCCACCCTCACTC
>CAXUEU010000077.1:0-15974 GCA_964250195.1 uncultured Acidobacteriaceae bacterium
GGGCAGGGTGCCCGCGGGGCGGCTAAACGACATACTCATCGGCTCCATCGCTCTTGAGGGCGATCTTGCCCTCGGATTCCAATCCGCGCGCGAGCGCGACCACGTCCAGCTGCGCCTTGGCCACGTCCTTCGAGCGGACCGGCCCCAGCGACTCGGCGTCTTCCTTCATCATCTCGATCGCGCGCGAGCTCATGGTCTGGAAGAAATGGCTCCTCAGCTCCTCGCTCGCGCCCTTGAGCGCGAGCGTCAATACTTTCTTATCGACCGCTCCGGTCACTTCCCTTATCTGAATCTCGGGCACACTGAGGAAATCTTCAAAGGTAAACATCAGGTCGCGGATGGAAGCGGCCAGCTTGGCCTCCTCCTTCTCGATCATTTCGAGGATTTCGCGCGACGTGGTCGCGTCGATGTTGTTCATCAGGTCGGCGACGGACTGGAAGCCGGAGTAGGTGCGCTTGGTTTGCTCACCGACCGCGCGGAGCCGGCGGTTGAGCACCTTGGACACCTTCTCGGCCATCTCCGGCGAGAACTGCCGCAGTTGAGCGAGCCGCTTGACCGACTCCGCGCGGACCGGCGGCGGCAGGTGCATCAGCAGCGCCGAAGCCTGCTTGGCCTCGAGGTGGCCCAGGATCAGCGCGACCGTCTGCGGGTGCTCGCCTTCGAGGAACCGCGCGAGCTGCTTGGAATCGATGCGCTGGAGCGAGTCGACGCGGTTGGCGTTGAGCTCGTTCGCGCGCACGAGCCGCTGCACCATCTCGCGTGCGCCGTTCTCGCCGAACGCCTTGACCAGCATGCGCTGCGCCGCGTCCTGCCCGCCCTGCGCGATGAACTCCTGCGCGACCGCGAGCTGCTGGTACTCCTCCATCACCTTGATGGAGACCTCCTTCGGCACCGCGCCGAGCCGGGCGATCTCCTGGGTCACGCGCTGGAGGTCGTCCTCGGGCAGCGCGCGGAGGATCGTCGCGGCGGCTTCCTCACCGAGCACGGCCAGGAGAATGGCGGCCTTGCGCGCGCCGGTAAGCTGGGCCTGTTGCTGCGCTAATCCGGTGCTCATGATTTAAGCGTCTCCCTTCAGCCAGGCCTGCACGGCCCGGGTCGAGTTTTGCGGATCGGCCTTGACGAACTGCTGCAAGTGCTCCTTGAGCGCGCCCGAAAGCAGCGCTTCCTCGCCCGGGTGGACCGGCGGCAGCTGCGGCGGCGCGGGTGCCGCGGCGATCTGCGGGACCGGTTCGGGCTCGGGCAGCGCGGTGACCGCGCCGAGCGCGAAGGCGCGCTTGTGCAATGGGCGCACCATGAGGAAGTAAGCGAGCAGGAACAGCGCAAGCAGCGAGCCGTAGCGGACGGCAACGGAATAGTCGCTGAGCCCCTTGCGGAGCTTGTCCGCGACAGACGGCGGCGCGATCTCGACCGCCGCGGCCTGCTGGAAGCTCATATCCTCGATGGTGAGAACGTCGCCCCGGGCGGTGTCGAGGCCGATCGCGGAGGCCGCCAGGTCCTGGAGCTGCTTCAGCTCCTCGGGCGAGCGGTGCATGCGCACGTCCTGGAACTTGCCCTTGGGCAGCGCCTTGCGGACGATATTGTCGTCGACCAGAAGAGCGGCGGTGACCCGGCGGACGCGGCCGGCCGGCTCGAGCGAGTGAGTGACGGTCTTGTTCACGCCGAAGGTGGAGTTCTCGGTTTTCGCGCTCTCCGCGCCATCGCCGGGAACGTTGGGCACGTTGGGCAGCCCGCCCTTGGCCTGGGGCACATTGCTGGTCGTGCCCGGGACGCCGCCCGCGCCCGCGCCCGCGCCGGTCTGGTCGTCGGACCGCTGCACGGTCAGAGGAACCGAGACGTTGGGGTCGTATTTCTCCTCGTTGCGCTCGGTGGTGCCTTCCTCGTAGTCGATGTTGACGCTGGCCCGGATGTGATCGGCCCCGACGACCGGCGTGAGCGTCGCGACGAGCCGCTGTTCGAGCCGCTTCTCCGCCTCGCCGTCTCCGCCCGCCTCCGCCGCGTGGCCGAGCGAGGACCCTGAGTCCGCGTCGATGACCGCGACGTCCGAGGGTTTGAGCCCGTCGACCGCGCCCGCGACCAGCCGCTGAATCGCCGCGATCTCCTCGTGCGTCAGCGCCGGCCCTTTCAGCTTCAGCGCGACCGAGGCCTTGGCATTGCGGCCTCCGTCGAGAAACACCGAGTCGGTCGCCATCACCAGATGCACCCGGGCGCTCTTCACCGAGCCGAGCGTCGCGACCGTGCGCTCGATCTCCCCCTCGAGCGCGCGTTGGTAGTTCACCTTTTCGTCGAATTCGGTTTCGCCCCAGGAGACCTTGTCGAAAATCTCGAAGCCGAGCCGCCCGGAATGCGGCCCCGCGCTCGAAGCAGCCTCCAGCCGCGCCTGATCGAGTTTATCGGCGGCAACGCTCACCTGGTGTCCGTCCGGGCTCAACGCGTTCGGAATGCCCTTGGCCGTCAGCGCGGCCGCGAGCGTCTGCGCGTCGGCTGGGTCCATGCCGGTCATCAGCGGCTTCAGGTCCGGCGTCGCGATCAGGTGCGCGAACAGCGCCAGCAGCGCCACCGTCACCACCGCGCCGGCGATGAGGAAGCCGCGCTGCTGCCCGTTGCGGCCGGCCCAGAAGGCCCCGAGTTGTTGGAGGAGCTTCGGCATGCGCTAGAACTGGGCTTTCTCGATGTCCTGGTAGGCGGAGACGACCTTGTTGCGGACCTGCATCATGAGCTGGAAGGCGACATCGGCCTTTTCCGACGCGATCGTGACCTTGCTGATGTCCACGTTGCCGCCGGCGAGCAGATTGTTGACGAGCTTGCCGGAGTCCTCCTGCAGGCCGCTGACCTGGTTGAGGGCGGACTTGAGCACGTTCGTGAAGCCCGCATCCGCACCGCCCGAGAAGGAGGACGGCGCGACGGGCCCGAAGATGGATGTGACTGCGCTTGTGATGGGGGCGACCATGGTTTTCCTTTAACTCTTCAAAATGTCGATCGACTGCTGGATGATCTGCTTGGAGGCGCTCACGGCCGAGGCATTGAGCTGATAGGCCCGGACCGAGCCGAGCAGGTCCACCATCTCCTGCACCGGGTTGATCGCCGGGTACGCGACGTAGCCGTCCTTGTCCGCGTCCGGATGGCCCGGCTCGTAGCGCATCACCGGCTTGGTCGGGTCGTCCATCACGCGCGAGAGCCGAACCGTACCGGCCCCGCGATCCCGGAAGTGCGGCACGTTGCCGGCCGCGGCGAACTGCAGCTGAAACGCCGAAGCGTGCTGGGCCGAGAACACGACCTCCTTGCGCCGGAACGGGCCGCCCGCGTCGGTGTGCGTGGTTTCCGCGTTCGCCATGTTGGTGGCGATGACCTCGGACCGCTGACGCTCGGCCGACAGCGCGGAACCTGAAATCGCGAGTGCGTCGAAAGGACCCATGCTCAGTTGCCTCCGTTGATGGCGGTGAGGAGATCGTGGAACTCGCCCTTGATCAGCTGCACGCCCAGGCCGAACTGCAGCTGCGCCTTGGCCAGCAGAAGGCTTTCGCGGTCCAGGTCGACGTTGTTGCCGTCGGGACGGTCGAGCAGGCCCTTTTCGTCCCGAATCTGAACCGGCGCGTCCGCCTCGCCCGCCCGCTGGAGGGTTTGGGCGAATGAGACGTCCTTCGCGTGATAGCCGGGCGTGTCGACGTTGGCGATGTTGGCCGAGACCACCTGCTCGCGCTGCGAGGTGAGGGCGAGGAAGCGTTCGAAGTTGGGTTCGAGCAGAGGGGCGCTCATGCGAAGCTCCTTTTTGCGGAACCGCGGGGCGGCAGACCGTATTCGCGGATCTTGTTGCGGATGGTGCGCACGCTGATGCCGAGCATCTCGGCCGCGTGGGTACGGTTGCCGCGGGCGAGCGCGAGCGTCTGCTCGAAGTGCCGGCGCTCCACCTCGCGAATGTGCAGCGGAACTTTCGCGTCCGGATCGGCCGCGCCGCGCCCGGATGAGGGTTCCGTGAGAGCCGGCGCCGCGACGCAGCGCTCGACGGACTCGCGCAGATCGTGCCAGGCGATCGGTTTGACGAGGTAGTCGCGCGCGCCGTTCCGGATTGCCTCGACCGCTTCCGAAATCTCTCCATGCGCGGTCAGCAGTACGACCGGGGTGTGCTGCGCCGTGCCCACGAGGCTCGCGCCGGAGCCGTCCGGCAGGCGCACATCGCTGACGACGAGGTCGAACTCGGCCTGGGCGAGCCGGTACTCGGCCTCGCGCAAGCCGCCGGCGGCGGCCGCCTGCCAGCCTTCGCGCGCGAAGTGTGCCGTGAGCGCGGCGCGCATGCCGGGTTCGTCGTCGACTAAGAGAACGGAGCGAGTCATAGCGTTTTGAACTCCATCGAGAAGGCAGCGCCCTCACCGAGAGTGCTTTGCACGTGGAGGACCGTTCCGTGCCGCGCGGCGATGCGCTGTGCAATCGCGAGCCCCAGGCCCGTGCTGTGCCCGCTCGCGCTCCAACCCGGCGTGAAGATGTGCTGGAGGTTCTCCGGTGCGATCCCCGCGCCGGTGTCACGAACGGTGAGACGGAGATGAGAGGCACGCGCCCGCTCAATGAGAACGGTGACCTTGCCCGGTGCCGGGGTATGGCGGACCGCATTCCCGACGAGGTTGAAAACGAGCCGCCGCAGCGCCTCAGGGTCGGCCTGCACCTTCTCCCGCAGCGCCGAGCCCCGGACGTGCAGGTCGAGCCCGCTCCGTGCGATCAGGGGGCGGGCAAACTCGACCGCGGCCAGAATCGCCTCGCTCAGGACCGTGGGCTCGAGTCCGGCCCCTCGCTCGTCGCGCCCGAAGGCGAGCACGTTGCTGACCGTCGCGCCCAGCCCTCGTAGACCCGCCCGCAACTGGGTCAGCCACTCCCCGGCGCGGGCAGGCTCCTCGCCGAGTAGATCGGTGAAAAGCTCCATGCTCGCTAAGGGATTTCTAATTTCATGGGCGAGTGTAGCGAAGGCCGCCTCCCTGGCCGCCAAATGCCCGCGCAGCCGCTCGTTTTCCAGTTCCGCCGCTTCCTGCGCCGCGCGGCTCGCGGCCAGCTCGGCCAGCAGCGAAGCGGTCGCCGCGTGCAGCGCGGTTCGCTCGACGAGCAGGCCCGGCCTGGGCCGGCGTTCCATTGGCGCGGGATGAGAACTGGGCAGCATCTGCCTATTCCTCATGCACTGTGGTAGCCAATCCAACAGCCAGGGTGACTTTAGTGTCATGCCCTTCATGGGATAAGGGCCCTGTCGTGCCAATGAAGCTGGGCGGACGCATGGGGCAACCTGCAGCAGTCCGGCTCGTTCAACTTCGCCCAGAGTTTCGACGCGAACAACCGGATCAGCGCGGCCGGCTATGTCTACGACCCCGCGGGCACGGGCAATCTCATCCAGGACGGCCTCGGCAACAGCTACCAGTACCGCGCCGATGGTCTGATGGCCGGAAGCAGCGGCAGTACGTACACCTACGACGGGCTTGGCCAGCGCGTCCGCAAGGACGGACCGAGCGCCCTCGAATACTTCTACTTCGGCGGCCAGCTCGTGGCAACGCGCGATCCGTCGAGCGGGGCGTGGAGCGACCGGCTGTACGGCCCGGGCGGCGTGTTCGGCATCGTCGCCGGCACGGAGAACGCCGTGCCGAAGTTCCGGCTTACTGATCACCTGGGCTCGCTCACCGGCATCTTCGACCCGCAAGCGGGCAACCTGACCGGCGCGAACAGCCTGCCTTTCGGCGAGGTCAACCTCTCGGCCAATGACAGCTTCCCATTCACCGACCACGAGCGCGACGCCGAAAACGGAACCGACGCGACATTGTTCCCCCGCGCAGGGTCGTTGGCTGACGCCCGACCCTTACAACGGCAGCCTGGATCTTTCCGACCCACAGAGCTTCAATCGCTATGCCTACCTATCCAACCGACCCCTCGCTGCGGTCGACCAGTACGGGCTCTGCGGCGACGGGAACGACAGCGACTGCGGGGACGGCGGGGGCAACGGCGGCGGCTCCGACTCGAACAACTCGGGCGGCGACTTGTCCGCGAGCGGCAGCGGCGATAACAGCGGCTATGACTTCTCCATCGATCCCAGCAGCGGAGCCGCGTACGCCTCGGCCACGCTGCCCTACAGCGACTTCGGCAGCGGCTTTTCCGCTCAGGCGAGCACGGACGTGGTTGCTAGTTTCATCAGCGGCACCCTGGATGCGATCGGGCTGATTCCAGAGATCGGCGCGTTCGCGAACGGTGCCAATGCCGCGCTCCAGCTAGCGCAGGGCAATACTGGGCAAGCCGCGCTTTATGCGGCTGGAGCAGCGGCCTCCACTGTTGGGCTCCCCGGCGGCAGTGCGATTGCAAAAGCGGGAAGAGTACTTACTCTTGCTCGCGATGCATCTGATCTTGGAGAAGCTGGCAACTTGATTAGAACAGCTAACCAGCTTGGCAAGGAAGGCGAAGCTGCGGTTAAATCGACTTATAATATCGGTCCTCGGAATGCTTTTAGGGTAGATGGCCGTCGCAGAATATCTGATGGCTTCACAACCGGGGTATCTATAAGCGAAGTAAAGAACGTTGCCAGGCTCGGTCTTACCCAACAGATCAAAGACTACATCGCTTATGCGAAACAGGAGGCCTTAGAATTTCATCTTTATGTAAGACCCGAAACGACGCTTACGCCAAACCTCCTGAAGGCTATTGACGAGACAGGCATTGACCTGCCTACATACCGGGTGCAAAATAAGGTTCGTTGAGGCGAAGATGAACGCATCGGAGTTTTTGAAATCCAAGGAGCGTGATACCCAGTGGGTTGCAAAACGAAAAGCTATTTCGGAGAGGGCTTCTCAAAAACAAGCTCTCTTTTTTGCCAACCAACAGCCTATACTGACCGATCTGAGAAACGTCGGATTTTCCTACGAGAACTTGTGGGAGATGCAGAGCAGCCCAGGGCCATACAGCGAAGCAATCCTGATCCTCCTCAAGCACCTGGAGGGTGATTACCTGGATGCGACAAGAGCCACGATCGCGCGTTGCCTTGCCGTAAAAGACGCTAGGCAATTCTTTGACTTTCTAGTGGCCGCTTATAAGCGGGAGCCGGTGTATGTAGAAGATAAACCTAGTGCGACGAAGGATGGCCTAGCTATTGCGGTAGCTGCTGCGGCAACGTCTGATAAAATTGAGGAAATTATAGAATTGCTAAAAGATGGTGAGCTAGGTGGAAGCAGAATCCTCCTGCTTCCACCTTTGCGTAAGAGGGTTAAAGAGGATGTTGTTCGAGCAGAATTGAGGGAATTGGTGCTAGGCTCGGCTCTAGCAAAGGAGATAAGAGCTTGGAAAAGTGTTCTCGAGTGAACATAACCATGCGAATAAGAGCGTGATGCAGCGTTGGCGTTAGTAATGACCGAGGAAAATTGTGGGAGTACGCATATAAAACCCCTATAAGCATGAGTGTAAAGCTGCTTCATCGAACGAGGCTGGCGTCACCCTCGTCGAGCTGATCATCACCGTTGCCATCCTCTCCGTCCTCGCCTCCGCCGTTATTCCCATCACTCGCTTCGAGCACAAGCGCGAGAAGAAACGCGAGCTCCGCTATGATCTCTGGACCATGCGCGCGGCCATCGACAAGTACAAGGACGCAGCCGACCGCAACGCCTTTCAAACCAAGGTCGATTCCGGCGGCTACCCACCTGATCTCCAAATTCTTGTCAATGGTGTGGACGTTCAGGGTAAAAATGTGAAGTTTCTCCGCCGCGTTCCGATCGACCCCATGACTGGTAAGGACGAGTGGGGCGAACACTCCATGCAGGACGATCCCGATTCGACCTCCTTCGGACGCCGGAATGGAGAGGATTAGAGCAGGATGTGCTCGGCGGTCATCATGCGGTTGCCGTCGAGGAGGATGGACGCGCGCTCCATGGTGTTGCGGAGCTCACGGACATTGCCGGGCCACGGATGGGTTTCGAGCATCGCGAGGACCTCCGGAGCGATGCGGACGCCGGGGCAGAACTTCGCGGCAAACGTTTCGACCAGCATGCGAACGTCGCCCTCGCGTTCGCGTAAGGGGGCGAGCTGGATCGGGAACACGGCGAGCCGGTAGTACAGGTCCTCGCGGAAGAGCTTCTGGGCGGAGAGCGTCTTCAGGTCTGCGTTGGTCGCCGCTACCACGCGCACGTCCACCTTGAGGTTGTCGTTGCCGCCCAGGCGCTGCACCTCGCCCTGTTCGAGAAAGCGCAGAATCTTGCTCTGGAGCGACAGGGGCATGTCGCCGATTTCATCGAGGAACAGGGTTCCGCCGTGCGCGGCATGGATGCGTCCGATGCGGGACTGCATCGCTCCGGTGAACGCCCCCTTGGCATAGCCGAAAAGCTCGGCCTCGAGCAGGGCTTCCGGGATGGCGGCGCAGTTGACCACCGCGAACGGATGCTTGGCGCGCGGGCTGATCATGTGGATCGCCTGCGCGACCAGGTCCTTGCCGGTGCCGCTTTCCCCGGTGACGAGCACGGTCGTTTCGGAACGGGCGACCATCTCCGTAAGCCGATAGACCCGCTGCATGGCGGCCGAGCTGCCGACCATGCCGCGGAGGCCGGTGCGCGGCGCGCCCTCGACGCGCTGCGGCGGCGGGGGCGGCGGCGTATCGGGAATCGTGCCTTTGTAGATCAGATCGGTGAGCTGAGCGGCAAGCGGCGTGGGAGATGCGTTGGCGAGCAGCAAATGGCCGGTCTGCGCGTTGAGCGTAAGAATTTCGATCGAGGGAAAGCGCTGGAGAACGAGCGCGCTGAACTCGTTCGCGACGATGTCCGGAAGCATCGGGTCGAGCAGCAGCAGCTCGGTCCGGGCGTCGCCGAGCCCATCCAGGGCTTCAGCCCCGCTTGCGGCCTCCGTCAACGTCCAGCGCGGAGCACCGATCTTTTCTCGAAGCTGCGCGCGCAGCCGCGCGTTAGGACTGACGAGCAGGATTCGTACCGGGTCGCGATCGCCGGGCCGCACGGAGGGGTAGCGATTATTCGGCTCCGCCATGCCCGGGAAATCAAGCGCAGGCAAGGGCATAGCCGACCCCCCTTACGGTGCGGATGAGCTTCTCCTCGCCGGTGGCGTCGATCTTGTCGCGAAGGTATTTCATGTACACATCGACGATGTTGGTGCTGGGATCGAAAGGCACACGCCATACCTCCTCCATCAACGTGGCGCGGGAAACGGGTTTGGGCGCGTGCTGCATCAGGTAGTCGAGCAGGGCAAATTCACGCGGGGTCAGCTCGATCCGGCGCCCATCGCGCTCAACGCGGTACTCTTCACGATTGAGAAACAGTCCGGGTTCCTTCCTTGGAGGCAGCGCGTCTGCGGCCGCCACAGAGCTGCGCCGCAAGAGGGCCCGCATACGCGCGAGCAGCTCCAAGAGGGAGAACGGTTTGATCAAACAGTCGTCGGCGCCCCCGTTCAGGCTCTCGATGCGGTCTTCGGTGCGGCTGCGCCCGGTGACAACCATAATCGGGAGACCGGGCTGCACGGCATGGATTCTGGGCAGGACGGTGAGGCCGTCCATTCCGGGAAGGTTGAGGTCCAGCAAAACCAGCTGGAACGTGTTTCCTTCGAGTTCAACAAGAGCGGCCTCCGCATGATGAGCGACATGGCCGACAAAGCCCTCCGATGCGAGCCAGGAGCAAAGCAGCCGAGCGAGTGGGACATCATCCTCCACGACCAGAATGCGAGGTGCTCCCGCCGGCGATGGACAAATCGTGGACGAAAGCAGATGATCCGGCACGAATGCACTCCTGCGGGCGAGCTGTCCGTTCAGTTGACTGGGCGTTCCGTTTCGTTCCATCTATGTGGTTTCCTGTGGGCGACTATAACGGACTCATCGGCAGGAAATGGAAATAGAATGAGGGGTCACGGTACCATGGTGTTGCATTTTCCCACCTTGGGAATCGAGTAAAAAACACATGCTGAAGCGGCGGCTTGGAGAATAACCTGCTATTCGCCCGCTTGAGGGTGTAAATGCGTCGCTTTCGGCGCTCCCGGGGACGGAGCCTTCGCGTCTGTCCCGGCTTTGGTGGAGCCGGCAAAAGCACCCAGCGGCAGATCCTTGCCTTCCTCGAGGTATTGCACGATCAGCGAGATACGCCGGTTCGCTGCGTTGTAGGGATTTTTTGGGTCGCGGAGCCGCTGGTCCGCGAACCCCCGCACTTGCGCAACCTGGTTAAGGCGGACGCCATTGGCCTGCATCAATCGCCGGGCGACGTTCGCGCGATCCGCGGACAACTCCCAATTGCTGTAGAGTCGATCGTTCATATACGGCTGCGCATCGGTATGGCCTTCAATGGAGAGGCGATTCGGCAAGGGCCCCAATTGGGCAGATAAAATTTTGAGGATGGCGACCAGAATCGGCGTCGGCTGAATCTTGCCTGTTTCAAAGAATGTGCCTTTCGGGTCCTCGATCAGCTCGATGCGCAGCCCTTCGGGCGTGATGGTGAACTCGATCTGCTTCTTGAGCATGTCCAGCGGGTCCACCTTATGGATCGCCTGCTGCAGGGCTTCCTTGAGCTTGGTCAAGTCCTGCTTGTTCAAGAGAATGTTCTCGCCCGTCCCAGCGCGGTCAGAGCCTTTGTCGGCCGAGCGGCCGTGGGGATCCTGGAAATACCCGGCGATGACGATCTTCTCCTGCTTTGAGGACGAACTCATCAGCCACAGGACGATGAACAGCGCCATCATCGCAGTGACAAAATCGGCGTAGGCGACCTTCCACGCACCGCCATGGTGACCGCCGTGACTGCTTTTTTTCTTGATCAGGATGATGGGGGGCTGAGGAGATGCCATGACTACTTCACCGCCTCGGCAGCTTTGCCCCGGCATACGTTCTCGACCTCGGTGAACGAAGGACGCAGGTGCCCGGGAATCGCTCGGCGCGCCATCTCGACTGCCAGAATCGGCGACATGCCCTTGATGAAAGAAAGCATCACTACGCGAAGAATGTAGTAGTACCCATGCTCGTCGCCGACTCGCTTGCCCATGGCGGAGGCGAGAGGGCCAAGCATGCCGTAGCAGAGGAGAATACCCAGGAACGTGCCGACCAGCGCCGCTGCTACCTTGTGACCGATCTCTTCGGGAGGGCCGCCGAGCGCACCCATCGTTACCACGATGCCGAGAACGGCAGCGACAATCCCAAGACCGGGAAGCGCATCCGCGACGGTCGTCAGCGCGCTCGTCGGCTGCTCCGCGCACCTGTGGTGCACCTCCATGTCCAGATCCATCATTTGGTCGACATCGAACGTGCTTACCCCGCCGGTGATGGCCATGCGCATGGTGTCGCAGACGAAATCCCGAACATGGTGGTCCTTCAAAAAAGCCGGATACTTCTTGAATATCTCGCTCTTGTCCGCTTCCTCGACGTCGTTTTCGATGGAAACCATGCCCTCCTTCCGGGCCTTGGTGAACAGGTCGAACATCATCTTGAGGGTGTCAAGGTAGCGCTGCTTAGGAAATTTAGGTCCGCCGAGCACCCCGATGAGGCCGGAGCTGATGCCCTTGAGGATGTGCATGGGATTGGCCGCTAAAAGCGTACCGATAGCAGCTCCACCGATCGTGACGAGCTCGGCCGGCTGAATCAGAACGGCGAGATGCCCATGCTCCATGAGGAAGCCGCCAATGACCGCTCCGAAAACAACCACGATGCCGATGATCGAAAACATGCGCTGCTTGCCCTTCCCCGAACCGGCCGCGACCGGCCCGTGTTCCTTCTATCGGCTCTTCGGGAATATTTGTTCAGGGGCAAATGCAATCGTCGGTAATCAGGTCCCGAAACAGGAAAACCGAATCGTTCCGTTCCAGATTGGGAAAGGAAGTTACTTTCGAGTTCTATTCCCTGCCGGGCCACTGAATGGAAACGGCTCTTCTGCCGATAGAGAGACAAGGAAACGGAGCACCGTCACTTTTGGCCATGGACACTCGGACTCGCAGACTTGAAAGCAAACCGCGCTTGCTTGCGTGCCACGGTGCTGCCCGCGGAGCATTTGGGCGTTTTCTGCTTCTCCTGCTTCTCCTGCTTCTCTCCTACGGGACCGCGGCTCTTTGCGCAATGGGCGGGTCCGGACCTCTGACCACGGCGCGCCAAGTTCACGATCTACCTCCCGAGGAGGCCAGAAGAGCATTCCCTGTCCACCTGACAGCAAGGGTGACCTATTATCAGCCGAACGAGAAGAACTTCTTCGTGGCGGACGAAAGCGGTGCCGTTTTCATCTATATGGAAGCCCCCTATCCGCTTCCCATCCATGTCGGAGACCGGATCGAAGTCGACGGGAAAACACAGGCGAGTTTTCGAAGCATGGTCGCCGCGGGTGCCCAGGTGCGTGTGCTGGGACCGGGACGAACGATGCCTGCAGCGCCGGCGTCGTACAGGCAGCTCGTTTCCGGCGAACTCGACTGCCGCAGAGTCCGGCTTCGCGGCATGGTTCGTTCGGCGACGGTCGAAAACCATGGCGGAGGTGCCGTTGCGCAAATGCAGGTGCTGCTGCCGGGCGGTATCGTGCAAGTCTATGTGCATCACTACGAGCAGCTCGCGCTCCATGAGTTGATCGATGCTGAGGTAGAGGTCTCGGGTGTCGCCGCAGCGGATTTCAACGAGACGTTCCAGATCATGCGTCCGAAACTCTTGACCTCCGAATCGTCGGACGTACGACTCCTAAGCAAACCGGTTCTCAGACCGGCGAGCTTGCCGGTCACCGACATTTCGCGCTTGATGGAATCGCGCTACATTCTCGATCGGTCGCGGAGAGTTCGGGTGCGCGGTGTGGTGAGTGCCTTCGAACCGGGAAATTTCCTGGTCATCCGGAACGGTGAACAAAACCTTTTCGCCCTGACACGGCAGGTCGGCACGCTCGAACCCGGATCGGTGGTCGATGTCGTCGGCTTCGCCGACGGTCATGCCTACTCGGCCGTGCTCGAGAATGCTCAAATTTTTCCTGCCGGCTTGAAGCAGGAACTCAAGCCGCGCCAAGTGAGCTACTCAGACGCGATGAGCGGACGTTTCAGCGATGCGTTCGTGAGCATGCGTGGGCACGTCTTGTCCGAGCAGCAAGGGGAGTTCTCGGACGCTCTTGTCATCGATGTCGACCGGCACCCGGTAAGTGTCGTGCTGCAGACGAAGAAGCGAGCTTCCCTGCCGCAACTCCAACCTGGAACGGCCGTCGAGGTTCGCGGCATTTGCCGCGTCACTCCGACAGCCTGGGGTAAGCCTCTTCTGTTCCGGCTCGACTTGCGGGGCGCGGACGATTTACGAGTGCTGGGCCGCCCTTCCTGGTGGACGGCAAAGAATCTAGCCATGGCCGGTGCCGGACTGCTGAGCCTCACCGGCCTGGTGCTTATCTGGGTCGCGGTGCTGCGCCGCCGTGTCGCGATCCAAACGGAACAAATCGAGCGCTCGGTCCGCGTCGAACGAGAACGAAGCCGCCTGCTGGAGCGCATCAACTCCGAGGCGACCCTCGATGAATTGCTTGAAGACATTTGCTCATCCATCGCCGCCCTCGTACCGGGCGTGCATTGCGGGTATGTTCTCGAGAATGCGTCGGACCGAGGCACGAGTGATGCGGGGAATGAGGTCGAACCCCACTATGAATCCGCGCTGACGGACGCGAAAGGCAGGAGGCTTGGAAGCTTCCATGCCGCCGGCATCGATACTGAAACTCTTTCGGCGGACCAACTGCAAACCCTCGCGACGGGCGCGAGCCTCGTCAATCTGGCCATGAACCAACGGCTGCTTTACGACGAGCTCAACTATCGCTCGACCCACGACCAGCTGACAAACCTCCCGAACCGGAGGCTTGCCGATGCTCGCCTGGAACAAGCGTTGGCAGCCGCGCGCACCGGCGGCCGCGTCGGTGTGGTTTATATCGATGTGGACCGGTTCAAGGAGGTCAATGATCGGTATGGGCACAAGACAGGAGACTTGTTCCTGCAACAGATTGCGGCGCGTCTGCGTGGGGCGATTCGAGCATCCGACCTCCTGGCCAGAATCGGCGGCGACGAGTTCCTGCTGATCGTGCCCGCTCTCGGGAGCCCCGAGGACGGCGCGGCCTATGAAGCGCGTCTGCTGCTGTGCTTCGGCGACGATTTTTCGTTGGACGGCGTGCGTATCAGCGGATCGGCGAGTTTCGGATTGGCGATGTATCCCGACGATGGCACGACTCCGGAAGAGTTGAAGCGGCACGCCGATGCCGCTATGTACGCCGCTAAACGTTCCCGAGCAGAGCCGGATATCTGCGCGGAGGAAAACGACGCCTGCCTGGATCGGCGGCCGGTGCAGAGCGGTTTGCCTGTTGCAAGCTTCTGCTGACTCACGAAGAGCCAATGTCAGGCTAACAATCAATCCCAAGCGTATGAGCGCGAAGCCCGAGTGCACGGAAATACCTGTTTCCCGGGGCGCGGTACCGGAGGCAGCCGGCAATCGCCGAACAAACAACCCAAAGCGCGCCGATGCGAAGCCGACCCCGTAAGCCCAAGCCCGTGCGAAGCCACGCGAGAAACGCACGCTCGGCGGTGAAGTAAATGCGAAGGGCCATTATGGGCGTCAGGGATGCAGTCCTCGTAAGCCCGTCTACTTCGGCAGAGCCTGCTCGCCGCGGATGGTAAAGGAGGCGGACGCTTCCGGCGCGGGTGAGCCGAGGGAGAGCGAGTACCGCCCCGCTCGCATGGCGCGCAGACCGGCCGCATCGACGGACGAGAGACGGCGCGGTTCGAGCTTCCAATGGAGGTGCTTCCGCTCGCCGGGGGTGAGCGGGACGCGGTCGAAAGCAACTAACTGCCGGAGCGGCGCGAGGCTGCCCTGGGGCGGCGTCAGATACAGCTCGGCCACGGCATCCCCGGCCACGGTGCCGGTATTTCGCACGTCTGCTTCGACGCTGAGCGGACTGCCTGCTTCGAGGGTCTGCGCCGAGAGCTCGAGGCCCGAGAAGGCAAAGTGGGTGTAGCTCAGGCCGTAGCCGAACGGCCACAACGGCTTGCCGGTGAAGTAACGATAGGTTCGTTCGCGCATGGAGTAGTTCTCGAACGGCGGCAGATCCGCGGCGCTCGCGTAAAAAGTCACAGGCAGCTTGCCGCTTGGATTGGTCTTGCCGGCCAGGATTTCGGCGATGATCTGGCCGCCGGTCTCCCCGGGGTACCAGGCTTCGAGAATCGCGTTCGCGTGCGCGGCAGCCCAGTTCACGGAGAGGGCGCTGCCGTTCTGGAGTACGACGACCAACGGCTTTCCGGTCGCGGCGAGCGCTTCCAGCAGGCGTTCTTGCGGGGCGGGCAGGTCGAGCGAGGTGCGGTCACCCCCGGCAAAGCCTTCGACATGGGTCGGCATCTCCTCCCCTTCGAGCTCGTTCGTAAGCCCGACACAGGCGATCACGACATCGGCGGCATTGGCGGCCCGGACGGCGCTTGCGAGCTCAAGATCGATCGGCGGCGACCAGCGCAGAGAGATGCCGGAGAAGGTGAGCGGACCCAGGTGCCTGAACTCGACCGTGATGGAGTGCGGCTTCGCATCGGCGAAAGTGAGATCGACTTCGTGGGTGACCGCCCCCCAATCCTCGGTGCCGGGTGCATGGTGGGCAGCGTCAACCGAATGTCCGTCCAGGGTAACGGCAACCTGCTCCGTGTTGCGATTCAGGCTTGCGGGCAGGCCGTCGCAGCCGTCGCCGCACCGCCCCACCTTGAGCGCAAACTTGTACACGCCGGGCTGCGGCGGCGTGATGGTTCCGGTCCAGCGCACGCTGTAGGACTTCCGGTCGAGCCCAGGGAGGGGCGGCGCAAAGGTCCAGTCGAAGTCAATCTGCTTATCGTTGCGGATCGCTTTCGGCGCGCCGGAGAGATCGGGAGAACTGAAGTACTCGGCGGTCAGGCCTTCCTTGCCGGCGGAGGTGTGAAAGAGCGTGCGCGGGACGGGCAGCGCGACTCCTTCGACATAGGGCGCGCCCTGGGCGTAGAGCACCCGCGCGGCGGGAAACTCGGCTTCAAAGCCGTCGACCGGGAGCATGGGGTGGGAG
>CAXUEU010000078.1:0-15526 GCA_964250195.1 uncultured Acidobacteriaceae bacterium
TTCTCCATGCTTATGCTGGCCAGGATGTTCGGATTAACTTCATAACAGGCTCTAGACGCCGACCGCGTGCAGAACCTCGGTGATGCGAACCCCGTAGTTGCCGTCGACGATCACCGCTTCCCCGCGCGCGACCACCTTGCCGTCGAGGATGAGCTCCACCGGTTCGTCGACCTCGCGGTCGAGTTCCACCACCGAGCCGCTGGTCAGGTCCATGACTTCGCGCAGGGAGAGCCGGCGCTCGCCGAAGCGCAATGCGACGTTGAGCTCGACATCCATGACCAGCCCGAGGTTGCCGCCGGTGTAGCCGGAGGCCGCGGCGGCCGCGCGAACGCGGGCCAGGCGGGCCAGGCCGCGCTCCAGCTCCCCGTCGGCGTAGAGGGCCAGAGTGAGCGGAGCTTCGCCGGCCGTGCCGGTGAGCAGGGCGATGGGCGAGGCGTGCTCGGGAGCCGTCTCCGGCTTCTCGGCCGGAACGGCATGGACCGAGCCGTAATGCGCGAACAGCGCGGCCGCGAGCGGTTCGGCGAGCGCATGGAGGGCGGGGGCGAGCAGCTCCTCGGCGGTCGCGCCGGAACCGGCCGCGGCGAGCAGGCGCGCGTCCTCGGGTCCGACGGCCAGGAGGCACTCGCCGGCAAGCGCGCCCTCGAACCTGAGCGCGAGCACCGCGGCGGCCTCCGCCAGGTAGGCGGCTGCCTCGGGTGAAGGGGCGGCCGGCGTGAGCGGCAGCTTGAGCTCGGCCGCGAGCAGGGGGGCGAGGATGGCCGCGAACTGCGCGTGCGCTTCCTGAGTTTTTTTCTGGTCCATCGTGCGGCTCGTTTCTCGTTTTACGCGTTGAAGAGTGTAGGCGAAAGGCAGGTTGGGTCCCGATGCGGGCTGCGCTTCAGTCTTGCGTCCAGGAGCTCTGCTCGAGCGGGGTGATCAGTTCCACGGCCTTGTTTTTGCCGCTGCGGACGGGGACGGCCTCGAAGAACTGCTTGCCTTCGAGCGCGAGGCGTCCGGTGGACTCGACCGGCGCGCCCAGGCGGAAGACCTGGCCGACGGCGAGGGCGGCGAGCTCGCGCACGGGCACGCGCACCTCCGGCAGGCCGCCCGCGAGGGTGAACCGGCAGTCGAGGATGCGCTCCTCGAGCGGCAGGCGCGGGAAGAAGCGGACCGGCCCGCGCGCGGCGGCGGGGTCGGCCTTGATGTTGCGGACCAGGTGGCCGCCGACCGAGGCGGGAAACGCGATGTGCAGCGTACCGGACACGCCGGCGAGCGCAACCTCGTAGCGGACCACGAGCACCTTTTCCGTCGGAGGGAACAGTTTGTGCACCATCGACGGGCGGACGGCTGCGCCGGGCGCGACGGAAACCCCGATGGGCTGCCAGGCGCGCTCGACCTGCTGGGCAATGAGCGCGGCGAGGCCGTGCGCGATCTCCTCGTCAATCTCGGTCAGCTCGCGCGTGTCCTCGGTGACCCCGCCGGTGCCGCCGAGCAGCAGGTCCACGGTCGAATAGAGCAACGGGGCGCTCATCTCGAGAACGAGGGTGTGCGAGGCGGGCGCGAGCACGCAGGGCAGCACGTAGGAGGAGTGCTGGAGGCCGGCCCGGTAGTCCTCCATCGCGAGCTGCTCGAGGGAGGCGAGCTTGATGTCGAGCGACGTGCCCAGGTACACGTCGAGCGTGTTCATGAGGTTGCGCGCGAGCGCTTCGTGCAGCGTCTTGAGGGTGCGGGCGCTCTCGTTCGAGAGCCGCCCGGCGGAGCGGAAGTTGCAGGGCTGGATCGAGCGCTGGGCGGCCGTCATCAAAGCGGTTCTCCTCTTAGGTGGTGTCCCAAAGTGTGTTCTTTGCGGCTTTTCTCGGCGGAAAAGCCGCGTGGAACTCTGTGGTTCCGGTCTACGGGGCGAGGCGAACCGCTTCAGCAGGCCGCTCCGGCGGCGGCGATGCGCGGCTGCAGGCCGCCGAGCGGGCGCAGATAGGTAGAGCGGAGGGCGAGACGCAGCTTCGCGATAGCGGCGTTGTGGATCTGCGACACACGGGACAGCGCGACCCCGACGACCTCGGAGACCTCTTTCATAGTCAGCTCCTCCTTGTAGTAAAGCGAGAGGATGAGCTGCTCGCGCTCGTTGAGGGCGGCAATCGCGCGAGCCAGGTGCTCCTTGTTTTCGGCGCGCAGGCACAGGTCGAACGGGTTCAGCTCGTTGCCCGGGGCGGACTCGATCAGGTCCTCGACCTCGCCGCTTTCACCGAACGGAGCGGTGCGCTGCTCGACGATGTGCAGCCCGTCGATGCGGCTCATCGTGGTTTCGAGCTGGTCGAGCGAGATGTGGAGCTCCTCGGCGATCTCCTCGTTCGAGGGCGCGCGGCCGAGCACGGCTTCGAGGCGCGCCCTCGACTCGGTGATGTCGCGGGCCTTGCGACGCATGTTGCGCGTGCCCCAGTCCAGGTTGCGCAGGCTGTCCAGAATCGCCCCGCGAATGCGGAAGCGGGCGAAGGTCTTGAACTGCGCGTTGCGGGCCGGATCGTAGTGCCGATAGGCCTCGAGCAGGCCGAGCACCCCGGCGCTGACCAGGTCTTCGAGCTGGACGTTCGCGGGCAGCCGTTCGAGGATGCGCGCGGCGATGAACTGGACTTGCGGCAGCTCGTCCAGAACCATCTGGTTGCGAATCGCCTCGCCTTCGCCGAAGCCCTCGCCGAAGCCCGTCACCGCGGCGCGGTAGGTTCCCGTAGTCGGTTGTGTTCCCATCATGCCCTCATGCCTTTCTCACCGCTTGCTAACCGATTTCCTTAAACGAGCTAACGAACTATGCCCACCGACTGCACCGCCGTCATCGGCGGGATTTCCGTGGGCGCGATGACCACCAGTTTGGGCAGGAACGGCTCCATGAGCCGCCGCAGATAGAAGCGCCCCGGGGAAGCGCACAGCAGGATCGGTGGCGCGTCGCCGATGGTGTCCCCAAACGTTGCACGCAGACTGTCAAGCACTTTGCGGGCCACACTGACCTGCAGCGCGCCCGCGGGCGACGGGCCGCCGTTACTGTTGGCGGCGCGCATGCACTCCTCCTCGAGCGCGGCGTCGAGCGTGACCACCTTGAGCGCGCCCTTGTCGTCGAGCAAGGGGTGGACGAGCGAGCGTCCGATCGCATGGCGGGCCGCTTCCACCAACGCGATAGGGTTCTTGTTGGCGGTGCTCGTGTCCACCAGTGCCTCCAGAATTGAGCCCAGGTCGCGGATCGAAACCTGTTCCCGCAGCAATCCCTGGAGCGTCTTCTGGACCTCCCCGAGGCTCATGAGTTTGGGAATCAGCTCGTCGACGAGCTTGGGATGGGTCTCGTTCACCCGGTCGACCAGCCGCTTGGTTTCGGACCGGGTGAGAAGTTCATGAGCATTGCGGCGGATCAGCTCGGCCAAGTGCGCCGCGAGCACGGAAGTCGCGTCGACCACCGCGAAGCCGAGCGCGATGGCCTGCGCCTGCTGTTCGGGCCCGATCCAGCGGGCGGGGGTCCCGTAGGCCGGTTCGAAGGTCTCGATGCCGGGCAGCGCCGGAGGCTGCGGGTCGGAGTGGATGGCGAGCAGCTGGCCGCGGCGGAGCTCGGCGCGCGCGATCTCGGTCCCGCGCAGCGAAATGCAGTACTCGCCGGGCTTGAGCGAAAGATTGTCGGTGATGTGGATCGACGGCACCAGGAAGCCGAGCTGCTGCGCAAGCGACTTGCGCATGGTCTTGATGCGATTGAGCAGCTGGCCGCCCTGCGCCGCGTCCACCATCGGGACCAGGTTCGCGCCCACCTCCAGCATCAGCTCGTCGAGCTTCAGCACGGCGTCCATGGGGTCGCCCGCCGCCGCCGGAGCGCCGCCGGCGCCGAGCAGGGGCTGCGCCGGAGCGTCGTCGGCCTCCTCCAGGCTGGGTTCGCCCTTCATCTTGTAGGCCGCGAAGAACAGCGCCCCGCCCAGCGCGAAGAACGCCAGCTTGGGCAGGCCGGGAATCAGCCCCAGCGCGCATAGGACGCCGCCCGCGATCCGCAGCAGCCGCGGCGAGCCGAGAATCTGCCGGCTCACGTTGACGCCCAGCGAGTCCTTGCTTGCCGCGCGGGTCACCACGATGCCGCCCGCGACCGAAACCAGAAGCGAGGGCAGGATCGCGACCAGGCCGTCCCCGACCGTAAGGATGGTGTAGGTCTTGAGCGCCTGGTCGAACGGGATGCCCTGCTGGAAGACCCCGATCAGGAAGCCGGCGACGATGTTGATCGCCATGATCATGATGGTGGCCAGCGAGTCGCGCTGCGAGAACCGGGCCGCGCCGTCCATGGCACCGCAGAACTCGGCCTCCTGGCTCACCGCGGCGCGGCGCTTGCGGGCCTGCTGCTCGTTGATGAGCCCGGCGTTCAGGTCGGCGTCGATGGCGAGCTGCTTGCCGGGCATCGCGTCGAGGGTGAAGCGCGCGGTGACCTCCGCGGTCCGGACCGCGCCGTGGCTGATGACCAGGTATTGAATCGCGGTAAGGGCCAGGAACAGAACGAAGCCGACGATGTAGTTGCCGCCGACCACGAACTGCCCGAACGCCTCGATGACGTGACCCGCGGCGGAAGGCCCGTCCGAGCCGTGGAGCAGGATGCGGCGCGTGCTCGCGAGGTCCAATGAGAGCCGCATGAGAGTGAGCAGCAGCAGCAGCGAGGGAAAGACGGAAAACTGCACCGGCTTGAGGATCTGGATCGCGGTGAGCAGCACCAGGACCGAGGCGGTGATCGAGATGGTCAAGAGAAGATCGAGCACGAAGCCCGGCAGCGGCACCAGCATAACGAACAGCATGGCGACCGCCGCGATGGGAACGACCCAGTCGCCGGAGGCACGGAGGGCGGAGAGGATGGGCTGCTTGGGAGGGGTCGGGGTCTTCATCGGCTTGGCGCACCTCCTGCCTGCACGTTGGCGGCCGAACCGGCGCTGGGCGCTTTCCCGATCGGCGTGCCGGAGGCAGTTCGCGATCGCCGCGCCGCCTCCTGCGCGCGCACCTCGGCCTGCGCGCGGAAGACCAGGACCAGAATGTCGGCGACCGCCTGATACAGCGCCGAAGGGATCGCGTCGCCTACCTCGACCGTTTTGTACAAGGCCTGGGCGAGCGCGCGGTTTTCCATCAGCGGAATGCCCTCTTCGGTCGCGAGCGCCTTGATCTGCTGGGCCAGCAAGTCAAGCCCCTTGGAAACGACGAGCGGGGCGGCCATGTGCGGCTCGTAGCGCAGCGCGACCGCGTAGTGCGTGGGGTTGGTCACCACGACGGTGGCGGTTTTGGTCGCCTTGAGCGCGTTGCGGCGGCGCATCTGGCTGCGCACGCGGCGCACCCGCGCCTTGGTGGCCGGGTTGCCGTCGGACTGCTTCATCTCGTCCTTGACCTCCTGCTTCGACATCTTGAGATCGCCTTCGTTCTTCTGCCAGACCAGGAAGTAGTCGATCGCCGACCATGCCAGCAGGACCAGGCCGCACTTCCACAGGATCGTGAACGAAATTCCCGCCAGGTATGCGGCGAACCCGCGCGGCGAGGAAGCCGCCGGATGGACCATCAGCGCCCAGTGGGTCCGGAGGGTACTCGCGCCGATCAGGGCCATCAATGAGAACGGGATGAGCGATTTGAGCAGGTTCTGCACCCCGGCGATCGAGAAGATCTGCCCGAGGCGCGAGGCCGGGTTCATGCGCTCGGGCTTGATGGCGAGCGCGGCGGGCGCGAAGGTGATACCGCCCTGGGCGAACATCGCGGCGAACGCCAGGACGAAGCCGGCCGCGAGGATCGGCGCGATCCAGCGCAGCGCTTCGGTCGCGACCCAGAACAGGAGCGGCCCGTTCACGTCGATGGTGGTGGTCGCGGCGGAGTCGAGCAGCTCGCGGTAAAGGGTGGTCCAGTGCTCGGCGGCGGAGGGCGCGAGCAGCATCGCCGCCGCGCAGGCGGCCGTGATGGCGAGCACGCCCGGCAACTCGCGGGAGCGCGCGACCGTACCCTGCTCGCGTGCCTTCTTGCGCCGCTGCGGACTGGCTTTTTCTGTTTTGCTCTCGTCGGCCATTCGCTATTGCGCGAGCCGGAGCAAGTGCTCCGAGGTATGGACCGCGTTTAGGAACAGCCCGCGAAACACCGCCGGCCAGTACTTGAGGGTGGCGGCCAGGATGGCCAGGCCGAGCAGGCTCTTGACCGCCGGACCCAGCAGAAGCACCGGCAGCTGCGGGGAGGCCCGGGCCAGCAAGCCGAGGACAATATCCGTGAAGAAGGTCGCGGAGAGCACCGGCGCGGCCAGCTGCAGCCCCACCGCGAACACCGCCGCCCCCGCGGCGAGCGAGGTGCGCACGAACGCGGGGCTCAGGTGCGCGGAGCCGGGCGGCAGGTAGGTGAAGCTCGCGCCGAGCCCGCGCAGGAGCCACAAATGCACGTCGAGCCGGAGAAAGATCAGCATCGCGAGCAGCTGGTGGAAGGTCGCGACCACGGTCGACTCGGCCTTGGTCTGCGGGTCCAGGATCGAGATCAGCGAGTAGCCCATCTGCACGCTCAGGATCTGGCCGGCCATCTGCACCGCGTCGAAAACGAGCGAGGTCGCGATGCCCGTGGCCGCGCCGACCAGCAGCTCACTGAAGACGAGGGTGGGCCAGTGGTCGAGCGAAAACGGCGGAAACCGCGGAGAAACCGCCGGGTACAGCAGAAAGGACAGCGCGAGCACCAGCCCGCCCTTGACCCGGGCCGGGATGGCGTCGCTCGAGAAAAACGGCGCGAACAGCATGAGGCCCGTGAGGCGCACGCCGATGAACAGGAAGCCCGCGATGATGTCGAAAAACGGAATCGAGATCACTGGAGCACCCGGTGAAAGTCGGACAGGAGGTGGACCGTGTAGCCGGTGAGGTGCCGCCACATCCACGGCATCAGCAGAAACACCGTCGCGCCGGTCGCGAGCAGGCGCGGAACGGTCGAAAGCGTCTGGTCCTGCAGGGAGGTGAGCACCTGGACGATGTTGACCACCAGCGAAACCGCGATCGCGACCAGCAGGATGGGGGCGAGCAGCAGCATGGTCTCGATGAGCATGCCCCGCCCGAGTTCGACGACCTGGTCTACTCCCATCGAGCGGCCTCCGGCGAGCCCATCTAGTTGAAGCTCCGCATCAGCGAGCCGATGAGCAGGTGCCATCCGTCGACCATGAGGAAGAGCAGCAGTTTCAGCGGGGTCGAGATGACCACGGGCGGCAGCTGCACCATGCCGACCGAGGTGGTGATGGAGGCGACCACCATGTCGACGATCAGAAACGGCAGGAACAGGACCGTGCCGATCTGGAAGCCGGCCTTGAGCTCGGACAGGATGTAGGCCGGCAGCAGCACGCGGAAGCTCATGTCCTCGACCGTTTTCGGCCGAGGCTCGTGCGCGATCTCCAGAAACAGCTCTGCATCCTTGGCCCGCACGTAGTGGGACATGAAGTGCCGCAGCGGCTCGCCCGCGCGCGCCACGCCGTCGAGCGGCGTGAGCTTGCCCGCCTGCACGGGCAGGATGGCATCGCGATAGATGACCTCGCCCGTGGGCTGCATGAGAAAGAAGGTGAGAATGAGTGAGAGCCCGATGAGCGTCTGATTGGAGGGCGTGGTTTGGAGCCCGAGCGCCTGGCGCAGGAAGTGGAAGACGATCAGCAGCCGCGCGAACGGAGTGACGCAGAACAGCAGCGACGGAATCAGCGAAAGCAGCGTGAGGACGACCACAATGGCCCAGGGCGCAGAGGAGCCGCCGAGGCCGGTGATATGGATGTCGTTGCCCGCGGGCGGCGCCGCGGCGAGCATCGCGGCATGGGCGCTCGCGTGCGACAGGAGGCAGCAGGCGAGAAAACACGCGGAGATGCTGAGCCGGCGCGCGAGGCTCGGCCGCCTCGGGGGAGGCGGAGGGACGGGTACGGTGTCGAGCTCCTGGAAAACCTCGGTGGCCATCATCCGGATTTGGAGCAGGGCCGCGAAGGTGGCGTCGGCCTTTGGGTCGGATGCGGATACGGACTCGGCCTTGGCGGCGGAGGTGGGAGGCGGCCCGGCTTCAGGCTTCACGGGCGTAGGCACGACCGGCTCGGGAATCGCGGCCACCGGTGTCCGCTTGACCGGCTTCACGGGGGCGGCCTTGCGGGCGAGGGCGGGCTGCACCAGAGCGGCCAGGCCGGCGGGCTTTGGCACATGGTCCTCGATTCGCAGCTCCGGCATGGCCGCGAGAAGCGCGGACGTCTCCTCGACCGGCGGCTGCGCTGCGGCGATTTCTCGGCTGGGCTTCTCGGCCTGGATGACATCGATGAGGCTGCCGGGCTTCGTTTCCGGGGCTGCCGGGGCAAAGGCACCCGCCCCGGCGGGATAGTGGGTTACCCGCGCCTCGGACTGCGCTTGTATCGCGGTTTCGAGCGCACCCGGAGCGTCGATCGGCTTGATTTTGCGCGGCCGCCCCGCTTTGCGCGGGGCCGCGCTAAGTGCAGGAGCCGGGATCGGTTGCTCCTCAAAGCGTGTCACTTCCCCGGCCGCCTTCCAAGCCGGCGCGAGCGGCTTTGGCTGCGCCGGGTACAACGTTTGCGCGGCAGCGATCTGCAGCGGCGCCCCGGGGGCGCAGCTTACAAGAATGGTTTGACCATCCAGCTCCAGCAGCGCGATGAACTGCTTGTCGCCCAGGTGGACCTTCTCGAGAACCTGCAGGCGCCGCGTCGCGGTCCGGGCCTGACGGACGCTCGAAAGCCACGCCCAGAGGGCGGACAGGCTCGCGCCCAAACGCGCGAAGCCGAGCGTCGAGAAGCCGCGCTTGAGAGTCCGCGCTTGCGCCCACGGCAGATTGGGGGCGAAGAAGCTCATGCGAGGTCCGTGATGCGGGCGGCGAGGCGCTCGCCCACCACTTCAAACTCGGTCCAGGCCATCAAGAGGCCGTTGACCCGCAGCGGAATGTCCATGCTCTGGTGCACGCTGGTTTCGAGGATCACGCCGGGCGCGAGCTCCAGCAGCGAGCGCACGGTGAAGCGAATGACCGGAATGTCGAGCGCCAGCGTGCAGGGCAGCCACGGGAGGACTTCCACCGGGCGGCGCGGCGGCGCGGGTGCGAGAGAAACCCCGTTGGATGGGTTCAGATCGGTCAGTTGGAGGGCGGTGCTCATCGGGTCCCTGCTCCGGCTCCCTCGAAAGGGCGTTTGCCGGAGGATGGTGCATGTCGGGGGCCAAACGCAGCGCGGGTTTGGTTACGGAAGAGTGGTCCGCATGAGAGCGGGATGAGAACGACGAGCAGGCAGCCCGATGCAAGGCCGCCTGCTCGCCGAACCGGCTCCAGGATGTCTCACCCACGGCTCATCGCGAGCCGCGCGTGAGCCGCCGACGGCCTTACTGGAGGATGGCGATCGTGGCCTGCTCGATCTGGTTGAAGGTGGTGACGGTCTTGGCATTGGCCTGGTACGCCTGCTGTGCGACGATCAGCTTCGAGAACTCGTTCGCGATGTTCACGTTCGAGCTCTCCACGTAGCCGCCCTTGATGACGCCGCGCCCGCCCGTTCCGGCGATGCCGATCTCCGCCTGGCCGGAGCCCTGCGTGACCTGGAAGAGGTTGTTGCCGATCTGGTTCAGGCCTTGTGTGTTGACCACCGTCGCGACCGCGACCTGGCCGAGCGACTGCGGCGGACCGGCGGTGAACGTGGCCTGGATGGTTCCGTCTGTCTGCACGGTGTAGTCCTGGAGCGCTCCGGCCGGACTGCCGTTCTGAACGATGTTCGTGGTGCCGCTCGCGAGATTGGACTGCGTGAGCAGGGGGCTGCCCGAGGTGCCGGAAAGATTCCAGACGATGTTCTGCCCCGATGCTCCGTCGGCAAATGCCGGAACGTTGACCGCGACGTTGTAGGGCGCGGGTACTGCGGCCCCGCTCGAATCGGTAACGCCCGTCAGCTTGCCTGTGGAGTCGAAGGTCAGGCTGCCCGAGGCGATCTGCTGAGTGTTCGCCCCGGGCGTGGTGGGTGCGGCCAGGTCGGCGCTCGGGATCGTTACCGAGTAGCTCCACTGGTTGGTGCCGGTCTTCGTATAGGCGATCTGCAGGTTGTGCGAGCTGCCGAGCGAGTCGTAGATGCCCACCGGCGAGGCCGCGGTTGCGGTATTTACGGTTGCGTCCGAGTTGAGGTTGACGCTGGCCGAGAAGGTAGACGTCGGGGTCGCCGGGTTGATCAGCCCCTTTCCGAGCGAGAGCGGCGCGAGCGGGGCCGAAGTCTGGATGACCCCGTTTACCGCCTGGTAGCCGAGCACGAGCGAGCCGTCCGGCGCGACGAGCTGGCCGGCGTTGTTGGTGGTGAAATCCCCGGCGCGGCTGTACGCCACCTGCCCGCCGGTCTGGCGAACGACGAAGAAGCCGTCCCCGCTCAGGGCGAGGTTGGACGCGATGTTGGTCTGCTCGGCCGTGCCGTCGGTGAAGTTGGTCGTCGTGGAGGCGGTCGCGACGCCGTTGCCGGTCTGGATGGGATCTTTCGCGCCGTTGGTGATGCCGCTCTGCGAATAGATGTCGTTGAAGGTGACGTTCTGGTCCTTGTAGCCGTCGGTGTTCACGTTGGCGAGGTTGTTCGAGACAGCCTGGAGAGAAGCTTGGCTGGCGTTGAGGCCGGAAAGGGGAATCGAGAAGAAGGACATTACCTGGCTCCGATGAGGTTGGTGAGGGTGTTGAGGTTGAGGGGGGCGGAAGGGTCTCCGTTGGCGGCCTGCGCCGCCTGGAGGGCGGCCATGGCGGCTTGCCGGCTCGCTTGAACTTGCGCGGGAGAATCAGCGGCCTGGGCCGACGGTGCCGCACCGTCGATCGGCTGCGCGATACCGGCCGCCGCACCGGCCGATGTAGAGCCGCTTGTGGTCGAGCCGGTCCCCGTCGCGGGCTTCAGAGTCTGATTGATGCTGATCAGCTGGTCGAGCTGGTTGAGCGAGATCAGCTGCCCGACGGTTTGGGTCGGGTCCATGGGCTGCGTCGGATCCTGGTTCTTGAGCTCCTGCACCAGCAGGCTCAGGAAGGTGGAGCCGAGATTGCCTGTCGAGAACGGGTCCGTACCGGATCCGGTCGTCGTCCCCGACCCGGCCGTCCCGCTCGCACCGCCGGTCGTTGCCTGCGCTTTCGTCTTGCCTGCGGTCGCGATGTCGAACGGGCTGACGAATCCAACCGGTCCTAGGGGAAGCGATGCCATGAGCGTGAATCCTTTCTTGGGTGAAGGGTTAAGCGAGCACGCTGAGGCGCGCGGTGGATGGGGCAGGAACGAAGCCGGCCGGGGAGACGGGCTCGCTCGAGGCGGATGGAGCTAGGGGCGACGCAGGCCAGGCACGCTGCTGCCGGCTGCCGGAGGGCGCTTGCTGGCTGCTTCCCTGATTCCCTTGGTTCGGCGCGGCGGCGGTGTCGCGAACCTCGACCCGAGCGGCCATCCCGAACTTCTCCTCGATCGCCGGCAGGTGGGCGGAGATCGCATGGCCCAGCGCGCCGTGGTCGAGCGCGATGGAAGCTTGCAAGCCACCCGAGGAGACCGAGGTCGCGATCGAGATGGAGCCGAACTCGGCTGAATGGAGGCCGAGGCGCATTTCGCTGCCGCCCGCGCTCTGGAGCAGGCGCGCGGCGTGAATGGGGTTGAGGGCAGGCTCGCCGGCCAGGGCGGGCGCGGGCGCATGCGTTTCCGAGGCGGGCGCGCCGGCCGGCGTGTGCGGGGCAAGTGGGAAAGCCGCGGGAACGCTGCCGGCTGTCGGAGCCGATAGATCGGCCTGTGTGGGCTGCGCGATAGCAGGCGCACCCTGCCCGGAGGCGTCCGAGGACGAGGACGAATCTTGGGACGCGGTTTGAGATGAGGCCTGTCTGTTCGAGGGATTGCCCCCGGGCGCGGAGGGCGCATGTGCGGCCGAAGCCTGAACCGCCTGAAAGGGCATTGAGTCGGGGCCGGATGGCAGGGCAGCCGTGGCGACGGGCGTCACGGGCTGGGTAGTCTGAGGAGCGACGCCGTCGGATCGGAATTGGATGAGCGCCGGATGAGGAGCGACGGGGCTCGCCGCAATCTGCGCAGGTGCCGTTCCGGCGCTCGCCGGTTGGCTGTGAACCGCCTTCGGTGTGTCCGGTTGAGCTACGGAATCGGCGACACTCGCGGAACTTAGAACCGATGCCGGTACCGTCCGGCCGCTTGCGGGTGCCGTCGAACTCGGCTTGAGCGGACGCGCGGCATTCGGAGAAGCAGCAGCCGCCGAACCCGTCATGGGCGGAGCGGCTGGTGCGAGCGAGGCCGCCCCGCTTCCACTCTGTCGCGGCGGCGCGCTTGTTGCCGCCCGAAGGCTGCCGGCGAGATCCGGGGCGGTTTGGACGGCGCCCGCATCCGCTTCAGGAGCGGCGACCGCATTCCACTCGGAGACGGGCGGTGCCATCGATACCGATGCCGACGCGCCGCCCGCGTCCGGGGCGGGAGAGACGGGCTGCTCCACGATGGGTACGCCCGGCTCGGGTGCGCAGTGTGGTCTTTCCGGCGCGGCGGAGACTGCCGCACTTGGCGCTTGGCTCGCGATCGCGCGCCCGGACTGAGCAGGAGGCTGGACCGACTCAGGGGAGGCCGGCTCAGGGGAGGCTGGGAGCGCCGTCGCGGGAGGAACCATCGTCGTCGGCACGGGAACGGATTCCACGGGCAGCATCACGGGTACGACGAGGGCAAGCTGGGGCGGCGCGTCGTTCTGCACGGCAGGGGACGGGTCGTCCACGGCAGTCTTTTTCTCGGGGCGGGGCTCGATTTTTGTCGCAAGCGCGGGAGTGCCGCCGGTCGCCGGGGCTAGGGAGCTCTGCAGGACGCTCTCAGGGCCGGCGGCCTTGACGGCAGGCCCAGTCGCCGGAGGCGCGGGAGTCGGACTAATGGTTGCGGGAGCCATGTTCACGCCGAACAACAGTGCAAGTCGCGAGCCAAAGCTTCCGACTGCCCCGAAAATACTCAAACCATACATTCCATTGCATTTAAGGACTTTTCTTAAGGGAAAGCCAGGCAAAGCTTGCCGGGTTGCGCGCGGCAAGCTTTGCCTACTTCATGCCGGCGGCGCGGGCTTCCCTGAGCATTTTGTTAAGAAAAGCCTCATCCGCGGCTTTCGCCTCCTGCTTGGACAAGCTCCGCATGTGGGTAGCCTCGGCTTTCTCGCGCAGGGAAACG
Organism: uncultured Acidobacteriaceae bacterium; assembly: GCA_964250195.1. Taxonomy (GTDB): domain Bacteria; phylum Acidobacteriota; class Terriglobia; order Terriglobales; family Acidobacteriaceae; genus EB88. The sequence continues at coordinate 13,115 of CAXUEU010000078.1, forward strand.
AGGGTTTCACGCCGGCGGTACGCCTCGCGATAGCGCGCGACCTGGGCGTCCCGGCGCCCTTCGGCTGCGGCGATCTGCTCCCCGAGCGCGTCGCGGCGCCACCGGAGGGCGTCACTCACATTGTAAAGGCCATGGAGGTGCATCGCGGGCAGCGCGGCAGCGGCGAACGCCCGTTCGCGGAGCGTGGCGGCCTCGCGAAGGTCGGCCTCGATCTGAACCAGCGAAGCACGGAGCGCGGCCAATTCGGCGTGGATGCTCGCGAGCGCCTGCTCCTCGCGATCCGCGGCGAGCTCGCGGAGGCGCAGGACGGCGGCCAGCGGGAACGGAGCTGCCATCAGAGCAATTCTCCTTTCGGTGGGGGTTTCGGAATGGAGTGCATGCGGCTTTCTTGCGCAAGGCCGCGCCGGGTTGCGCGTCTTCGATTTAGAGGTAAAGGAGAACGGCTCAGCTGGGCAGCTTCAACAGGCGGGCGAGGGCTTCAGGGTGCGTGGAACGGTCCCCGGTGCGCTGCTGCAGAAAACCGTTGAGCTCCGGCAAAACCTCCACCGCGCGGTCGAGCGTAGGGTCCGCACCGCGCTGGTAGGCGCCGATGCGGAGCAGGTCCTCGGAGCGCGCATAGGCGGCGAGCAAACGGCGCAGAGCTCCCGCTTTTTCGAGGTGGTCCGGGGCGCAGATCGCGGGCATGAGGCGGCTCAGGGAGTCCAGAATCGCGACCGGCGGGAAGTGGTTGCGCAGGGCGAGCGCGCGGTCCAGGATGATGTGGCCGTCGAGCAGCGAGCGCACCGTATCGGCAACCGGATCCTGCTGGTCGTCGCCCTCCATCAGCACCGTGTAGAAGGCCGTGATGGAGCCGGCGTGGAAGTTGCCGGCGCGCTCGACCAGGCGGGCGAGCATGTTGAGGACCGAAGGCGTATAGCCCTTGGCGGTGGGCGGCTCGCCGGCGGCCAGGCCGATCTCGCGCTGCGCCATCGCGAAGCGGGTGAGCGAGTCGACTACCAGCAGCACGTGCTTGCCCCGCGCGGCAAAGTGCTCCGCGATGGCTGTGGCGCTCATGGCGGCGCGCAGGCGCAGGAGCGGCGACTGGTCGGAAGTGGAAACAACCAGGACCGAGCGACGGCGGCCTTCCTCGCCCAGAACTTCGAGGAACTCGCCGACCTCCCTGCCGCGCTCGCCGACCAGCGCCATCACGGTGAGGTCGGCTTCGGTGCCGGAGGCCATCATGCCTAACAGAGTGCTTTTTCCGACGCCCGACCCGCCGAAAATCCCCAGCCGCTGGCCGCGCCCGCAGGGGACAAACGCATCGAGAGCGCGCACGCCGCAGCCCAGGGGGGAGCGGATGGGGACGCGGTCGAGCGGGGCGGGAGCGGAGCCGTCGACGGGGACCGTGCGCTCGGCGCGGAACTCCGGGCCGCCGTCCATCGGCGCTCCGGCAGCGTCGAGAACCCGGCCGAGCATGCCCGCGCCGACGCGGATGGAAGGGTGCGCGCCGGCGGCGACGACGCGGTCGCCGTAGCGGATCCCGTGCGGGCGCTGCAGGGTCATCGAGAGCATGGTGGAACCGCGGAAGCCGACGATCTCGCCCGGATAGCATCGGTCGTCCGTGGAACTCTGCACCTCGCAGGCCTCGCCGACCGAGCAGAACGGCCCCTCGGACTCGATGAGGTTGCCGGTGATCTGGAGGACGCGGCCGGTCCAGCGCAGGGTCGAGCCCTGCTCGAGGTGGTGAAAGAACGAGGCGAGAGGCATGTTCTACGACCGCGGTGTCTGGGCGAGAATGTCGAAGAAACCCTGCTCGACCTCCTTGAGCTGGGCGGCGAGCGAAAAGTTCGCCGAGCCGAGCGCGGTTTCGAGCATGCAATCGCCCGGCTGGAGCTCCGGGTCCTCGACGACGGAGACCGAGGCCCACTGCGGAGCGGACTCGAAGTGCGCCCGCCAGCGGGACGCGCTGCCGGGATGCACCTTGATCGAGACGGCGGTGTTTTCCTTGAGCTGGTTGACGGCAATTTGCACCAGGGCAGCCACGAGCATGGGGTCCACCTGGGCCTCGCGGTGCAGGATTTTAGCGGCGATCGAAAGCGAAAGCCGGACGACCTCGGACTCAATGCGAGCGAAGTAGCCCTTGCGCTCGCGGTCGAAGCAGTCCAGCGCGGCGGTGATGCGGGCCGTCTCCCGCGCGGTCGCGGCAGCGGCTTCGTCCCGCAGTTTCACCTCGGCGGCGGAGGACCCTTCCGCGCGCGCCTGAGCGAGCGCCTGCTGGAGCTCGGCGCGGGTCATCTCGACCTCGGCGCGCGGGCGCGGCGGCTCGGCTTCCGGCGCGGGCGCGCGAAGCCGTGAGAGTTGCGGCATCGGGCCGGGGGTGGTGTCCCGGTACTGGAACGCGGTCACGGGGGCCATCGGGATGCGGGGCAGGGT
>CAXUEU010000079.1:0-15183 GCA_964250195.1 uncultured Acidobacteriaceae bacterium
CGCTCGCCTCGTAGGCCGCGCGCCGCACCAGGATCACCTGGCCGCACCCGGCGGCAAGGGATGGAATGCGCCGAAACCAGCGCGAAAACGGCAGCGGCAGATAGCACAAGAGCACGAAATGGATCAGCGGAATCAGCAGTTTCTCGAGCCACGACCCCGTCTCCTCCCGAGGGAAGCCGCTCAGCAAATCCAGCCTCTGCCGGTCGAGCTCGCCCAGGAGCCGACCCAGGGCGTCCGGGGTCAGGCGCACTTCCGCGTCCAGGAAGCACAGCACATCGTGCCGGGCCAGGCGGGCCAGCGCCGCGCAGGCGTGCTGCTTGCCGCTCCAGCCCGGGGGCAGCTCCGGCGCGCCATGGACCCGCACCCGCCCATCCCGCGCCAGGCCCCGCGCCAGCTCCGCCGTGCGGTCGCCGGAGTGGTCGTCCATCACCAGCAATTCGGGCTCGACGGCCGTTTAAGCCAGCACGCTCTCGATCGCCTCGACGATGCCCGCTTCCTCGTTGCGCGCGGGGATCAGCACGGAGACCGGCTCGGTCGAAGCCGAGGACGAAACCGGACGGGGCTCGCGGTACCACAAAAGGTTCAGGCAAAAGCAGGCCAGCGACCCGGTCGAGCAGATAAAAGCCGCGGCCATCCACGGCGATGCCAAGGGACTCTTCACCGGACCCGTTTGCCGCCGCGCATCACGCTCGCGTGCTCCGCCTCATACCGCTTGCCGCTCACCAGCGCGCGCCCCCTCTCCCACAGCTCGTACACGCCCGCGGTGCCGGACCGCCCTTCCAGCGCGGACATGAACGGAGCCGGATCGCGCCTCCGCGCCAGCCCGGCCAGCTCGTCCTGCGCCGCTTCCATGGCCCGCTCCAGCCCCTGCCCGCCCTCGGCTCGCCCGCCCTCGAAGGACATCGGCTCGCCCAGCAACGCGAGCGCCTCCGGCCGGCGCTCGTCCCAAAAGGTGTACTCGAGCGCCAGGGGCAGCACCGTGACCCGGGGCATCCTGCGCGGGAGAGCGGCCAGCCCCGGCCGAAACTCCGCGGGCCGCGCGCGCGCATCGGTAAACGTCCCCTGCGGCGTGACCCAGAGCACCGCATCGGGGTCTCGAAACACCCCGGCCGAGGCCCTCAGGAACTGCGCCGCCCCCCGTGCCGTGCCTTGCTCGACCGGGAACAGTCCGATCTTGCTGAGGACCTGATAGCGCGTGAATGCCCGGGCGTCCATGGGTGCGTAGTGCCGCCGCTCCGGCGCGAGCCGGCGGCTCAAGAGGTAGCCCATCAGGGGGTCCCACCAGGAAGGGTGGTTCACGCACACGATCAGCGGCCTGGCCTGGCGCGGCCATCGTTCGGGCCGTGCCAGGCGCACCGCATGGAAGTGCTTCCGCATGAAACGCCGCACGTACCAGTCGGCGATGCGCAGCGTACCGGGCGAGGGCTCGGGCGGCCTCGGCCCGTTCTCCCGCGCGGCCCGCGCGTCCACCGTCAACGGCTTTGGGCCAGCAGCGCTTCCGCGCCCCGGCGCGAGCGCAGCGCCGAGGCCGTGCCGCGATAGCGTTGGTCCACCGCGTCCCCGGCGATCCAGCCCGACATCATCACCATCGGCATGCCCGGGCCGGGGTGCGCCGCGCCGCCCGCGAGGAAGAGCCCGTCCAGGTCGCTCGAGGTGTTCGCGGGTTTGAACGCGCCGTTGAACCGGCCGTGGCTCGACAACCCGTAGATCGCGCCGTTGAGCACTTTGTACCGGTTATGGATGTCCACCGGCGTGAGGTGCCGCTCGAACACGATCCGCTCCTCGATGTCCTCCATGCCCGCCGTGCGCTTGAGCTTGTCCAGGATGACCTGCCGATAGGGCGGAAACATGGTCGACCAGTCGTGGTGCGGACGCAGAAACGGCGTGTGCACCAGCACATAGAGCGCATCGCCGCCCTCGGGCGCGGTCGCGGGCTCGGTCCTGCTGGTGGAAGCCAGGTAGCAGGTCGGGTCCGGCGCGGGCTCGCCCAGGTCGTAGATGTGGTGGAACTCCTCGTGCGGGTCGCGCGAGAAGACGAAGTCGTGGTGGGCCAGGTGGTCGTACCGCTTGTTGAGCCCCAGGTAGAGCACCACCCCCGAGCAGGCCGGCTCGTAGCCGCGGGCCCGGTTGTACTTGCTCGCGACCGGTCCGCGCACCAGCTCGCGGTAGGTCCTGACGGCGTCCTCGTTCGAGACCACCGCGTCGCACAGGTACTTTTCGCCGCCCGTGGTCAGGAAGCCGGTGATCTTCTCGCGCCCGTTTTCACGCGTGGTCAGCAGGCGCTCCACCTCGGTGGAGGTGTGGTACTCGACGCCCAGCTCGCGCCCCAGCTTCACCAGGGCTTCCGGCACGGCGCGGGTGCCGCCCATGGGGTACCAGATGCCCTCCTCCGCCTGCATGTTCCCGATGGAGCACAGGATGGCCGGCGAGGCGTCCGGAGACGACCCGACGTACTGCACGTAGTGGTCCAGCATCTGCGCGACGTCCGGGTCCTCGATGTACTTGCGGATCGTGCCGCCGACGGTGTGGCCGATGCGCATTTGGAGCAGGTCGCGCAGCACCCGCTTGTCGAACGCCCCGTTCACGTCGAAGGTGTCCTTGATGCCGCCCACCGACTTCCAGAAGAAGAACCGGTCGGAGATTCCGTGCAGCTCCCGCGAGTAGTGCATGAACTGCACGTACTTGTCGCCCATGCCGGGGCGGCGCGCGTTCAGCTCCACCGCCGTCGCGCCCACGTCGTCCTTGAGATCCAGCACGGAGCCGTTCTCGAAGAAGCAGCGCCACTGCGGATCGAGCCGCACCATCTTGACATAGTCGTCGAGCTCGCGCCCCGCCTCGCAGAAGATCCTCCGCAACACGGACGGCTGAATCAGGATCGTCGGCCCCATGTCGAACCGGAATCCCTGCTCCTTGAGCTGCGCCGCCTTGCCCCCCAGCCACGGGTTCTTCTCGAACAGCTTGACCTCGTACCCGCGGGCGGCCAGCGTGCACGCCGCCGACAACCCGCCCAACCCCGAACCGATTACCGCTACACGCATTTGCCGTCTCCTCGAACTCGTAAAAAATCCAGCGCAGACCGGGCAAGGCCCGGCCCATCCCGCGCAAACCTTCGAGCCGCTTGCGCCACACTCTCTAGCGCAGACCGGGCAGGGCCCGGCCCATCCCGCGCAAACCGTCCCGCCGCTTGCGCCACACTCTCTAGCGCAGACCGGGCAGGGCCCGGCCCATCATCCGCAAACCTTCGAGCCGCTTGCGCCAGCCGCTCGCGTGGGCCAGCTGCATGTACCCAGAGAAGAGCCCCGCGTGCGCCGCGCCCGTCGGCTGGTACGGCATGCGGCTCGTGCCGCGCTGCCGGACCAATGAGCGGGGCGCGGTCATCTCGAGCAGCCCCTCGCGCCCGCGCGTCGCGCCGAAGCCCGACCGCTTCCTGCCGCCGAACGGCACGCGCGGGTCCGCCGTCGGCACGATCAAGTCGTTCAAGATCACCGTCCCGGCGGTGATCGTCGATGCCAGCGCCAGCGCTTCTTTTTCCGGGCCGAAGATCGCCGCGGTCAGCGCGTACGGGCACTGCTCGTGCATCGCCGCGGCCTCGGCCGCGCTCCGAAAGCTCATCATGGAGAGCACCGGCGCGAACACGTCTTCTCGAGCAACTCGCATCGCCGGCGTGACCTTCGCCAGCAGCGTCGCGCCCAGGCCCGCGCTCTCGATGGGCAGGTCCAGCCCGTCGACCACCGTGCGCGCGCCGAGAAACTGCGCCTCCGCGACCAGATCCCGCAGATGGTCCCGGAGCGCCTGCGTCGCCGGGACCGGGGGCAGCCCGCTCACCGCCGCGCCCAGCTTCGTTTCGAGCTCTCCGGCAAGCGCCTGCGCCGCGAACACCCGGCGCGGCGCCATGCACGTCGCCGAACCGTTGAACCGCAGCCCGAACGCCAGTGCCTCGACCACCCGGTCCAGATCCGCCCCCGGCAGGACGAACACCGCGTCGCAACCGGAAAGCTCCATGACCGACGGCGTCGCCGAGCCGGCGAGCGCGTGCAGCACTGCCTCGCCCGTCGCCGCCGAGCCGGTCAGAAAAACCTTGTCGACGCCGGCCTCGATCGCTTCGATCGCCGCGGCCGGCGCGGAGTCCAGCACCTGCAGCAGCTCCGGCGGCATCCCGCTCGCGATCAGCATCACCCGCATCGCGTGCGCGCAGGCGAGGCCCGCCGGCGCGGGCTTCCAGGCCACCGCGTTGCCCGCCGCAAGCGCCTGCAACGCCTGCGCCCCGGGCAGGAAGAGCGGGTAATTGCCCGGGCCGATCAGCAAAATCAACCCAAGAGGCGCGCGCTCCACCTCCACGTCCACCGTCCTGAGCCACCAGGGCCGCGACTCAGCGCCCTCGCGGCGGGTCCGCAGAATCCACTCCGCCTCGCGCTCCAGGAAGCGGCACGCCTCGAGCAGCGGCAAAACCTCGGCTACCAGCGTGTCGGCCTCGCCCCGGTGCAGGCTGCCGGGGAACTCGGTCCCGACCGTCGCCGCGAGCTCCCGAGCGCCGTTGGCCAGCTCCGAACGAAAGCACCGCAGCACCCGCAGGCGGGCCCGCAGGGGCGTTCGCGCCCAGAGCCGCTGGGCCGCGCGCACCCCCTCGCGGGAGGCCGCTCCCGAAGCCGAAACCGGTATCCGCTGCAGCGTTTCCATGGAGCGATCCTAGCTCACGGCCTCGTAAAGGGAGTCCGGCGGCGGCGTGCCCGGCATCACCGGGTCCGTGTTCCACCGCGGCTCCATGTGCATGTCCTCGAGCAGCAGCCGCGCCGTGATCCGCGCCGACTCGAAGATGACAGGCAGCCCCGAGCCGGGGTGCGTGCCGCCGCCGACCAGATAGACCTGATCCAGGTCCTCGAAGCGGTTGTGCGGACGCATGTGCAGCATCTGCCGCAGCGAGTGCGCCATCGCGAAGGTCGCGCCCTTGTACAGGCCGTACTCGGCGTTCCAGTCACGCGGCGTCAGGATCTTTTCGGTCCGGATGCGGCGCTCCACGTCCGTGATGCCGATTTTTTCAAGCTGCTCCAGCGCAAGCGAACGGAAGCGCCCTTCCTCCTTGGCCCAGTCCACCTTGCCCGCGTCATGGGTGACCGGCAGCAGCATGTACAGGGTGCTCATGTCGCGCGGCGCGAGCGAGGGGTCCGTGACGCAGGCGTTCTGCACGTAGAAGGACGGGTCGTCCGAGAGCCGATGGATTTCCTCGATGTCGCGCAGATTCTGCCGGTAGTCCTTGGCCAGGTAGATGGTGTGGTGCGAGACGTCCTCGTACAGGCCCTCGATGCCCATGTACATCATGAAGGTGGAGCAGGAAAAGCGCTTCGATTCGATCTTCTTGTCGGTCCACTTGCGGCGGAGCTTGTCCGGCACCATCTTGCGCATGGCGTCGGCGAAGTCGGCGTTCACCACGACCGAGTCTGCGGCGAGGCTGCGCCGGTCCGTTCGCAGGCCCACGGCTTTGCGCCCCTCGAACACGATTTCCTCGACCGGCTCGTCCAGCAGGATCTTGACGCCGAGCGACCGGGCCACCCGCGCCATGGCCTCGGTCACCGAGCCGCACCCGCCGATAGGGTGGAAGACGCCGTGCTCGTACTCGAGGAACGAGAGAATCGAGAACAGCGACGGGCAGGAGAACGGGCTCATGCCCAGGTACTTGGACTGGAACGAGAACCCGAGCCGGATGCGCTCGTCCGAGAAGTAGCCTCGAAGATTCGCGTCGAGAGACTGCCAGGGACGCAGGATCGGCAGCAGCTTCAGCATGTCCGGGTGCAGCAGGTCCTTCCAGGACTCGAAGGGCGATTCGAGGAAGGGCACGAACTTTTCGAGCTTGGTGCGGTTCTCCGCCATGAAGCGGTAGAAGCCGTTCGCATCCTGAGGGCACAGCTTCGCGATCTCCGCGGCCATTTTTTTCACGTCCGGGGTCGCCAGCAGCTCGCCGCCCGAGCCGTAGACGAGGCGGTACTGCGGGTCGAGCCGGGCCATGGGGATCTCGCGCTCCAGGTCGAAGCCGGCCGCGCAGAAGATTTCCCTGAGCACGCGGGGGTACAGGAAGAAGGTCGGCCCCGTGTCGAACCGGAAACCGTCGCGTTCGATGGTGGAGGTCCGGCCGCCCACGTGCGCGCGTTTTTCGACTACCGTCACATCGACGCCCGAGCACGCGAGCAAAATCGCCGCTGCCAGCCCGCCGGGACCGGCACCTACAATCGCAACCTTCCTCATCCGTCCATCCTTCGTAAAGCTCACCCCCTCATCTAAACAGAAGGGTCTCGGCTTAAATGCTTAAGAAGTCAGTGGGCAACGTATGTACTTTCGCGAGACGGCAAAACCTCCAGGCCGTGAAAATTCCATCGCAAACACGGGTAAACGCGCATCTTAAGCGCTCTCTTGTGCAGTTTGGAACACGTCAGCAAGAAGGCCCCGCACGGCAGCCCGGCCGCCGTGCGCCAAAGCCGGCAAACCGACCCCCGCGTAGGCGTTGCCGGTCAGCGCGAGGCCGGGAAACCTCGCCATCCGCTCGCGCAGCCTCCGCATGCGCCCCGGGTGGCCCACCGCGTACTGCGGCAGCGAGCGCGGCCAACGGCGCACCACCGCGTGCGCGGCTGAAGGCAAGGGGCCCAGCAGACGGCTGAACTCGGCGTGCGCGGCCGCGGCGATGCGGGGGTCGTCCCAGTTCATCATGCGCGGCGCGGCATGGCCGCCGAAGAAACCGCGCAGGAACACGCCGCCCGCGGGCGCGCGGTGCGCGAACTTCTGGTCCATGAAGGTCCCGGCCAGCAGCTCCGGGGTCTCGCTTTCGGTCTTGCGCGGCGGGACAAGGAAGCCGAAACCGCGGAGGATGCGCAAGCGGTTCGGGGGCGCGAAGCACAGGGCGACCACGATCGCGGAGGTCGCCTCCATCCGCACGAGCTCCGCGGCTTGGGTATCCAGCGCTTGCAGCAGCGTTCGCGTCGCATCCGCGGGCGTCGCCAGGACCACGGCGTCAAACCGTTCCGGCCCGTTTCGCGTGGACACGACCCAGCCCACGCCCTCCCGCGCCAGCCCCGTCACGCTCGTGTGCCTGCGAACCGCGCCGGCCGGCAGCGCCGCTTCCAGCGCATCGACGATCGTCTGCAAGCCCCCGCGCACGGTCGTGAACACGGGCTGCGGTTTGGTCTTCGCGGCGGAGGCCATGGCCGCCGCGATCAGGCTCCCGTGCTCCCGCTCCTGCCGGACGAACGGCGCGAGCACCGCTCCGGCGCTGAGGGTTTCGATGTCGCCGCCGAACACCCCGGCCAGGAGCGGGCCGGCTACCGTATCGGTCGCCTCCGGCCCGAAGTGCCGCTCCACAAAAGATCGGACGGATTCATCCTCGTCCTCGGGCAGAGCGGCGGCCTTCAGCTCGGCGGCTCGCTTGGGCTCGCGCAGGTACGCCAGGCGCGCCTGCCAGGAGAACAAAGGCGACTCCATTATCGGCAGCCAGCGCGTGGGCACCATCATGCGCATGCCGTCCGGCATGGGCATGAGCGCCTTGCCCCGGACCAAATAATTGCGCCGGATCGCGTCGTTGGAATGGATGATTGCGCCGCCCAGGCCGAGCTCCTCGGCCAGCTCGCGCAGCGCGCTCCGGTCGGAGACCCACGAGTCCGGCCCGGTCTCCACCGTAAAGCCGCCCGGGTACACCGTCTCGACCGTGCCCCCCAGCCGTCCGCTCGCCTCGAACAGAGTCAGTTCAGCATTTGGGTATTTCGTGGCTTCGTATGCCGCGGCCAGCCCGGCCATGCCGCCGCCGACGACCGCGACCCGCTTCACCGCGCGACGGGTTGCAGGGCGGCTGCCCCGAGGCGCGCGAATGCCTCCTCCGTCAGGTCGGCCAGCGCCCCGGTCAGCAGCGCCGAATCGTTCAGCGAGGCAGGCCGCGTCAGACGCATCCCCAGCCCCTCGGCGAATTCCCGGAAGGCGATGTCGATGTCATACAGGATCTCGACGTGGTCGCACAGGAACCCGATGGTCTGCAGCACCACTGTCTTGACGCCTTGTTCATGCAGCGCGGTCAAGGTGTCCTCGACCGTGGGCCCGATCCACGGGCCGCCCGCCATGCCCTGGCTCTGGAACGCGAAGCACCAGCGGTCCTCCGGGATGCCCAGCCGCGCGGCGATCAGCGCCGCCGTGCGCTTGCTCTCGACCGGGTAGGGGTCCGGCGTGGGGACGGGCCCGCCCGTGTGCGAGGCCGCCTCCGCCGAGGACCGCACCCACGCGGCCGGGTCTTTCTCGGACAAAACCGGCGCGGACGGGGCCGCGTGGCCGGCAGCCGGCGACGCGCTCTCGCCGGGGATGGAAAGCGTCGCGGCCGGCTTTTCGCCAGGCGCGGGCGCACCCACCGCCAACGGCCGCATCCCCGCCGCCGGAATCTGAATCGTCCGGCAAGGCACGGAGTGCGCCGTAAACAGCACTACCGCATCGTCGGTGAGCACGGCGCGCAGCCGCTCCGCGAATGCTTCTACCAGCAACGGATGCTCCGCCCAACCCTCCACGAACTCCATCCGGATCGCCCCCGCCGCCTCGGCGAACACCGCCCGCCGGTACAGCCCCACGCTGGTGCGCGAGTTCTGCGGGGCCAGGCAAATCGCCGCCGCCTCCGTGACGCCGTCTGCTTTCATCCCCCGGACCACGTCGGCGATGTAGGGCTTCCAGTTGCGCATGCCCACATACACAGGCAGACCGACGGCTTCGCCCAGCAAACGCCCCTGCTCGAGCGTCAGCGCGGTCAGCGGGCTCTTGCCGATCAGCCCGTACCGGTGCGTGATCTCCTCGACCACCGACGCCGGCATCGCCCGCCCGCTCACCACGTTGCTCAGGTACTTCGGGATATCCTCGAGCTCGTCCGGGGTCCCGTGCGCCAGCAGAATCACCGCCCGCTTGCTCATGCTTGCCCCCTCGCGGACAGAGTCCGCACAGTCCGCACCACGTGCTGCACGTGCTCGACCGGCGTACCCGGCACGATGCCGTGGCCCAGGTTGAAGATGTGGCCCGGCCGGCCTTCGGCCTCTGCCAAAATGCCTGCTACCCGCCGGTCGATCAGCTCCGGCTCCGCGAACAGCGTAATCGGGTCGAGATTGCCCTGGACCCCGCAGGCATAATCGAGCTCGCGCCAGGCCTTGCCCAGCGGTGTCCGCCAGTCCAGCCCCAGCACGTCGGCCCCGGCCTCGCGCATGGCGGGCAGCAGCGACGCCGTATCCACGCCGAAATAGATCACCGGCACGCCCATGGCCTGCACCGCGCGCACCAGCTCGCGGGTCACCGGCAGCACGAACTCCCGGTAGTCCGCCGGGGCCAGCGCGCCCGCCCAGGAGTCGAAGATCTGGATCACGTCCGCGCCCGCGTCCACCTGACTTTGCGCATAGACGGTCAACACCGCGACCAGCTTGTCCATCAGCATGCGCCAGGCGTCCGGCTCGCGGTACATCAGGGTCTTGGTGTGGATGTACTGCCTGGACCCGCAGCCCTCGATCATGTAGCTGGCAAGGGTGAACGGCGCGCCGCAAAAGCCGATGATCCCGAGCGCGTCGTCCGTGTCGTCGTGCGTCCTGTGTTCGAAGTGCGCCGCCACGCGACGGATCGCCTCGCCTACGTACCCCAGCTCGTCGGCCCGGTCCGTACGCAAGGCTTCCACGGCCTCGCGCGAGCGCACCGGCGCGTGCACCACCGGGCCTTCCCCGGCGACGAACTCGAACGGCAGCCCCATGCACTCGAACGGCAGCAGAAGGTCGGCGAAGATGATCGCCGCGTCCACCCCCAGCTTCTCGGCCGCGGTGATCGTCACCTCCGCCGCGAGCGCGGGCTGCTTGCAGATCTCCAGCAGCGAGTGGTGCCTGCGCACGGCTTGATACTCCGCCATGTACCGGCCTGCCTGCCGCAGGAACCACACCGGCGTCCGGTCCACGGGGCGGCGGAAGCAGGCGCTCACGAACCGCGAGCCGCGAGCCGTCGGTTCGCCCCCGGCCGCCCCGAACCCGGACCGGGCCTCTAAATCCGCGCTGATCTGTGTGTTCATCCACTCCCGAGCCTAGCACCGGGGCCTCGCTCGAAACGCGCGCTCAAGTTACAGCTTCAAAAACACGCCGCGCCGGTACAGGGGCAGCATCGCGAGCCAGCACACCCCCACATACGCGAGCGCGTACAGCAGCGATGCAAACGCCGGCGAGCCCACCCCTGCGAACAGGTGCGCGTAGACCCAGCGGCCCACCGCTTGCCTGTGGACCGTGACGGCAAAGGTCGCCGCCGCCAACAGCTCGGAAAACACGTAGCACGCGATCGCGTTGCGCCCGAACACCAGCAGCGGCGCCCAGCCCGGTCCGCGCAACCGGCGCACCTCGCATAGCCAATAGAAGAACGCCAGCAGCAGCAGAGACCACCCGGCCGCCCACAGCACGTACGAGCTGGTCCACATCTTTTTGTTGATCGGCAGCAGAAGGCTCCACAGCCCACCCGCGAGCAGCGCGGCCGCTCCCGCACCCGCAAGGCCCGCAGCCTTTTCCCTGGCTGCCCGCGTCGTTTGAAGCCATAGCCCGGTGAGCATCCCGATCACCAGCGTCCCCACCGCCGGCAGGTCGCTCAGCAGACCTTCCGGGTCGCGCGTGCCCTCGTACAGGTGCCCCGGCATCAGGTGCCGGTCCAGCCATGCGACCAGGTTGGCATCGCGGTCCAGCAGCGGTACGTCGCGCCCCGGCAGCCCCGCGCCCGGCACCGGCACGAAAGCGACCAGCACCCAGTAGCCCACGAGGCACGCGGCGAGCACCCCGCTGAATACCGTCAGGCGCCGCTCCTTCGGGGTCGCGACCAGCAGCACGCTCCCGGCCGCGAACGACACCGCGATGCGCTGCAGCACGCCGTAGAACCGCAAGGTATGGACGGGAAAGAACGGAAACCCGTTGACCACGATCCCGAGCGCGACCAGCAGCACCGCCCGCCACAGCGCGTGCTTGAGGTAGGCCCCCCGGTTCGCGCCCGAACCCGCCGCGCGCCGCGCATAGCTCAGCATCATGGACACGCCGACCAGGAACAGAAACGTAGGGAAGACGAGGTCGGTGGGCGTGAACCCGTTCCAGTCCGCGTGATTGAGCGGCGCGTACGCGACGCGCCCATCTCCCGGGTCGTTCACCAGGATCATGAAAGCGATGGTGAGCCCGCGCAGCACGTCGACGGAGAGCAGCCGTTTCATCGCGCCATGGTACACGGGCTGCCTGGCGATATAGAGTCTTCAGCTCAGATCACGGTCCATTTGCGCGAAGAGCTCCGGGAGGTCGAGGTACATCTCCGTCCCCGGGACCTCGAAGCGCGCGCAGGGCGTCCAAGTTCCGTCGCTTACATCCCAACCGGCGCGGGCCACGGGGTCGACAACCCAGATGTGCGGTACCCCGAACGCCCGGTAGTTGTCGATCCGCTCGTCCATGCGAACCCGCCGGTCCTCCGGAGACAGAACCTCGATCGCGACGAGCTGCGGGCGGGTCCAGACGTCTTCCGGCATGAGGGAGCGGGGAAAGACGGAAACGTCGGGCAGACGCACTTTGGTCGGGCCACCTGGGTCCGTTGTTCCTGGATCGCCCAGATATTCCACTCCCGCTCACGCGTGAAAAAGTGGAACAGGATGGCGCGGTGGACGACGTTGTGCAGCCACTCGCCCACATTGCGCTCCTCGATGCGCCCGTCGACGTACTCCGCATCGGGCTCGTACACGGTGGCCAGGTACTCATGGAGCGGGATGTGCGGCGCGGCAGCCATTCACCGAGTTTAGCAAGGCTCGGAAACCCCGGATTCAGCCCGGGGCGAGACCAGCCGCAATGCAATGAGAATCGAGGGCGTTCTAAGCGAAGCGGAGAAACCTGCTTTGCCAGGCCGGCGCGAAGCGAAGCAGGTCCTGCCGCGGTCGCTGCGCCCCTAGTTCTTCGGCGTCTTCTCCTGCCCGGCGGCCGGCGACTTGGTATTCACCAAATCCGGCGCGCTCTGCGCCCGCAGCTCCACCACCTGGTCCGCCGCAATCCTCCGGCGAATCTCCGTCGGCTCCACCCTTTCGAACCGCCCGCTCTCGAGGCTTCGATGGATCGCCTCGATCACCCGCACGTCCGCCAGGCCCTCCATTCCGTCCGGCTCCGGGTCGCGGTTCTCGAGAATGCAGTCCGAAAAATACTTCAGCTCGCCGCCGAAGTGGTCCGTGTTCCGGAAGCTCTTATGACTGTCGTCCTGCCCCAGCACTTCAAAGTGCTCCAGCGGCTTGCCGTACATAAAGCCCGGGTTCAGCTCGAGCGACCCCTCGGTCCCCACCACCATATACTGATCCAGCTTGTTGCCGTAGTAGGAGATCGTGAACTGCGCCAGGCGGTTCTTCGGAAAGCGCAGCGTCACGCTCACCGTGTCGTCGAAGTCCGGCGCAAAGCCCGACTCCGGATGCCGCGTCCCCACCGCGAACGCCTCCGTCGGCTCGTCCTCGAACAAATTCCGCACGCTGTTGATCGGGTACGGCCCCATGTCCAGCACCGGCCCCGCAGCCAGGCCCGACTGCGCCCGGTGCAGCGCCGGGTCGACCATTTGCGAGAACGTCGAGGTGTACAGGTGCACCCGCCCAAGCTCGCCCGAGCGCACCCGCTCGATCGCCGCCACCGTGGCCGGCTCGAAGTGCAGGCGGTAGGCCACCATCAGCTTTGCGCCCTTAACCTTCTGCGCCGCCAGGATCTTTTCGCACTGCTCCGACGACACCTCCATCGGCTTTTCCAGCAGCACGTGCACGCCAGCTTCCAGCGCCGGTACCGCGAACTCCGCGTGCCGCCAGTTCGGGGTCGCGAGGTAGATCGCATCCACCTCGCCCGAAGCCAGCATCTCGGGGAACTGCTCGTAGGTATAGGTGTTCGCGATCTTGTACTTCTCCGCGAGCGCCGCGGCCTTTTCCGTATCGCTCGTCACCAGCGCCGTCATGGCGGAGTTGCCCGTGTGCTCCACGCCCGGCATCATCGCTTCCTGCGAGATGTCGCCCAGCGCCACGATCCCGTACCGGACCTTCCTGTCCTCGCCCAAACCCAGCATTTCCTTCAAGCTCATGTGCAATCTCCTGTCTGGGTGGGATGCGCCGCACACCGTCTTGCGCCGGGCGGCACCCCCGGCTTTTGAGCCGCATCCAAGCGCTTTGACGGGAGACGAGACATGTACGCAGTCGTGGGCAGCACGGGACAGGTAGGCGGGGCGGTGGCGCGCGCGCTCCGCGCCGACGGTCGGGAGGTCCGGGCCATCCTGCGCGACGAAGCGAAAGGCTCGGCCTTAAAGAAACTCGGCGCGGAGCTCTATGCGACATCGGTCGAGGACGCGGCACACCTGGAGATCGCCTTCGAAGGCGTGGAGGGCGTGTTTCTCATGATCCCGCCTCTGCTCGACGCGCCCAATCCGCGCGGCGAAAACAAACTGATCCTGGCCGCGGCCGTGCATGCGCTCCAGGCTTCGCACGTGCCCAAGGTGGTGCTGCTGTCTTCGATCGGCGCGCACCTCGCCGAGGGCACCGGCCTCATCCTCAAGACGCACGACCTCGAAGAGGCCATCTTCCCCATCGGCATGCCGGTCGCGTCGATCCGCGCCGCGACCTTCATGGATAATCTCAAGCCGATGCTCGGGCACATTCGCGAGACCGGCAAGTGGCCAACGCCGCTGGAGCGGCTCGACAGACCGATGGAGCTGGTCGCGACCGAGGACATCGGTAAGCTCGCCGCGCGCCTGCTGATCGAGCCGTGGGGCGAAAAGCGAATCATCGAATTCGAGGGCCCGCGCGCTTACTCGATCACGGAGTCGGCGGCCCTCCTGAGCCGGGCGATGAACCGGCCCGTCGAGGCCGAAACCGTCCCCCGCGAGCGGCGCGCGCCCATGTTCCAGCAGTTCGGCATGAGCGCCACGGCGGCGGCGGAGTTCATCGAGATGGAAGACGGGATGGACGCGGGCACGCTCACCTTCGAGGGCGGCGACGGGATCGAGCACCTGCGGGGTGAGACGACCTTCGAGCAGTGGCTCGCGGGCGCTCTCGAGGCATGAGCCTCGACGAAACCCCGCGGACCCTGTTCGTCTGTGTCCGCAACCGGCACGGCAAGGGCGCGAGCTGCGCGGGGCGAGGGGCGCTCGATTTGCTGAAAGACGGGCGCGCGGCCCTCGAAGCCGAAGGGATCGGGCCGGACGAACTTAGCCTGCGCCCCGTCGGCTGCCTCGGCTTGTGCAGGCAGGGCCCGGTCATGGTGGCGGCCGCCGGGGTCGATGCACGGGCGAAGAAGCCGCCTAAGCCACGCAAGCGCGACCCTGGCGCCCACGTCCGCGTAGCTCCGGAAGAGCTGCGCGAGCTGCTCCGCGAGGCGCTGCTCGGGCCGTTTTGAGGCGCGCCGGCGCGCTTGGAGCCTCCAGGATTGCGTTGTAGGATGATGACACGATGGTCTCCGTGAGTGACGCGACAGAATCGATCGGCAAGCTCCGCAAGCTGGCACAGGATGTGCTCGCTCCGGAGCTGCAGGGGATCAAGGCAACGCTTGAGTCCCTGCACGACGGGCAAAACCTGATTCGCGATGAAATCAAGATGGTCCGCGGTGACATCGGCGACGTGCGAAAAGATCTCAAGGAGCAGGAAGCCCGCCTTCGGAGCGAAATGAGGGATCAGGAGCTCCGTATCTTGAAAGAACTCGATTCGTCCTTGCGGGAACTCACGTTGAAGATCAGGCTGGCCGACTCCGAGCGTCAGGTTGCCGAGCTCTCGAAGCGCCTGCAGCTCAGCTCCGGTCAGCCTGCTCCACCAAGCCAGTAAGGCCGGCAGGAATTATTTGCTCCTTGCGCCGGAGGTCTCCTTCGCCGCTTTCTTCGCTGAAGCCTTTTTCGCGGGTGCTTTCTTCGCGGGTGCTTGCTTTCCAGCAGCCTTCTTTGTCCCCGCCTCCCGCGCCTCCGCACCCGCCTCTTTGGCCTTCTCCGTGTTCGGCACGAACTGCTTGCCCGCCCGCGACCCTTCCTGCTTCTTGCGGTTCGTCTTGCGCTTCTCCTCCGGGCTCAGCTTTTGCCAAGCCTCGTCCGGCAGGTAGCGCGTCGTGCCGCCCTCGCGCTCGGCCTTCTTTCCGTCGGAGGTGTGCCAGTCCTCCCCGCCCCACTTGGTCAGGCGCTCGGCGCCCTTGTCTTTCCCCC
>CAXUEU010000080.1:0-15039 GCA_964250195.1 uncultured Acidobacteriaceae bacterium
GCCCCGTGTGCAGCAGGATCAGGCCGACGCCCACGCCGCCCACCGCCGCCGCGCCGCCGAGCGGCAGCACGAGGTGCCGGTTGTGCTTCAGGTCCGCCCAGTACGCCGCGATCGAGGCAAACTGCCCCGGCCACAGCGCGACCGTGTTGGTTGCGTTCGCCTCGATCGGCGGCACCCCCAGGTTGAGCAGGGCAGGGAAGGAGAGAAACGAGCCCCCGCCCGCGACCGCGTTGAGCAAGCCCGCGAGGAAGGAAGCCAGGCAAAGCCAGAGGGTACGGGGTGCGAGGGGCAGAGGGTGACTCAGCAAGTGAGCATCAACCCCCAAGGAGAGCGCCGGTAGGAGTGTTTCGTGCTTTTGCTTGATCAATCGCACTTGGCAAGTCCGACCAAGGAGTCAGGCCAACGTGCATCATAAAGAAGTTATTTACACTCAGGTTCGCGCGAGTGACTGCATCCGTAAGTTCTGTTACTGTTTGCGGATAGAAGAACGAGCCGTCTCTAACTTGCTGGAACGGGTCGCTTCCGTAAAGCAGCTTATGTTCTGGAAAGTAAATCATCATCTGCCGTTCGCTCGTTTCGCCTCGAATCGGGTAAAGAATCATCCGATTCGTCCCTCTGCCGAGCGTCATCTCATCATGAACCAAATGGAAATAGGGAGATTTCGGTGCATTCGCAAGCGCGTCCGGCTTTGAGGTTCGCTTTTCTGCGATAACACGGTCGAGTATCGGGCGGTTCAGGTCTAATGCGTAAATCGGGACGCCTCTGGCAACAAATTCACGGATGCCTGCGATATGCGGCCATGAGTCTGATGTAGTGATGACAGCTTTGATAGGTTGGCCGGGAAAGCGGCGCTGCGCCTCGGCGATCACCTGAGCGGAGTACCCGGATGAGATCGGCGCTTCCAGGATTACGATGCCGTCCTCCTGCCGCACAAACGTCGCGTTCCATGAACCCGGAATAAGAGTAATGCCTGGTGCCAGCTCCTTCGCCTGAACCTTGCCGTCTCCTAACGGCCTCTTCTCAAGATCATTCGGCGGAGCGTTGGGGTTGAAATTGGCGCGAATCGCGGCCGGAATCGCGAGCCTTGCTTCATCCAAAGGCTCATCGAGCGTCAGCTTGCGAAGAACGAGCATCTGGTCCGGCAGCCCATTGCTTTCTAAATTCCATTGCATTGGGAAATGAATGCCGTTTTTTGCCAACCACCAGAAGCTGTAGTAAGTCCGCATTGTTACATCGCCCAGGAAAGCCCAATAAGAGCTCCTGGCGATTGGCCCGGAATAGTCCATTGCTGTCGGCAGATGCGTATACATGTTGAGATAGATTTGGACTGGTGCGCCGTCGAGACTAAAAGCGACTACCTTCTGAGGAATGGACTGTAGAACCATGTCGGCCGCCATGTGAACGTCTCCCGCGTCCAGCGCGGTGAGCAGCAGGCGTTCAGGGCTGAGGGCGAGGCGTTCTTTGGCAAATTGAACTTGCTGGGGAGTACTCGCTGTTTGTCGATTTCCGGTCAGCTGCATAGCAACGTTCTTATCGATCACATAACCGGTGCTTGACTTGAAAACCGGATATACCTCGGCTTCAGTAACATTTCGGCAGCGTTGGTTCGCGAGATCGTCTATCTCGGAAACAGTGTCAAACTCAGTAATATAGGGCCCTTCCGGACGCTCTGACTCTTCCAGCTCATTGCGGTACCCGGACGCCTCCCATTGCACGCTTCGCAAGGCGCGCAACTTTGCTTCACCTCCCTGCGCATTCAGGGCTTGCTGTAGCAACGATTTTACTGCTTGATCGGCGGCGTGCGCCGGAATAGCTACAAAGGCGGAGGCCAAGAGCAAGAGTGCCAGATAGGAGCGCATCGGAGTGTTCCCTTGGGTAAAGAATATACGCATGTGCCGCCAGTATAAGAGACACGAAGCGCCTCTTGAGCGACGACTTCGACCTTACGCCACACTCGGCTTCTTGCGCGGACGGGTGCTCTTGTCACCGCTCGCGCGCAGGACGGCCGGCTTGCGCGCGGGTTGAGGCGGCGCGGCTCTACGTTGCAGCGCCTCCATCCAGAGCCGGTTGCCGTAGGAGCCCTCCAGCAGCCCCTGCACGCTGAACGAGACACCCAGCGAGGGCCAGTCCATGCCCGTGCCGCGGCCCAGCATCTCGAACTCGCGCAGCTGCGTCGGGGAGGCGAAGGCGAGGCCCTGGATGTCGTCGAGCGGCAGCTCGACCCGGCGGCCGTCGGACATGTTCAGCAGCATCAGGCGGGCTTGCAGGTCGAACCCGACGGACTCGGCATAAGGATCCTCCGGCTCGTTCCCATATTCGGCGCGCCAGGCCGCGAGCTGCCGGTCGGTTTCGCGGTCGATCTCTTCATCAGAAAGCTTTGCCATGGATTGCCTCCCAAAGCGCCAGGAGCTCGGCATACCGCTCGACGGCGGTTCGGCGAATCCGGCGTACTGTGTTGTCCGGCGTGTTGCCGGGTGTTACGGCCTTCCTGCGTTTTGCGATGCGGACTGTCCCGTCCGGAAGCAGTTCGAGGATTACCCTGGAACCTCCGTAGAAGGCGTGAACGTGAGGCGGCGCGTGGTCGAGCGAGTAGCACTGAAACCGCACTCCATCGATCTGCTTCGAGCCCACGCATTGACTGTAAACCTATATCCGTGGGGTGCGAAAGATTACCCCGCCAGCACCGGCGTGGCCGCCACCAGCGCCCGCGTGTACGGGTGCCGCGGCGCGGCGAGCAGCTCCGCCGCGGGCCCGTGCTCCAGTAGACGGCCTTTCTCCAGCACCGCGATCTCCGTAGCCAGATACCGCACCAGCGGCATGGAGTGGGTGATGAACAGATACGTCAGTCCGAACTCCCGTTGGAGCGAGCGCAGCAGGTTGACCACCTGCGCCCCCACGCTCACGTCGAGTGCGGACACCGGCTCGTCGAGCACCAGCACCTCGGGCCGCAGGGCCAGGGCGCGGGCGATGTTGATCCTCTGCCGCTGGCCGCCGGAGAACTCGTGCGGGTAGCGCCCGAGCGCCGAGCCGTCCAGCCCAACGACCCGCAACAGCTCCGACGCGGCGGACTCCAGCGCAGCCTTGCACCGCGCCGCCTCGTGCCGGTAAATCCGGAACGGCTCGGCCAGGATTTCGCGGACGCGCATGCGGGGGTCGAGCGCCGCGTAGGGATCCTGAAAAACGGGCTGCATCCGCCGCCGGACGGTTTTCATGACAGACCCCACGAGCGGCGCGCCGTCGAAGAAGACCTGCCCGGCGGAGGGCGGAATGAGCCCGAGCGCGATGCGGGCCAGCGTGCTCTTGCCCGAGCCCGACTCGCCGACCAGGCCCAGCGTCTCCCCGCGCCGCAGCGCGAGCGAAACGTCCGAAACCACAGGCGCGCCCCCGCCTGGGTAGGTTTTCGAGATGGCGCGCAGCTCGAGCATGGTTCGTGTATTCAGAAACGGGACTCCCGGCGCGAACCGAAAGACGGGTCCTTCGCTGCGCTCAGGATGACAGATTTCCGGGCAGGCGTGGGAAGCGATGTGGCTCGCGGGCCCGCTTCCCGCGAGGGTTTGGTTCGCGTGACGGCGTTTTCAAGAGGATGCGCGCAACTTCCGGGATTACGGGCTTCCAGGCAGAGCGCTCGCCCTCCGCGCGCAAGCGCCCCTCGCCCTCCGCGCAGGACTTGCCACCCGTGCGGGCCGCGCTGTACATTCGCCACGTTTGCTGCTTGGCCTTGAAAAGAGGCTGGGGCAAACAGGAGACCCCACCCAAATGTCCCATCTGTCGCGCCGCAACCTCCTCGCTCTCGGCTCCGCCTCCGCTGCCGGGTTCGCGCTGCCCCAGGCTTTGATTCCCCAAGCCGCCCAAGCTCCGGCCGCCCCGCAATCCCTCGCCGGCCAGGCTCAGTCCCTGCTCGCCTCCGTCAACAACGGCTTCACCTTCCAAAACCGCATGATGGACGCCTACGCGACCGGCTCCACCGTGCGCCTGACCCAGAGCTACAGCGACGAGGCCCTGGGCGCGACCGCCTTCACCTACGACAACGCGGTCGCGATCCACGCCTACCTGGCCGCCGGCGACCGGGACGACATCGCCCGGGCCGAGATCCTGGGCCAGGGCCTGCTGTACGCGCAGGCCCACAACTTCCCGATCGCCGATGGGCGGTTCGGGCAGGCGTATTTCGTCAACGTGCCCAGCGCGGACGGTGCGTACATCACCCCGGCGGCCGCGCCCTACTACTTCTACGGCTCCGCGGTCGGCGACCAGGCCTGGCCCGGCATGGCGCTCGCCCAGCTCTTTCGCAGCACGGGCAACCAGCGCTACCTGGCCGGCGCGCTCGCCGTCGGCAACTGGATCGTCCGCAATACCTACGACACCAAGGGCCCGGGCGGCTTCCGGTTCGGGGCTGTCATCAATCAAAACAATCAGTCCGTTCCGTCGACTAACGGCAAGTCGACCGAACACAACATCGACGTGTATGCCTTCTTCACCATGCTGAGCGTGTTGACCGAGGATGCCAATGCCGAGACCGGCCAGAGCTGGTCCTCGCTCGCGGCCCACGCCTTGGCCTTCGTGCAGGCGCTCCTCAACCCCGCCGGGCCGTTCTTCTACACCGGCACCCTGGGCGACCAGGTCACCACCAACACGAGCCCCATTCCGGAGGACACACAGACCTGGTCGTTCCTGGCGCTGCTCGACCCGGCCTACGCGGGGACGATCGACTGGGCGCTGCGCAACCTCGTCACGACCGACACGGCGGCCGCGCGCAACTCCTCGCTGACAGGCTCGCAGCAGGTGCGGGGACTGGTGTTCGACACAGCCGGCCTGAATCCAACGATTCCGACAGCCGACTCGAACGCGGTCTGGCTCGAAGGCACCGGCCACACCGCCGCGGCGTTGGCGGCCCGGGCGCTGCGCGGGCGCGAGAACCTCTTCGCGATCGCGAGCGACGTGAACCAGGCCATCGCGCTGCTCAACCAGTGCGCGCTGGCGCAGGCGACCCTCGGCGCGGGCAAAACGGTCGGCGGCAAGCTCATCCCGCCGGGCCTGGGCCTGGTCGCCGCCACCAGCGTCATGGACACCGGCTTCGGCTACACCTACGGGCCGTCGCTGCACATCGGGGCTACCGGCTGGTACCTGATCGCGGCGCTCGCGGCCAACCCGTTCCGGCTCGGCTACCGCGTGATCGGCTAAAGCATTTCCCCGGATGCTGTGCAGCGCGGAGAATGATGCCCTCGCGGCAAGCCGGTGGCGTTTCCCGCCGGAAAAGCCACGCTCACGGCCGCTCGGCCCTGTATACCTTCAGGGGAGATGCTCCAGCTTTACAGCTCGAGGATGCGCCCCGGGTGCAACCTCGAGCGCACCATGTCGCGAAACGCGAGAAAGTTGCCGTCGAGCCGTCCCTGCCGGTCCACATAGGGCTCCGGGCGGAAGCTCTTGACCGCATTCGCCGCGAAGTTCTTGGCGATGCTGCGGACCACGCGATGAAATGGGAAGCTGCCTTTCTTCCACAAATAGACCGGGTTCGCGACCTGCGAGTACCCGAACCGCCGGCCGGAGGTCTTGCCCCCCTTGTTGCCCAGGTGGATGCCTTGCGAGCCGTCCGTCGTGACGACTTTGCCGTAGAGCATCATGCGGCGCGAGAAGTCGATGTCCTCGTACCAGGCATAAAGCGGCATCTGCTCGTCGAAGCGCATTCGGTGCTGATGTACGACCGGGAGCCGGAACATCATATTGCAGCCGTCGCAGTTGAAGGCCGGTCGCGCGGGACGCTCGGCGAGCGTCGGCGTGGACTGGACGCCCGCAAGCACGCCGCGCGCCCACTCCACGGTATATCCGGGCCCGGTGGTGCCGTCGGCCAGGACCTTGCCCGTGAAACCGACCACATCCCGGTCCGCGGCGAAAACCTCGACGGCGCGCTCGAGATAGCTGGGGTGGGCGAAGAAGTCGTCGTCCTGAACGAAGATAAGGTCGTGACCCCGGGCGGCGTCCAGAAGGTGGTTGCGCTGCGCGCACGAGCCTCCGGATCCCGTGCCCTGAATAAAGGTGATCTCCGGAAACTCCGACGGAGCGTCCAGCACGTCCTTCGCCTCGAAGTACACGACGAAGATGCGGTCGGGCTTGCGGGTCTGCCGCGCGAGATCCCTGAGCGTTTCCCTGAGGATGAGCGGACGCCCGCGCGTGGGTATGCCAAGAGCCAGGGAAAGGGGCGATGCGGCGGCGGAAACGGTCATTGGAGAAAGCCTTCAGTCACACTCCGGGTAGGTTACCTCGCCCCACCGAATTGTGCCAGGGTGTACTTCCCGGTAAAGGCCTCATTCGAGGAAGCGGCGCGGCACGAAAAACTCTTGACGGCGCGGCGGCGCGTCCCGTAAAAGTCCTATGCTCGTGTCGAGGAGGTTTCGCACGCCATGAAAATTGCCGCCCTTGCCGCCCGCATCCTGCTCGGGCTCGCCTTCACCTTCTTCGGCATAGCCGGCTTGTTCAATCTGTTCCACCAACCCGCGATGCCCGGCCTGGCGGGCCAGTACCTGGGCGCGCTCGCGCAATCGCACATGGTGCTCGCCCCATCGGCGGTGGAGCTGGCGACCGGCCTGCTGCTCCTGTCCGGCTTTTACGTGCCTCTGGCGCTCACGCTGTTGGGCCCGGTCCTCGCACACATCCTCCTGTTCCACGTCTTCTTCGCGCCCGCCGGTATCGGGCCGGGGCTCGCGACCTTCGCGCTGTGGCTGGTGGTGTTCTGGAGCGTCCGCGGGAGCTTCGCCGGCATCTTCGAGGCTCGGGCCTAGAAGCGGTCTCATCAACCCGCAACCGCGGTGACACCCCGGATGAGGCCCGCCGCAAAGCGGGGCTCACGAGGTCAGCCGAAGCCGCGGAACTATTCATGAGGCCGCTTCTACAGGAGGCCGGCAAACTCCCGTAATGCCGACACGGTCGCGACCAGGCCTTGGCGGTTCAAGGTTTCCAGGTACTCATCGATCGTGTAAGGCGGATTCCTTAATCTTCCTCGAACCCTGCGAACGGCGCTCAGGAACACGCCCGGTGCGAGGTGAAGATGGTTGGAGAGAAATGTATCCGGCAGTTGTATTTCCAAGTCGAATCCGCAAGCGCCGCCTCGGGCAAATCGGCCAGGTTGCTCGTCACGATCACATCGCAGCGGCCGACGATCGCAGCGGCAAGAACATGACGGTCATTCGGATCCGGGAGCGTAAGGGATGGGATTAACGCTTCGTAGCCGGTCACCGGGCAACCGCGTGTGTGCTCGTTCATCAGGTCGCGTGTGCGCTCCAGAGCGGTACGGTCCCGATACGGCTCCTTGCGAAGGAGTGCTTCGATCCACTCACGGTGAATGTCCATGGTCCACTTTGCCCGAAACAGATCGGTAACCGCTAGCGGTAGAAAGAGATCGCGCAGCGGGGCCGGATAGAGCACGTTTGCGTCCAGAAGCCCGGTGTAGTGGCTCATCCCCGCATGTAGCCCATCCCCTGCTCCTGTGCCTCCGCCGCGAGCCGGTCCAGCACCGCTTCCCGGTCATGGTCAATGCGTGCCTTGTAGTTCATCACATCCTCCATCAGGACGCGGCGGTGCTTGCCGACCTTGCGCGAGGGAAGCGCTTTGGTCTCGAGCAGTTTGATTAAAAAAGGCCGGGAGACGCTCAGGATGTCCGCCGCCTGGACGGTCGTGAGTTCCGCGTTTTCCGGAATCAGAGAAACGCCGCGCCCAGCGGCCATCGCTTCAAGGATGTCGAGCAAAAGCGCGACTGCCCCGGCCGGCAGTTCCAGCGGCTCCTCCTGCTCTCTCTCCCGAACGGGCAGAGAAAGCGCATGCCCCGGGTGGGCCATGCGCGCCAGACGGGTTCGTGACTCATAGGCAAGTTCGGCATCGCGCGGACTTGGAGGTGGTTGACGATGAACAACTGCGAGCGAGGCCATTCTGTTCCTGTTTGGTTCTGTGTGGTCTGTGTGGTTCTGTTCTACCGGCTTCTAGCAACAGATGCAACAAATGCATTAAACGAAGCGAAGAAAGATCGCTCACGTTCCAAAATGGGAAGGCTGTCAAGAAAAAGGGGCATTCTATATGCGTTCGGCAAGTAATTTACCGGTTTGGTGATTCACTTGCCCGTTCCCCTGCCGGGCACAGCGGCAACAACGGGCAGCCCGGGCAGTGCCGCTCCCAGTCGACAGCCGTACATCGCAGCTGCCCGTGGCGCTTCCACAGGTCGTGCATCGCGGTGAGGCGCGCGGGCGGCCAGCGCGCCTCCGGCAGCATGGGCAGCAAGGCCTGCTCGGTCTGCGCGGCGGTCATGCTCTTCGCCGCGAAGCCCAAACGCTGCGCGATCCGGTGGTGGTGGCCGTCGATGGCCAGCGCCCGCAGCCGCAGGGAGGAGTGGTTCGCGACGGCCGCCGACCCGCGCGCGCCCACGCCTTCGAAGCTTTCGAGCCAGCGCCGGATGCGCTCCACAGGCTGCCCCTCGAAAAATCCGAGCGACAGCACGCCGCCGTTCTGCCGCGTGATCCTCCGCAGCGCGGCCTGCAGCGCCGGAGCCTTGCGTTCGGCGAAGGTCACCGGCGCGAGCAGCCGCTCGACCTCGCCCGGCGGGGCGTCGCGCAACCGGGTCCAATCGCCGAGCGCCGCGCCGTACGCGAGCTCCAGCTCCGCCAGCACGCTGAGCGAAACCTCGGTGCGGGTCCGCGCGGAGATCAGGACGTAGACCAGCTCCTTGAGCGGCGCGAAAAACGCCCGGGGTGGAGGCGGCCCGTCGCGTGCAAGCAGACGCTCTTCGATGGCCGCGAGCTTCGCTTCGCCCGCGGCCTGTTCTTCCTCCAAAGCTTGCCGCTCTTCGTCTTGAAACAGCGATGGCGTTGGCGGTGGAGGCATGACTGCTCAGACGCCGGTCGCGCGGATCGGGATTGCCCCCTCTCCGCGCCTTGCTTCAGCCCTGCAACTTGACCCGCCCCGCCGGCACGGTGAACGTCTTGAGCGCCACCAGGTCCGCTACCGGCTCCCGGATCGTCGTTACCGCCTTGAACTCGCACGTGAGCAGCGCCGGCGTGAGCGTCAGCACCGCGTAGCCATGGGTCGAGGAGTCCCAGTACTGGATGTGCGGGTTCAGGCCGCGGATCAGCGGATCCAGCAGGTTGGGCGGCACCCCGAAACCCTTGGCCGGGACCGGTGCGCTCGGCAGATGGATCGCCGAGGCGATATCCTCCGCGAAGTTTGCCGAGGTGAGCGAGCCCACCATCAACTCCACCCCGACCGGCGACGAAAAGATATCGTCGAACACCGGCCGCAGATAGCCGGCGACGAAGGTGTGCAGGTCCCCCGTGAGCGCGACGAGATTTTTCACGCCCGCGTGGCCGAAGGTGCTCAGCAGTGCCTTGCGCTCCTCCCCGTACCCGTCCCACTGGTCCAGGTCGACGTACACGGCGGCCGTCTTGAGCTGCATCAGCATGACCTCGTTCGCCCATAGTTTCCAAGTAGCTTGGGAGCTGGTGATCTGCTCGGTGAACCACTGCTTTTGCGCCGCGCCCAGCATGGTGCGGCTCGCGTCGAAGATCGCCGGGCAGCCGACCGAGAAGTAGCGCTGGCCCGCTTGGCCCGACCCGCAAGGGGGGCCGTCGCGGTAGAGCCGCTCGTCGGTGATGACCAGGTCCGCCAGCTTGCCGAACGCCAGCTTGCGGTAGACCTGGATGGACAGGTCCCAGGGCTTGCTTGGGTCGAACGAGACGTCGGCCAGCCCATACTCGCTCCAGGCCTGGTTCGCGGCCTGACGCAGCGCGGGCTGGGGCGTCGCCGGCGTGTTCGGTGCCGTGTCGTTATCCGGGTGGAAGTCCCCGTGGCAGTCGTTCGCGAACTCGTGGTCGTCCCAGAGCTGGATGTACGCGAACCGCTCGTGGACAGCCTGCTGGTTGGGGTCGGTCTTGTAGACCTTGTACAGGTGCCGGTAGTCGTCCACGTCCACCGGGATGGTGGTGCTGCCGCTCGGGAAGGGCGGTACCGTGCGCGCGGGCTTGTTCTGGAAGCTCGACGAGGCGATCGTCTCGTAGATGTAATCGCCCAGGTGCAGCACCCAGTCCGCGTCCTCGTTCGCCAGGTGCGCCAGCGCCGTGTAAAAGCCGTTGCCGTAATCCTGGCAAACCACATAGGCAAGCTTGATCTGTTCGAGGTCCGCTCCCGGCGCGGGCAGCGTCTTAAACTGCCCCGTGCGGCTGGCCACCCCGTTGTAGAGGAAGCGGTAAAAGTAGCCCGTGTAGGGCAGCAGCGACCCAGCGCTCACCGGCAGCTTGATCGTGTTGTCCTTGGCCGGGTCGAGCGCCGCTACGCCGTTCGCCAGGATCGACGCCCCGGTAAAGCTCGCATCGCGCGCGATCTGCCAGGCGACCATATCCGCATAGGGGCCGCCCTGTTGCGCCGGGTCGACGCGGGTCCAAAGCACCGCCCCGTCCGGCCGAGGGTCACCCGAGGCTACGCTTTGCGGGAACACGGCCGCTTGCGTGGCGGCGGTCCGCGCCGCATCCACGGCAAACAGTGCATCCACATCGGCCTGCGAAAGCCCGGCATCCTGGGCACCCTGGAAAAACGGCACCGGGTTGGCATAGCTGCTCTGCCCGAAGGCACGAGCGGCTTCGGCCGGTCCCGCTGCCCAGGCAAGCGAGCCGGTAGCGGTGATGGTCTTCAGGAAGTTGCGTCGGTCGATAGGGTTCATTTGAGGGGGAGGGCCTCCCGGTCTGAGTTGCCGCGCTCGCGGCCGACCCTATTTAAAACTTCCGCATGAAAACAAAATGAATTTCTCTGAAATTGCCTCGGCTGCGGTTCTCATGCGAGATGAGGGCCGCCTCACGACAACTCATGAGGCGCGTGCCGTCGCGGCGCTGCCTTCCGTTTGCCGGGCACGCCCCAAGCCTAACGGAAGCCCCCAGTTCCCCTCAGGGGCTGACTTCTCCTCTCGTTTCCAGCCGTACGCCGAATTCGGTGCCTTGGCGATGGCCGCCGAAGCGGCTGTTCAGCAGCGCGAGCACCGGCCGCTCCGCGCGGAGGTGCAGCAGCACACTTACCGCGACCGTTACCGCCACCGCGACGAGCCCGCCGATGAGCTGCCCGGTCCGGAATACCGGAAAGTACGGGCCCAGGACGCGCGAAAGCAGGTACTCGCAGTAGGGGTGGATCAGATAAAGGATGTAGCTCGCATCGCCGACCAAGACAACGCTCGCCAAACGCGTATCCCACCCGCCCTGCGAAAGCAGGCTGGTGCCCAGGACCGCCGTGAACGCCAGCAGGTTGTACACATACCCCTCAACTGGATGGCTCAGCGGCGGCCGGTACACCTGGACAAACGTCAACGCGCCGACCGCCCCCACCACCGCGACCAGGCTCAGGCTCCGCACCCGATGCGCCGTCCCGGCGCTTACCCTCCGCGCCGCGTAGTAGGCAAGGGCCCCCAGCGGGAACTCCAGAACGAAGGAGTCTCCCAAGAACCGGTTCCAGACCGCATCGCCGCCATGAATCACCGCCGCGTAGTGGAATCCGACCAGCACGAGCGATGCCCAAAGCAGCGGCTTGCCCAGTTTCGTAAACAGGGCAAGCGCGATCAGCAGATAGAAGAGCATCTCGTAATTCAGGCTCCAGCCCACGAAGAGGATCGGCCGGATCAGCCCGCTTTCCTTTACGAAGGGAATGAACAGCAGGCTTTTCACCAGCTCGCCCAAGTTGGCCCGCGTGCTGGAAAGCAGCCGCGGGTAAAAAATCGCGAAAACGAACAGCAGCAGCGTCAGCGTCCAGTAAGGAGGAAGAATGCGGATCAAGCGCCGCCGCAGGAAAAACCGGGTGTCTTTCTCGCAAATCCGAGCCATGATGTAACCGCTCAGAACGAAGAACAGATCCACCCCGTACGAGCCGAAAGCGTGTTGGCCCGGTACCGCATAGCCGGTATGGAAAAAGGCCACCACTGTAGCCGCGAACGCCCGCAGCGCCTGCAGGTTGTTGATCTTCGCGGTTATGGCACTCTCGGCGATGCTGGGTGGGTTCACGTGTAAAGCTCTTCCCGGGGTCGTTCATGGCCCCGGGAAGAGTTTATAGCCGGGACAGCGCTTTTAGATGTCCAGATTTTTTACGTCCAGCGCGTTGTCCTCGATGAACCGGCGCCGCGACTCCACGTCCTCGCCCATCAGCGTGGTGAAGATGTGCTCGGTTTCCGCGATGTCCTCGAGCTTGACCGAAACCAGCGTCCGCCGGGCCGGGTCCATGGTCGTCTCCCACAGCTGCGGCGCGGTCATCTCGCCCAGGCCCTTGTAGCGCTGGACCTGGTATTCCTTGCGCCCCTGGTCGATGACGTACTCGAACAGCTCCGCCGGAGTCTTCTTCGAGACCGGCTCGTGCGAGGTGCGGCCGGCGCGCTTCGGCGCGGGCTTGCCCGCCTCGACTTCCCCTGTCGTTTCGGTGTCCGTGTCTTCCGGATCGGGCTCCGGCACCGCAGCCGCCGCTGTCGTTCCCTTGGCCGCGTACTCCACCGTGAACGGGCCTTCCAGCTGCTCGCGCATGGCCAGGTACTTGGCTATCATCTGCCGGTACTCGGGCGTCGAGGCCAGCGCCAGGTCGATCTTGCGGGGCGCGCCCTGCGCGTCCACATAGGTCACCGACCACACCTGGTGCTCTTCGTCGAGCGCCGGCGGATGCACCGCCTTGAACTGCCAGTGCGTCGCCATCTTCTCGAGCCCCGCGTGGATCGCCGCGAGCTTCTCCGGTCCCTCGAAATCCACCCGCTTCATGAGCTGCTGCTCGGCCAACAGCGTGACGACCTCGTCGTTGCGGACCCGCCTGTTCACGTTGCCGAAGAAGCCGAGGTACTCGTTGAGCTGCCCCATGAACTTCGTCAGCGCCGGGCCTTCGATCTGTCCTTTGCTCGTTCCGTCCGCCGCCACGCCGTACTTGACCACCATGCCGTCGGAAGCCCGCTTGACCATCACCTGCACGAACTCGCGGTCGTCCTTGATGTACTGCTCGAACTTGCCCTTCTTGATCCGGTAGAGCGGCGGCTGGGCGATGAAGACGTGCCCGCGCTTGATCAGCTCCTGCATGTGCCGGAAGAAGAAGGTCAGCAGCAGCGTACGGATGTGCGAGCCGTCCACGTCGGCGTCCGTCATCAGGATGATTTTGCCGTAGCGGATCTTCGCCGGGTCGAAGTCGTCCTTGCCGATCCCGCAGCCGAGCGCCGTGATCATGGCGCGGATTTCCTCGTGGCCCAGCATCTTGTCGTAGCGTGCTTTCTCGACGTTCAGAATCTTGCCCTTGAGCGGCAGGATGGCCTGGAACTTGCGGTCGCGGCCCTGGCGGGAGGTCCCTCCGGCGGACTCGCCCTCGACCAGGTACAGCTCGCACCGGTCCGGGTTGCGCTCGGAGCAGTCGCTCAGCTTGCCGGGCAGCCCGCCGCCGTCGAGCGCGCCCTTGCGCCGGGTCAGGTCGCGGGCTTTTCTGGCCGCTTCCCGCGCACGAGAAGCGTCGATCGCCTTGTTGATGATCCGCTTGGCGATCGGCGGGTTCTGCTCCAGGAACATCGCCAGCTTCTCGTTCACCAGCGCCTGCACGGTCCCGGCAATGTCGGAGTTCAACTTGCCCTTGGTCTGGCCTTCAAACTGCGGCTGCGGCAGCTTCACCGAGATCACCGCGACCAGCCCCTCGCGGACATCGTCGCCCGAAAGGTTCTCCTTCATGTCCTTGAACAGCCCCAGCGACTGGCCGGCCGCGTTGATGGTCCGCGTCAGCCCCGT
The DNA here is from genome assembly GCA_964250195.1 of uncultured Acidobacteriaceae bacterium. GTDB lineage: Bacteria > Acidobacteriota > Terriglobia > Terriglobales > Acidobacteriaceae > EB88. The sequence continues at coordinate 13,749 of CAXUEU010000080.1, forward strand.
CCGGAATCCGGACAGGTGCGAGCCGCCATCCACCGTGTTGATGTTGTTGGCGAAGGTGAACACCGTCTCCGAGTAGGCATCGTTGTACTGGAGCGCGATCTCCATGTCGACGCCGTCGCGCAGCGCTTCCATCATGATCGGCTGCTCGTGCAGGACGGCCTTGCCTTTGTTGATGTGCCGAATGAACTCGGCGATGCCGCCCGCGTACTTGAACTCGGCCCGCTTCGCCTCGCCCGTCTTCGGGTCGAGCGTGCGCTCGTCGGTCAGTGTGATGGTCAGGCCCTTGTTCAGGAAGGCGAGCTCGCGCAGCCGCTGGGCCAGCGTGTCGTAGTTGTACTCGGTCGCCGTGAAGATCGACCGGTCCGGCAGAAAGTGGACCTTGGTGCCGCGGCGCTTCGAAGTGCCCGCCTGGCGCAGCAGGGATATCGGTGCGCCCTTCGAGTAATCCTGCTCCCAGGTGTGCCCGTCGCGCCAGATCTCGACGTCGAAGGCTTCCGAGAGCGCGTTGACGCAGGACACGCCGACGCCATGGAGCCCGCCCGAGACTTTATACGTGGAAGCATCGAACTTGCCGCCCGCGTGCAGCTTGGTCAGCACGACCTGCACTGCGGGCATCCGCTCCCCGTTGTCCAGCGTCTTCATGTCGACAGGAATGCCGCGCCCGTCGTCGACCACCGTCACCGAGTTGTCGACGTGGATCGTCACGTCCACCGCCTTGGCGTACCCGGCCAGCGCTTCGTCCACCGAGTTGTCCACTACCTCGTAGACCAGATGGTGCAACCCCTGCTCGCCGGTCGAGCCGATGTACATGGCCGGACGGAGGCGCACCGCCTCCAGCCCCTCGAGCACCTTGATGTTCTCGCTCGTGTAGGTGGGGACCGGGACGGAAGGGGGCGGCGGAGGAAGCGTGCGATCGTTCAGCGACAATGGAGCTCCGATACGGGACAGTACCCGGGAGCGTCCGGCCCTGATGCGGATGCGGACAGCCGGGGCTTGAACCCCCGTCTAAGTCAGTTTACGACTGTGTTTTGCGCGGTTTAGAGGGCGGACGCAGCCGCGGTAACAGTACCGGAGGGTGTACGGCGGTAAGGCCAATTTGGGAAAATATGGCTAACGCTGCGGATTGTTCTTGCCGATACACTCGTAGACGGCTAGTTTTGGTTTCGGCAGGTGTGCACGTTCGGCTCGAACAGCGCATCTGTTAAATCCAACAAGAATCATTCCTGGAGATGCCAGAATGAAAATCGCCGCCCGTCTTTTCGCTTTGACTCTTTTCGCCGCCGGTTCGTTT
>CAXUEU010000081.1:0-14767 GCA_964250195.1 uncultured Acidobacteriaceae bacterium
GCCCGGCTGGGCGCGCCGCGCCATGCCGCTCGCGCCCGCGCCGGAGCCGCCCGCGCGAGAGGAAGAAGAGCCCGAGCCGCTCACCCGCAAGGTGTTTCGCGTCGTGGAGCTGGCCACCCACCTGCGCCTGCACATGGAAGAGGCATACGCGAACGTGTGGGTGCGCGGGGAGATTTCGAACATGCGCGCGGCCCCCTCCGGCCATCTCTACTTCACCCTCAAGGACGACAATGCGGCGCTGGCCGCGGTCATGTTCGCGAAGGACGCCCGGCGGCTGAAGTTCACACCCGAAGACGGTCTGGAAGTCCTGCTCAACGGGCGATTCTCCCTCTATGAGCTGCGCGGGCAGATCCAGCTTGTCGCCGACGCGCTGGAGCCGGTCGGGGCCGGTTCGCTCCAGGTGGCTTTCGAGCAGCTCAAACGCAGGCTGGAAGCCGAGGGGCTGTTCGCGATGGACCGCAAGCGGCCCCTGCCCGCCTTCCCGCGCTGCGTGGGCATGGTCACCTCGCCCGCAGGCGCGGTGATCCGCGACTTCCTCAACGTGGCCGGGCGCCGCCACGCCGCGCTCCACGTGCTGCTGTACCCGTCGGCGGTGCAGGGCCCGGGCGCGGCGGAGGAGATCGCGGCGGGCATTGCATACTTCAATCAAGCGCGCAACGTCGATGTGATCGTGGTCGCGCGCGGGGGCGGCTCGCTCGAGGACCTGGCCGGCTTCAACAGCGAAGCGGTCGCGCGGGCCATCGCCGCCTCCACTTTGCCCGTGGTCTCGGCGGTCGGGCACGAGACGGACTTCACCATCGCCGACTTCGTCGCGGACCTGCGCGCGCCCACCCCGTCGGCCGCGGCCGAGCTCATCACGGCCGCCCAGCACCGTATCGACGAGCACGTGGAGGCGCTCGCCGCGCGCCTGCGGCGGGCTGCCCGCATGGCCCTGGCGACGGCCCGGCACCGGTTCGCCGCGCTCGGAGCCGAGGCTGCGTTCGCCCGGGTACACGGCAGCCTGGGCCGGCGCGAGCAAAGGCTCGACGAGCTGCGCTTTCGCCTGGAAAAAGCCGGGAGCGGCCGCCTGCGTTCCGCCTCGGACCGCTTGCGGACCCTGCATGCGGCGCTCCTCCGCCGGGACGCGACGCAGCGGGTCGGGCTCATGCGGGAGCGCTTCGGGACTCTGGAAATCCGTCTCCAACGAGCCGTTGCGCAGCGAATTTCCGCAGCCAAACAAAGCCACGAACGCCCCGCGAGCGCGCTGCGGCGCATGGACGCAGCGGAGCCGGTCAGGCGCTTGCGGACGCGGGTCGCCGAGTTCGAAGCCCGTCTCCGCCGCGCCGAGGAAGCCCGTTTCCGCCGCGCCCGGCACGGGGTGGAAACGGCCGCGCGCGCGCTCGGGGCCTTGTCGCCGCTGGGCGTGCTGGGCCGGGGCTATGCACTGGTCTACGGCGCGGGCGGCGCGCTGCTGCGGCGTCCTGCGGACGCGCGGGCAGGGGAAACCATCGACATTCGACTCGCGGAAGGCGCGCTCGCGGCTGTCATAGCTAAGACAGAAGAGGGTGCATGAGAAAGCTTTTCGGAACGGACGGAATCCGCGCGGTCGCCGGGGAGTTCCCGCTCGACGGCGCGACTATTTATGCGGCGGGCGAGGCGCTCGCGCACACGCTCAAGGGCAAGCACCCTGTCCCCCGAGTCCTGCTCGGCATGGACACACGCGAAAGCGGCCCGTGGATCGCCCGCGCGCTCCACGCCGGGCTCCATGCGGGCGGGGCCGCGCTCGCCAACGCCGGCGTGCTCACCACGCCCGCCGTCGCATATCTGGCGCGCAAGTTCGGCTTCGCGGCCGGCATCGTCATCTCCGCATCGCACAATCCCTGGGCCGACAACGGGATCAAGATCTTCGGCGGCGACGGCTACAAGCTGCCCGACGCGGACGAGCTCGCGATCGAAGGGGAGATTTTTGCGCGGCTGGGCGGCTCGCCGGGCGCGGAACGAGAGCTGCCCCCGGCGGACCCGGTGTACCGGCACGACTACGAATCGTTTCTGCGCGCGGCCGTGCCGCGGCTGCGGCTGGACGGCATGCACATCGTGCTCGACTGCGCGAACGGGGCCGCTTCCGCCATCGCGCCGGAGCTGTTCGCCGCGCTGGGCGGGCGGGTGGATCTGACCCATGCCGCCCCGGACGGGCGCAACATCAACGAGGGCTGCGGGGCGCTGCACCCGGAGGTGGTGGCGCGGGAGACGCGGGCCCGTGAGGCCTCGCTCGGCATCACGCTCGACGGTGACGCGGACCGGGCGCTGTTCGCCGACGCCGATGGGCGCGTGGTGAACGGCGATGCGGTGCTGCTGCTCGCCGGGCGCTTTCTCAAATCCGCCGGACTCCTCAGCAAGGATGTCGTCGTCGCGACCACGATGTCGAACATGGGCCTCGAAGCGGCTCTGGCCCGCGACGGCATCCGCATGCTCCGAGCGCCGGTGGGCGACAAATACGTGCTGGAGAGGATGCAGGCGGAAGGCGCCGCGCTGGGCGGCGAGCAGTCGGGGCACATCCTGTTCCCGCACCTGCACACCACCGGCGACGGCCTGCTCACGGCGCTGGTGATGCTCGACATCGTGCGGCGCAGCGGATCGTCACTTATGGATTTGCTCCTCGATCTGAAGACCTACCCGCAGGTGATCGTGAACGTGCGTGTCCGCGAGAAGAAGCCCCTGGAGGCGATCCCGTCCGTCGCCGGCGCGATCCGCGAGGCGGAGCAGGCGCTGGACGGGACGGGCCGCGTGGTCATTCGCTACTCAGGCACGGAGGCCCTGGCGCGGGTGATGATCGAGGCGGAGTCGGAAGAGATGATGCGGGCACACGCGGAGCGGATCGCCGGGGCGATCCGGGCGGAGCTGGGGGGGTAAGTCTCAGTACTCCTCGTCCATCTGTTGCCAGAGCCAGTCCATGTTCAGGTAGATCGAGGAACGCACAGCTTGGACATGTGTGCTCTCTTGCCGATGCCAAGAGTTTTCGCGCCAAAGTGAGATCGTGCGAGCATTCTCGTCGATCAACCAGATCGTTTCCGTGCCCATGCGTTCAAGGTCGATTGCACGTTCTGCCAGTTCCTTGGGTGTGTCGGTCGGCGAGAGAACTTCCACCGCAACCAAAGGCGGCGTAGTCAGCGCACCCCGCTCGTGAACATCCGCACTGAAAACCACGACATCCGGCAAACGTACCCGGCTCGCACTCGTTTGCGTTCGAATTTCGGAACCGGTGTAAATGCGCCACTCCTCTCGGTGCAGCCAAAACCACACCCCAAGCAGACTCTGAACGCGCCCGTGCGGAATCTTGCCCAACGGCTTCTCCCTTAGCTCTCCGTCGATAAACTCCACATCAGGCCGGTAGCTGGTGTTCATGTACTCTTCCAGCGAAATCCGGACCGTGGTTCCCATCGCACGCTTCTCCTTCGGTGGGGTCAGTCTATACCCGTCTACAAATCCCGCCAGTTCCCCCCCAGCTCCGCGTCGGCCACGATCGGCACGCTCAGCTCGATCACGCTTTCCATCTCTTCTTTCACCAGGGCCCTCACCCGCTCCGCTTCGTCCTCCGGCACGTCGAACAGGAGCTCGTCATGCACCTGCAAGGTCATCTGTGCCTTGAGCCCTTCGGAAGACAGCCGCCGGTCGATGCGGATCATCGCGATCTTGATCAGGTCCGCGGCGGTGCCCTGCAAAGGCGTGTTCACGGCGGTACGCTCGGCGAAGCCGCGCAGGTTCGCGTTGCGGCTCCCGATGTCCGGGATGGGCCGCGAGCGCCCGAACAGCGTCCGCACCTTTTGGGTCGCGCGGGTCTCCTCGAGCGTGCGGTCGATAAACGCGCGCACCCCGGCATACCGCTCAAAGTACCTGTCGATGTATAGCCGGGCTTCCTTCTGGTCGATGCCGAGGTTGGCCGCCAGGCCGAACGGCGAAATGCCGTAGACGATCCCGAAGTTGACCGCCTTGGCCCGGTTGCGGGTGGTCTTGTCGATCCGGTCCGCGGGTACGCCGAACACCTCGCTCGCGGTGAGCGTGTGGATGTCGAGCCCGGTTTTGTAGGCATGCACGAGCAGCGGGTCCTGCGAAAAGTGCGCCATCAGCCGCAGCTCGATCTGCGAGTAGTCCGCCGAAAGCAGCACGCGCCCCGGCGCGGCGATGAACGCGGCGCGGATTTCGCGGCCCAGCTCGGTTTTGATCGGGATGTTCTGCAGGTTCGGGTTGGTGGACGAGAGCCGCCCGGTAGCCGTGCCGACCTGGTTGAAGGTGGTGTGGACGCGGCCGTCCGCGTCGGCGAGCACGGGCAGTTGGTCCACGTAGTTCGATTTGAGCTTGGCCAGGTGCCGGTACTCGAGCACCATGCGCGGCACCGCGTTCACCTCGGCGAGCTCTTCGAGCACGTCCTGCGCGGTCGAAACCACCTTGCCCTTGCCGTACTTGAGCGGCTTGGGCAGGTCCATCTTGTTGAACAGCACATCGCCTAGCTGCTTGGGGGAGTTAATGTTGAACCGGTGGCCGGAGGCCGCGTAGATTTCCTCGCCTACCCGGTGCATCTCGCTCGTGAGCTTGGCGTCCAGCTCGCGCAGCGCGCCGAGGTCGACGCGCGCGCCCGCCTGCTCCATGCGCAGCAGCACGGGCACCAGCGGGCGGTCGATGGTCTCGTACACCTGCCGCAGATCGGCCGCTTCTACGTCGCCGCGCAAACGGGGCGCAAGCGTGCGGATGGCATGGGCCGCCTCGGGCAGGGCCTGCTCGCCCCGGGCCTGGAGCGGCCGGTTGGAGAACCGGGCGGCGACGTCGGCCAGCCTGTGCGTGGTGTGGGTGGGGTTGACCAGATAGGAAAGCAGCATCAGGTCCTCGCCCGCGCCGCAGAGGGCGATGCCTTGGCCGGCCAGGCCGCGCAGGGCCGCTTTCACGTCGTGGACCTGCTTGGGGACGCTTTCATCTTCGAGAAGTTCGCGAAGACTCGCGGCATCGATCCGCAGAGCCAGCGCATCGGAGGCCGCGACCCCGAGTTTGTACGCCTTCGCCGGTTTCGGGGCCGCGGGCTCGGCGGCCGCGGAAAAGTCCAGCAGCATGGTCTGACTGATCTGCAGCGCCGGCTCGCGGGCCTCGACCTCGCCCTCGCTCACCTGCTCGGCAAGCTCGGTCTGTTCTGACTCCTCGACCGCGAACGCGAAGCCCATTTTCGCTTCTTGAAGAAACGCGGAAACCTGCTCCGGCGTGGGTTCGAGCATGTACTCGACCGGCGTCGCGGGCGCTTCCGGCGCGAGCTCCTTGAGCAGCGTCGTGAACTCGAGCTCGGAGAACAGCGCCCGGCAGGCTTCGAGGTCCGGCTCGGTGGTCCGCATGCGGTCCAGCTCCAGGTCGACCGGCACCTCCGTGTGAATGGTCACCAGCTCCTTCGAGAGCAGCACGGCGTCGCGGTTGTTCTGGAGCGACTCGCGCTGGCGTTTGCCCTTGACCTCGTCCGCCCGGTCCAGCGCCGCCTCTACCGTCCCAAACTGCCGGATCAGCTCGACCGAGCCCTTGTCGCCGATCCCCGGCGCGCCGGGGATGTTATCGATCGAGTCACCCCGGAGCGCCATCACATCGATGACCCGCTCGGGCGCGACGCCGAGCAGCTCCTCAACCTTGGCGCGGTCCACGATCAGGTTTTCCTTCATCGGATTCAGGACCTTCACGTGCTCGTTCACAAGCTGCATCATGTCCTTGTCGCTCGACACGATAAACACCGGAATGTCCTCCGCCGCCGCCTTCGCGCCGAGGGTCCCGATCACATCGTCCGCCTCGAAGCCGTCGTACTGGACGATCGGGATCCGGAACGCCTCCAGCGCGCGCCGGATGAAGGGCAGCTGCTGGGCCAGATCGGGCGGCATGGCCTCGCGGTTGGCCTTGTACCCGCCATAGTCCACCTCATCGAACTGCTGCGTTTTGATGTTCCACTTGCGGACGGTTTTCATGGTGCTCGCGCGCTCGTCGCGGAAGACCGGGGAGCTGGTGTCGAAGACGGCCGCGAAGTATTCCGGCGCGAAATCCCGCCGGAGTTTGTTGATCATGTTGACGAAAACGTACACAGCCGCCGTGGGCACGCCGGTGCGCGTCGACATGGGCCGCTGCCGCTGCATGACGTGGTAGGCGCGGAAGATGAACGACATGGTGTCGAGGAGGAACACGGGCGACTTGGCGGCTGGCTGGCTCACGAAGCAAGTTTACGTAAGGAGCATGCAGTCGCCGTAGGAGAAAAAGCGGTAGCGCGCGCGGACGGCGTGCGCGTAGGCCCGCATTACCGGGCTGTAGCCGGCAAAAGCGGAGACCAGCATCAACAGGGAGCTCCGCGGCAGGTGGAAGTTGGTCAGCAGGCCGCCGACGACCCGGAACGGGAAACCGGGCGAGATGAAGATGTCCGTCGAGCCTGAGTGGGGTTCGAGCTTTCCGGAGAGAGCGCAGTGTTCGAGGGTGCGCACGGTGGTGGTTCCGGCGGCGATGACCCGTCGGCCTTCGGCGAGCGCGCGGTTCGCCGCTTCCGCGGTGGCGAGAGGCAAGGTGTAGCGCTCCCGGTGCAGCTGAATCTCGTCGACCCGCTCGACGCGCACCGGCTGAAACGTCCCCAACCCAACGTGCAGGGTGACGTACGCGATCTCGACGCCTCTTGCCCGCAAGGCTTGGAGCACCTCCGGCGTGAAGTGCAGCCCGGCGGTCGGGGCGGCCACCGACCCTCGCTCCGCCGCGTACACGGTCTGGTAACGGGCCCGGTCCTCCGGGGTGCTTACGCTGTGCTCCCGGTGAATATAGGGCGGCAGCGGCATCTGGCCGAGAGCGTCAAGCGCGCCGTAAAAGTCCGGGGAGGGCGCGAACCGGATCGTCCGCTCACCGAACTCGCGGTGCGCGGTGACTTCGGCCTGGAGCATCGGCGCGCCCCTATGCGGGAACACGAGCCGCTCCCCCGCGAGCACCTTGCGCCCGGGCCGGACCAGACAGCGCCACTCGTCCGGCGCAGCCTCTTCGATGAGCAGAACCTCGACCCTTGCCGGGTCCTGCCCCGGCTGCGTGCGCGCGCCCGCCCGGCGGGCAAACAGACGCGCCGGGAGCACACGGCTGTCGTTGAGCACCAGCAGGTCGCCCGCGTTGAGCAGCGTGGGCAGGTCGGTAAAACGCCGGTCAACGACCGCCCCCGCTGCCCGGTCGAGCGTGAGCATGCGCGCCCCGGAGCGCTTGGCCGGCGGCTCCTGCGCGATCAACTCCTCCGGCAGCGCGAAATCGTAGTCGCTGACCAACTCCGGGCGCTCAGGCATCCGGCACGGTGGCCGCTTCCCCCGGCTGCATGGCTGGCGGCGGGATTATCGGTGCGAATTCCTCAAACCGGGAGGCTGCCGGTTCCGGTGTGTTCCCCGAGATGGGGTCAGTGCCGCCCGCCTCTTCGCGTGCGGGTGCCCGCGCTTTCGCCTTTGCGGCTTCCTTCGCCGCGATCTCCTCCCGGCGCATCTCCACCCGCTCGTTGAACAGCGCGTACAGGTGCCCGTGCCGGGCGACCTCGGCCTCGGTCGGCATGCGGTTCGACTTGACGCGGTTGCAGGCCAGGCAGGCCAGGATGGTATTGGTCCAGTCCGCCGCGCCGCCCGCGCTTACCGGCACAAGGTGGTCCTTGGTCGCGTAGTGATTGGCTTTCAGGTGCTCTTTTTCCTGCGTCATGGGCTTCCAGCAGTAAAAGCAGAGGCTGCCCTGCACCAAAAACATCAGCTTTTTCAGGTCCCACATTCCCTGGCTCATACGGTTCCGGTTTCAAAATACCGCAATGCCTGCGCGCGCGCACGCTCCAATGCGGCGTCTACGTTACTTCGGATTCGTTCCAGTTCCGCGGACCCGGCACCGGGCGGCGGCGCGGGCACGCTCCGCGACCAGGAGACCGCCACGCGCGAGAAGGGTTTCGGTATCAGGAAGCGGTCCCACGACCGCAGCGTCCAAGCCCGCTCCGGCTCGAGATGGAAGCAGCCGATCTCCCGCCCGGTGGCCTGAGCCAGCTTGACTGGCCCCAATTTAGACCGGAACGCCGGCCCGCGCGGCCCGTCCGCGGTAAAGATGGCGAGGCCGCCCCGCTCTACCTCCGCCCGCAGCGCCAGCAGCCCGCCGACCGCTCCGCGCGAACTCGACCCGCGGACACTTCGGAAGCCCAAAAATCCTAGAGTCCGCGCGATCAGCTCGCCGTCTGACGACCGGCTGATGAGGATGCAGGCATCGTACCCGCGAAAGTACCACCCCGCCGGGAACGTCCCCTGGTGCCAGAAGCAGTAGATCCCCCGCGCGGGCAGCGGCGCGGGCGCGGCACCTTCCTCCGCGAGGACGACGAACCGCAGCGTGCGGCCGACCAGCGCGATGAGGCCTGCAGCCAAGCGCGGGATCAAGGCCAGCAGGACGCGTTGCCGAAGAGAAGGGTTTGTCACCCGAACCGCGTCTCGAGTCTGCACAAACACACTCTATCGAGTGTCGATGGGTTCGAGCAGAAGCAGCGGCTATGATCTTTCCATCGCTCTTTCCCCGGAGAAGCAGCCATTGCCCCATTTCCTTTCGCGCCTGCAAAGTGATTTCAACGACGAGGACGGCAAAGCGGCAGGGAAAAAACTCGCAGCCCACCTCAAGCGCGAGCGCCAGGTCGGCGATCTGCTCAAGCTCGATTACAACGAAGCGACCATCGTGGTGCACGACAAAATGCGCCGGGACGTGGGCGGCCTGCCGCTCGGCTGCTTCCTGGCCGCCACGCGCCTGGATCCCGGCTCTTCGCCCCTGCCGGACGAGGAGGATACCTCGCTGATCCTGCTGCGCGTGCTTGGCCCGTCGGCGCTGCCCAACCAGACCGACACGGACCGGGACCGCTTCGAGGCGGCCCGGCGTGCCGCCGACCGAACGGAGCACTGGGACGATCGGACCACCACCGACCAGTTCACGCTCAACCTGCTGCGCTTTGCCGGGCTGCGCTGCCGCGTGCTTGGCACCTTCCTGCTCAAGCCTGTCGCGGGCAGATGGGAAATATGTTTCGGGCCGGACCTGGCTAATTTCTACTCCGGACGGGGCATGAAGGTGTACAAACCCGACCCGGCGCTCCTGGCCCTGATCGTGAACTACACGGCCCCGCAGAGCGAGCCGAAGCCGGGCGGCGGCCACCGCATCCAGATAGGTCGAACGCGCTACGCCGCCAGCGAACGACCGGGGGACGACACCGCCCGCACGCAAGTCCAGATGGATCCGGCGGACCTGCTGGCGCGGCGCACGGCGCTGTTCGGCATGAGCCGGACGGGCAAGTCGAACACCACCAAAATTATCGCCGCATCCGTTTTCGGGCTGCGGCAGTATGAGGGTGCGCTGCGGGTCGGCCAGCTGATTTTGGACCCGAACGGGGAGTATGCGAACGACAACGCGCAAGATCGGGGCTCGCTGCGCGGGATCGCCGGGAAGATGCCCGGTGCGAAGCAGGACGATGTGCGAACCTATGGGTTGACGCCGCACCCGAACGATCCCGGACGGCAGATCATCAAGCTGAACTTCTTCGGGAACGAGCCTGAAGACTGGAAGAACGGCGAGCAAGTCGCGCAAGCGCTTGCAGGCTTAGTGCAAGGCAAAGAAATCCTGGACGGGCTTCTTGCCGGTCAAAACGCTCAATATATGACGGCATTTCGCTCCCTCCGGCTCGACCTGCCGGAAGACTGGGACAGCGGCGGCCAAACCCGCTACAAGCGCTTGGTTGCCGTTTATCGCGCGATCCTGTCGGAGCATCTGGGTCCGCCGTCTGCGCTGGGGCAGGCTCGGCTCACAGCACTTACAAATGAGGAGCTGCGCCAGGCGCTGTCTCAGTCCGACAAGCGCGCCTCCGCAGCCGCGACATTCGCACAGAAAACACCTGTGTCCTGGACCAGCGCTCGGGAGGCCTGGAAGCATCTCTGGCAGGCAATCAAGGAGGAAGAACCTGAATACACAGCATTCAATAAAAAATACGCTGCGAAGAGCACGGACGGCCGCGACTGGCATGATACCCCTCTGCTTACCGCGTTGAATTTCCTCGCCCAGCCGGGAGGCATGAAGCTCGTATCGCAGCTCAAGGCCTATCACCACCCGTCCAGCACAACCGATTACGCCGATGACATCGTTGGAGATTTACAAGCCGGACGCATGGTGATCGTGGATCAATCCACGGGCGATCCGGAACTGAACAAGTCGGCGGCGGAGCGCTTGATGTGGCGCGTGTTCAACTCCCAACTTGCGAACTTCATCGAAGCAAAGCCGGACGGCCGAGGCGGCATCCTTCCACCGCATTCAGTCATGGTCTACGTCGAGGAAGCCCACAACCTGCTCCCGGCCAAGTCCGACGACCTTACAAAAATCTGGTCCCGCGTCGCCAAGGAAGGCTCGAAGTTCCGCATCGGTTTGGTTTACGCCACCCAGGAGCCGAGCTCCATCCAGGCCAATATCCTCAAAAATACGGATAACTGGTTCGTCGCCCACTTGAACAATGCCGACGAGCTGCGCGAGCTGAAAAAGTACTACGATTTCGAAGACTTCGCGCAGCAGATTCTGACTGTGCCGGAACCGGGTTTTCTGCGCATGCGCACCTTGTCCAATCCGTACACCGTTCCCGTGCAGATCGCCCGCTTCGAGGGGGCACCCCGTGCCGTTTGAAGGTGAGTTCGCCACCGGCGAAGCATTGCGCTCGCTCGAGCAGAGCCCGGCGTTCCTGGACTTCAAGGGCCGCATACGCCCCAGCGAAGTGCACGCTCCGCTTACCCCGGCCGCACTTCAGGTCGAGCGTACTACGTTCCGACCCAGGCGCGTCATCGCCATCGACGGCTCGCAGCTCAGTGTTTCTGTCCGCAACGGATTCCCGATGGCGGAGCTCACCCTGATGAAGGTTGCGGTGATCGGCATCGACCTCGAACAGCTGTTTGGCCTGCTTCCGGACGAGATCCCGAGCCCTCGGGTCTTCTACGACATGGAGGACGCCTTCCCCTTCGATCACCTGCTGCCCGGGGCCAACGTCGACCGGCCGGGCGTGGCAGGAGATACGCCCAGGCGCTACTTTCGCGAGTGCGCCTTCGACGCGTTCGGCGGCCGCCTGGACAGCGGCCACGAGACGCTGCTCGAGACCGTGCGGGGCATCGTCGGCGGCCCGCACGCGCCGGAGCAAAAACCGGCCTGCCCCCTGGAGGACTGCGAGAATCGCCTGGAGCCCGGCACGGGCGCGTACACCTGCCCCTGCGCGCGAAAAGCCGCGCTGTACGAGACCGATGCTTTCCGGTTCGCGGAGCGCTTCAGCGAAGTTTCTTCCAATATGGAAGCGCACGGCGAAGTGCGGCAGGCCCTGGAAGTAGTATCGCTGCTCAACGTTCTGCGCTTCTTCGCGCGCTCCCCGGAGGGTTTCCGCTACCTGCGGGAGAACGTGTTCCTGCTCGACGGTCCGCTGGCGCTCTTTGGGCACCCGGCCTGGCTCACCCCGTATGTTCGGCGCGAACTGGAGCGCATCGCGGAGCTGTGCCGGGCGCACGGCTTCGAGCTTGCGGTGTTCGGCTTGATGAAGCACGGCGCGTTTGCAGAGCATTTCGAAAACCTCGACTTTTCTCTCGAAGGAGGCCCGCGCAGCCGTTGGGAGCGCGGCACGGTGCTCGCGCTCGATGCGGAGTACATCAACCGGAACATCACCCTGCGCCCGCCGGGGAGCAAACCGCACGGCGCGGATACCTATTTCGGCCGCATCCTGCTGTATAAAACCCGCGCAGGTGAGCACGCCGTGCTGACCCCGGCGATGACCAACGCTGCCGCCCGAGATTTCGGTCGCGCCGACGCGAGGTGCTATCCCCGTCTCGGCGATATGCTCAACGTGCTCGACGACCTGGCGACGTATTTGTACCGCGACGGCTTCGCCCCGCTGGTGCGCGCGCACGCCCACGCGGCTATTCCGCTGCGGCAAGGAACGGACATGATCCGCAGCCTGTTCGGGACGTCGCAGTGAGCGGCAGCAGGCGCGCTTGGCCGCAGTCCACCGCCGAGGGCCGCTGGTCGACGCTCGGCCCCTACTACGCCATGTTCCCCGTCGCCTTCGTGCGGGAGGCGGTCGAGCGCTGGTGTCCTCCGGGCGGCGCGGTGCTGGACCCGTTTTGCGGGCGCGGGACCGTTCCGTTCGCGGCGCGCGTAACGGGACGGCCTTCCTTCGGCAGCGACGTGAACGCCGTCGCGTACGTGTTCTCGCAGACCAAAGCCGACCCGGAACCGGAGCCGACCCGCATCGCGGAACGAATAAGAGATGTCGCGAATGCAGCGACTCCGGCAGATTCCGAAGCGGAAAACGAGTTTCAGGATCTGGCCTGGGCACCGGGCGTGCGCGGCTTCCTGCGCGCCGCCAGGCGCATTTTGGATTGGCGGGAGAGCCGAACGGACCGTACCCTCATGGCGCTGCTGCTGACCCATCTACACGGCAAGACCGGCAATGCCGTGAGCAACCAGATGCGGCAGAGCAAGAGCATGGCTCCCGGCTACGCCGTCCGCTGGTGGCGCCAACGCGGGCTGCTGCCGCCCGCGCTCGATCCGGTCCGCTACTTTTTGGCCCGGGCGACTTGGCGCTACCGCTTCGGCATACCCGAGGGTGCCCCTGCCGAGATTTGCCTCGGCGATGCGCGTACGTTCCTTTCACGGCAGCCGCGGCGATTCTCCTTGCTGCTGACATCCCCGCCTTATTGCGGGGTCACCCACTACCGTGTCGACAACTGGATTCGACTCTGGATGCTCGGGGAGGGTGCTCTGCCGGCCTACGGCACTGCGGAGCGCTACGGCAATCGCGAAGCGTACACGGCTATGCTGCGCGCGGTGTTTACGGCTGCAAAGCGCGCGCTCGCGGAGGATGCCGCGGTGCTGGTCCGTACCGACAGCCGCCCTTTCACACGCGACACCACCGCTTCCCTTTTGGCCGAGCTTTGGCCGGGGCATCGCTGCTCCATCGAGGCTGGGTCTCCGGCCCGCTCGCAGACCAGTCTGTTCGGCGACATAGCCGCCAAGCCGGGTGAGACGGACTTCCTGCTCCTGCCCCGGGACTTCGCTGCTTTCCCCTGAGCTTCAGGTACGATCAGGCTTGCGATGCTCTCGCTTTCCCTCGCAACCGAGCTCCAGTTTGTCAAAGGGGTGGGTCCGCGCATCGCTGAGTCGCTGAAGGCGAAGGGCGTGCTCACGGTCGAGGACCTCCTGCACCGTTTGCCCTTTCGCTACGAGGACCGGCTCCATCCTGTCCTGTTCTCGGAGCTGCGCGCGGGCGAGATGGCCTCGGTCATCGGCGAGGTGCGGGGCAGCGTGCTGCTCCAGACCGCGAAGATGCCGATCTTTGAGCTGACCGTGGGGCAAAACCTGCAAACGCTCAAGTGCATGTGGTTCCGGGGCGCGTGGCTCAAGGACAAGTTCAAGCCCGGGCAGCTGGTGGTGGCCTACGGCAAGGTGGAGGCCTCGCGTTCGGGCATCGGTTTCAAGATGATCCAGCCGCAGGTGGAGGTGCTGCCCGAGAAGGCCGATACCGACCTGGTCGAGGTGGGCCGGATCACGCCGGTGTACGAGACGCTGGGCGGGCAGCGGCTGGGGACCAAATGGCTGCGGCGGGTGCTGCACGGGGTGCTCGCGGAGCTGGGCGAGCGCGTGCCGGAAACTTTGCCTCTGGGTATGCTGGCGCGCCTGGGGCTGCCCGGGCGCGCGCGGGCGCTGCCCGAGGTCCACTTCCCTCCGGCGGGGACGCCCATGTCGCTGCTGACAAGCGCGCGCGCGCCCGCGCAGCAGCGGCTGATTTTCGAGGAGCTGTTTTTTCTGGAGCTGGGATTGGAGCTGAAGCGGCGCCGCCGGCGCGAGCAGTCCGGCATCGCCTTCACCACCGACGAGCGGGTGCGCGGGGCCCTGCGCAACCTTCTGCCCTTCAAGCCGACGGCCGCGCAGAAGCGCTCGCTGGCGGAGATCGCGGCGGACATGCGCAAGCCCACCCCGATGCGGCGGCTGTTGCAGGGCGACGTGGGCTCCGGCAAGACGATCGTCGCCGTCGAGGCCATCCTGATCGCGATCGAAAACGGCTACCAGGCCGCGCTGATGGCACCGACGGAGATCCTGGCGACCCAGCACTACCTGTCGGCGCGCAAGCTGCTGGAGCGGGCGAGCGAGGCCGGCGCTCGCGGCGGAGAGAACGTCCGATCCTACAGGACAGTTCTGCTGACCGGCTCGCTCGACCCGGCGCAGAAGCGCTGGAACCGGCAGAGGATCGCAAACGGCGACGCGGACCTGGTGATCGGGACGCACGCGCTGATCGAGGATAAGGTGGAGTTCGCCAAGCTGGGGCTGGTGGTGGTCGACGAGCAGCACCGGTTCGGGGTGCTGCAGCGCTTCCGCCTGATGCGGAAGCCGGGCGCGGCCGAGCCGGACCTGCTGGCGATGACCGCGACGCCCATCCCCCGGACGCTGGCTCTGACGCTGTACGGCGACCTGGAAGTGAGCGTGCTGAACGAACTGCCGCCGGGCCGCACGCCGATCGTGACCCGGCAGGTGACCGACGAACGCGCGGACGAGGTGTGGAGCTTCGTTCGGAAGGAGGTCGCGCGCGGGCGCCAGGCGTACATCGTGTACCCGGTGATCGAGGGGCCGAAGACCGACCAGCCGGAGCTGGAGTTCCCGGCGGCGGAAGCCGAGCCGACGCCGGTGAAGAAGCGCGCGAAGACGAAGGCCCCTCTGTTCGCCGAACTGCCCGAGCCGCCCGCCCCAGCCC
>CAXUEU010000082.1:0-14360 GCA_964250195.1 uncultured Acidobacteriaceae bacterium
ACCACACCCTGCGCGTGCAGCTTCTCCAGCATGCGAAAAGTGACGAGCTGGTAATCCTCCGCGGACAGGAGCCGGGCAGTGACGGATTTGAACGCGAGCAGAAAGCCGGAAAAGTCCGTGTAGTGGTAGAGGGCCCGGGCCTGATCCAAAGTGAGCGGGTCCGCATGGCGAAGGGAGAGCTCGACCAAGGTCTCCGGCGTAACCGTGCCTTCGAGGTGCAGGTGGAGCTCGGCTTTCGGCAGCGCGCGCAGGAAACGGGTGTGGGCCATCGGAGATGGCTATTGTCTCAGACCGCGTGCACCTCCTCCTCCAAGGCGGCCGGAGCCTCCGGGGTAGAGCGGAAACGGTTGGCGGAGCTGAATATCTCGCGGAGGCCCGGGGTACGCAGGTTTTCGCGCAGGTGGGCCAGCTCCTGTTCGAGGCGGAGCAGGGCCGCCGCGATCGCAGGCTCGTTGGTGATCGCGATATCGCGCCACATGGAGTAAGGGCTCCCGCCCAGACGCGTCATCTCGCGAAGGGCGCGCCCGCCGATGGCCCGGAACGGCGGCGCGTCATGGAACTGATCCTCGAACATGGCAGCCAGCGCGGAAGCGAGAAACTGCGGCAGGTGGCTTGCCGAGGCGCAAAGGCGATCGTGCTCGTCCGGGGCCAAAGTCAGCGGGCGGGCACCGAACCGCTCGACCCAACCCAGCCATTCGGCGGTGTAGGGGTGATCCGGGAGACTGGTGGGCTCGGCATCGGAGGTTCCGGTGAACAGCCATGCGGCACCCTGGAACAGGCCGGGCTCGGCATGGGCGGCCCCGGAGTGCTCCTTGCCGGCCATGGGGTGGCCGGGGAGCCAGGCAGCCTGCTTTTCCCCGTTGAACAGGTGCGCGGCGCGCTCGATCAGAAAGCCCTTGACGCTGCCGACATCGGTGACCAGCTGCGAGGGGGCCAGGACGGGAGCGAGCTGCTCGAGCCACTCGGCAATAGTCAGGACCGGGCCGCAAAGGACAACCACGTCGGCGGCCAGCGCGCACACGAAAGGGTCTTCGTTCGCCTCACCCGCTAGGGCGGGGTCGACGGCACCTCGCGCGCGTGCCTGCGCCAGGGCCGCGGGGTCGGGGTCCCATCCGAGAATCGCGCCCTCGAAGCCCGCGCTGCGCAACGCGAGGCCGATCGAAGCGCCGACGAGGCCGGTGCCGAAAATCGCGATGCGGCGGATGCCGGTGCCTAGAGTCTCGACCACCCGCCTGTTCAGTTCCGTGTGCATGCAAGTCCTTCCGTCATGGCTCTGCACCCTACGATAGCCCTCACGCGCATGCGTCAACGCCACTTTTTGAAGAAGCGGCATTACCGAGGTACCGTGAACGGAACGGTGCAACCTGCCGATAGAGCAGATATCAGCGAGAGAGGGTCCGCCCCAGGGCGGGGGCGATCGCGCGCAGTTGGTCCATCAAGGCTTCGAGCTGCTCCGGGTACAAAGTCTGCGCGGCGTCGGAGATGGCACGCTCGGGGTTGGGGTGAACCTCGATCAGGAGGCCGTCCGCTCCGGCGGCGATGGCGGCGCGCGCCATCGCGGGCACCAGATCGCGCCGGCCGCAGCCGTGCGACGGATCGCCGAGAATCGGGAGGTGGGAAAGCTTTTGCACGACCGGAATCGCGGACACATCCATCGTGTTGCGGGTGTACGTCTCGAAGGTCTTGATGCCGCGCTCGCAAAGCATGACGTCGTAGTTGCCGCCGGAAAGGATGTACTCGCTCGACAGCAGGAGTTCCTCGACCGTAGCCGCGGGGCCGCGCTTGAGCAGGACGGGTTTGCGCGTCAGGCCGAGCTCACGCAGAAGGTTGAAGTTCTGCATGTTGCGCGCCCCGACCTGGAAGCAGTCGATATAGGCGAGCATCGGTTCGATCTGCGCGATTTCCATGACCTCCGTGATGATGAGCAGGCCCGTGGTGTCGCCAGCTTCCCGAAGCAGCTTCAGGCCGTCGAGGCCCATTCCCTGGAAGGCATACGGCGAAGACCGCGGCTTGTAGGCACCGCCGCGGAGAAAGCGCGCGCCGGAAGCTTTCGCGATTGTGGCCGAGGCGAAGATCTGTGCGCGGCTCTCTACCGCGCACGGGCCGGCCATGACGACGAGTTCCGGGCCGCCGACCGTGACGCCGTTGGGGAAATTGACGACGGTGCCTTCGGGGGCGAAGTTGCGTCCGGCCAGCTTGTAGGGCGAGGAAATGCGGTACGCGTCGGAAACCCCGGGCAGAACCTGGTACTCGGCGACGTCGAAGGAATCGGGGCGTCCGACGCCGGCGAGGATGGTCTGCGTTGCCCCGGTAGTCCGGTGAACCTTGAAGCCGTCCTCGACCAGACGCTCGACGATGTGCTCGATCTGGGCGGGGGTGGCGGTTTCCTGCATGGCGACGATCACTGGGTTTCCTTTCCTGTCTGGCGGCCTACGGGAGCCTTGGCGAGTTCGCTCGCGAGCTCGTCGGCCTGCAGCGCGCGCATCACGTCGATGAGCCGCTCGTAAATATGGGTGAGTTCGATATCCGGCAGCGGCCCTTTGTTGGCTGCGCGAACATTCGCGAAGATGACGGCCTCACGGTTCGGTTCGTAGACCGGCAGTGTCGACGTTTTCTTCAAGCGGCCGATCGCCTGGGCGGCACGGGCGCGCTCGGAGATCAGCTCGACCAGTTGCCGGTCGAGTTCGTCGATGCGGAGACGCCATTGGGCGATGTCCATGAATGGCTCCTGTGTGTCTGCGATTCCCGCTGGGAGACGGACAGGACACGGTTGGTTCGAGTCAGTTTAGACCGTGGCGCGACCCGGAATGGAGTAGATGTGAGAAACAGCCGATGCCCGCGCATTCGGGACAGCCGGCCGGCGCTGCGGTCCGGCTTAGCGGCTTGCCAGGATCTGCGCCGGGGCGGGGCGCAGGCCCTCGATAAATCGCGCGACCGCGCGCGGCGCAATCTCCCGGCTGCTGGCCTCGATGATTGAAACCAGGACGGAGCCGATTACGGCAGCATCGGCAAATCGTCCGACTTCCTCGATGTGCTCCGGCCGGGAAATGCCGAAACCTACGGCAATGGGCAGATGGGTGAAGCGTTTGAGGCGCCCGGCCAACTCGGCGGCGTCGGCGCTGATGGACGCCTGCGCGCCCGTGATGCCGACGCGGGAGATCGCATAGATAAATCCACGGGAGACCTCGGCGATGCGGCGAAGCCGGCTGTCCGGGCTGGTCGGGGCCGCGAGAAAGATAGGTGCCAGCCCGTACTCGGCGGCATGGCGCAGGTACTCGCCGGCTTCCTCGACGATCATGTCGGTCAGCAGGACGCCGTCGATCCCCGCCTGGGCTGCATCGGCGCAGAACCGCTCCATCCCGTACCGGACCACAGGGTTGAGATAGGAAAAGATGACCAGGCCGGCCTCCGGCTTCTCCTCGCGAAGCTCTGCCGCGAGCGCGAGCACTTGCGCCAGAGTCGTGCCCCGAGCGAGCGCCCGCTCGCTTGCGCGCTGGATCACCGGGCCGTCCGCGAGAGGATCCGAAAACGGAACGCCGAGCTCGAGAACATCCACCCCGGCGTCCAGA
Organism: uncultured Acidobacteriaceae bacterium; assembly: GCA_964250195.1. Lineage (GTDB taxonomy): Bacteria > Acidobacteriota > Terriglobia > Terriglobales > Acidobacteriaceae > EB88. The sequence goes on from CAXUEU010000082.1 coordinate 3,570, forward strand.
GCCGCCAGCGCGATCGCTCGGCTGGTAGCGAGGTCGGGGTCACCGATCGTGAGGTAAGCGACGATGCCGGGTTTATTGGAAAAGCGCAGGGGCATGCGGCTCAGGCTCCTTCGAGCTTGAGCTCGCGGGTCAGAATGCCGAGGTCCTTGTCGCCGCGGCCCGACAGGTTTACGAGGAGGATGTCTCTGGGCCTCATGCGCGGGGCGATGCGCGTGGCCTCCGCGAGAGCGTGCGCGCTTTCGAGCGCGGGAATGATGCCCTCGGTACGGGACAGCGCGACGGTGGCTTTGAGCGCGTCCGCATCCGAGCAGCTCGTGTATTCGGCACGGCCCGCGTCATGGAGAGCGGCGTGCTCGGGACCGATTGAAGGGTAGTCGAGGCCGGCCGAAACGGAGTGAGTCGGAACGACCTGGCCGGCTTCGTTCTGGAGGACGTAGGAGTAGGTTCCCTGGAGAACGCCAGGAACCCCGCCCCCGTCCCCCGAAAGGAAGCGGGCGGCATGCTCTCCGAGGCCGGAGCCGCGTCCGCCCGCCTCTACGCCGATCAGGCGAACGTTCTGGTCGGGAAGAAACTCGTAAAATGCGCCGATTGCATTGGATCCGCCGCCCACACAAGCGATCACCGCATCGGGCAGACGGCCCTCCGTTTCGAGCATCTGCCGGCGGGCTTCGCGGCCTATGACCCGGTGGAAGTCGCGAACCATGGTCGGGTAAGGGTGCGCGCCCAGGACGCTGCCGAGGAGGTAGTGCGTCTTCCGGACGTTGGTGACCCAGTCGCGCATAGCCTCGTTGATGGCGTCCTTGAGGGTTTTCTGGCCGGAAGCCACGCCGCGCACCTCGGCACCGAGCAGGCGCATGCGGTAGACGTTGAGCTCCTGGCGGCGCATGTCCTCCTCGCCCATGTAGATGACGCAGTCCATGCCGAACAGGGCGCAGACGGTGGCGGTGGCCACGCCGTGCTGGCCTGCACCGGTTTCGGCGATGATGCGCCGCTTGCCCATGCGGCGGGCGAGCAGGCCCTGCCCGATGCAGTTGTTGATCTTATGCGCGCCGGTGTGGAGCAGGTCTTCGCGCTTGAGAAAGATCCGAGCCCCCCCGAGTTGCTCGCTCATGCGGCGGGCGTAGTAGAGCGGGGTAGGGCGTCCAGCATAGGTGGCCAAAAGGTGATCGAGCTCGGCGGAGAACGCCGGGTCCGCCTGCGCCTCGGCGTAGGCGGCTTCGATCTCCTCGAGCGCCGCCATCAGGGTTTCCGGCACGTACCGGCCGCCGTAGACGCCGAAACGGCCGGGGACGTGCAGATCGGGAATCGCGAGTACTTCTGCTGCCGTAGCCATGAATTGCCCTCGTATGGCTTAAGGGTACGCCGGGGCGTGGGTTTGCTCAATTCCCTACTTCAGGTAATCGAGAAGGGAGGTCGGAAGCGCTTTCGCGGCGGCGGCCAGAACCGCGGCGTTGTGCGTTGCGGCCTGCGTGAGATTGACCGCGGCAGTCGCGGTATCGATGCCGACTAGGTTATTGGCCTGAGAGGTCAGGGTGACTTTTTCCTGAGAAAGAAACGATTCCTGCGCCGTGATCTGGTTGATGGAGCTGCCGTAAATCGTATGCTGCGCCGTGAGATAGTTCAACGCGGTGCTGACATTCGCGGTCGCGGCTCCAATGGCGGTCGCGGTACCGCTTTGGAGAGCGGCGGCGAGCTGCCCGAGAGAGGCCAGAACATTCCCGCCGCTTCCGGTAAACAGCTTATCGCCGGGAATGTTGACCTGGATTTGCGTGTTGTCGCCCACCTGGACGCTGTTCACGCTGGAGTCGCCCTGGTAGGTATACCCGCCCGATCCATCCGGGACGAAAGCGGCCGAGGTTTGCGCCGTGCCGGCGAAAACGGGGTTGCCTTGATATTTAGTGTTCGCCGCGGCCACCACGCTGGACAGAATGCCCCCAATCTGCACGGCAAGGGTTTGGCGGTTGGCGGCACTGTTCGTGCCGTTGGCACCCTGCGTTCCCAAGGTGACCGCTTGCGTGAGCAGGGAGGCGACGGACGTCAGCACGGAGTCAGCGGTTTGCGCCTGGCCCAACGCGCTGGCCGCGTTTTTCGTGTACTGGTCGACGCTGTCGCTCTCCCCTAGTGTTCGCACCAGGAGGGCGGATGCGGTTGGATCGTCGCCGGGCAGATTGACGCGCTGGCCAGTGGACACCTGCTGCAGCGCGGTCTGGTACGCCGACCCGCTTTGCTGGATGCCGAGAAGGATACCGGAATCGAAATTGGAAGATACGCGCATGTCAGTCAGCCTCCGCTGGAAAGAATTCCGAGTGTGTAGGAGAAGAGAGAACGAATCGTGGAAACCACCTCCGCGGAGGCCTGGTACGCCTGTTGGAAGCGGATGAGATTGGCGGATTCCTCGTCGATGGAGACCCCGGAAACGGAGCTCTGCTGGGTCTTGAGCTGGCTCAGACTTCCGTTCAGCGCGTCGGCCTGTGTTTTGGCGGCGGAAGAAGCATTGCCCACCGCATTCACGAGAGCGGCATAGGCGTCTGTCGCGGAAAGACCACCGGAGCTGGAAGGGGTGTTCTGGACAGAGGTAAGGTTGACGATATTGCCGTTGCCGCCCGCCGAACTCGTGCTGCTGGCGGCGATCGCGGATCCGTCCGTGGTGCTGAGGGCAAGGGTGGCCGCGGAGGCTCCCGAAAAAAGTGCTCCTCCGGGGCTCCCGGTAAGATCGTACCCGGTGGATTGGGCGGCGTTGATGGCCCCGGCGAAGTTGCCGGCGAGAGTGTCGAGCTGATTTAAAAGATTCGGGATAGCGACGTCCCGCGCCTGGATGGCCCCGCCGAGATCGCCGCCCGCCAGCTTCGCCGTTATGTCGTTTCCGAGCGAGTCGACGACTTGCGTCAAGCCGTTCGCACCGGACTTGGTGGACAAAGGCAGGCTGCGGTCCGCGACCACGAGCGGCGTCGAGCCCCCGGCTGTGGTTACGGTGTCGCCTTCGGGCGTGCGCGTGACGGATACATCCGTGAGCGTGGCCAATTGGCGCTCGGCTTCCGTGCGTTGATCCAGAAGCACGGCCGGCCCGTTGCCGCCGTCGGCACTCCCAATCTGCTTGTTCAGCGACGCGATCTGCCGAGCGAGGGCGTCGATCTTGGTCACGTCGCCCGAAATTTGCGTGTTGAGGCCGGACTGGGCCGAAGTGAGACTGCCCGAAGTCGCGTGGAACTGATCGACCAGCGTTTGCGCGCCGCTGATCGCGGTCTGGCGAGCGGCCGCGCTGGTCGGGTTTGCGGACAGTGCTGACAGGTCAGCGAAGAACGCCGACAAGCTGGTACCCACATTGCCCGTCGCGGAAGAAAAGTTCGTTTCCACGGAAGCGAGCACGTTGCTTTGCGCCGAGGCAGAGGCTTGCGCCGAACTCTGCTGCTGAATGCGCAGGTCGAGCAACTGGTCGCGAACGCCCGTGATGCTGTCGACGTTCACCCCCGTGCCGACGGGAGCGTTGCCCGCCGCGATGGAGGCGTTCGCCGATAGGTTGACGATCTCGCGGCTGTAGCCGGGAGTCGCGGCATTCGCGATATTGTTGTTCACCGTTTCGATCGCCGCCTCGTTGGCCGCGAGCGCGCCGGTAGCGACGAAAAGCGCCGTGTTCAGTCCGCCCATCGGAAGCCTCCTGCGGAAATCTTCTTCATGCCTGCCATGATTGCCCTTCCCTGTCCGTCTGTGCTCGGCCATGGAGCGCGGCCATGCAGCGAAGCCAATCCGCCGAGTGCGCGGTGAGTGCGGCGAACTCCTCGTTCAGGGCCGCGAGTTCCTTGGCGGAACGGAGCATGCGTGTTTTTGCCGTTTTTGAAGGCGCGCCGGCCCGCTCGAAGCACACGAGAGCCGCTTGCAGACTCGCCGCACGCTCGGCTTGGGAGCCCACGGCCTCGGCCAGCGACACGGAATCGTCGGCGGCGATGGCAAGGATCGCGCGGCGCAGTTGATCGCTCAGGGCTTGGAAACCGTCGAGGCAAGCCTGCTCTTCGGGTTCGGGTTGGATGGAGCGAAGAAAAGGTCGCATACTTGCCTGCACGCTGGGTATCGGTTAAACGCTCGACGAGAGAATGGCCTCGGCGACGAGCGATGGGTCGATGGAGTACGCCGCGTTGGCCACGGCGAGGTGCAGGGCTTCGACCCGAGTGGCCCGGGCGCTCGCGGAGGCGAGAGCCTGCGAGGTGAGCGCGGGAACGGACAGGGTCTGGGCCTGCGGAGAAATCGACGTGGTGTCCCGAGGAACGGATTGTGGAACGGAGCGAGGTGCGGGTTTGGCGGCCGGCCCTGAGATTGCATCGAGGCCGGTGGCGGCTGCGACTCCTGTGAGATCGATGGGCATCATGGTTCCTTTCAGTTGGAACAAGTCCCATATCGGCACTTTTCCCATTTCTGTTCAGGGCATGACGAAAGTTTTTTGCGATTTTTTAGATTTTGGCGACCCGGCCGCGAAAAGCCGCCGCTCAGGGCCTCCCACGCGTAGCCGCAGGGATCTTTGAAGGAGGCGCGGCGGCCAGGTGCTCCGTGATCATTTTGCCCAGCCCGATGCCTCCGGAGCCGGCGAGGGAGACGGCGAGTTGCTGGACGGCGATGCCTTTGAGCTGCTCGCTGCCGCCATCCTCCTCGCCTGAAGCACCGGGAACCGAGGCGAAGCTGTCCTCGGCACCCTGCAGCCAGGAGCCGAGCAGGATCGACTCAAAGTCCCGGCCGGCTTTCTGGATCTTCGCGGACTCGCCGGAACTGCTGTTGCACTGTGCCTCGCGAAGACTGAGATCGCCGGAAAGGGTGGAGATGGCTTGCGTGTTCATGACTAGATCACCTCTAACTCGGCCTGGAGGCCGCCTGCGGCCTTGATGGCCTGCAGAATGGCGACGATGTCGTGCGACGTGGCACCAATGGCATGGAGCCCGCGAATCAGCTCGTCGACGTTCGCGCCGTTGTCGAGCCGGATGGACTGCGCGGGCGGGTCCTTGACGGCCAGGGTGGTTTCCGGGACGACCTGCGTCGTGCCGTTGCTGAAAGCGCCCGGCTGCGAGACCGCGTAGGTCGTGGCGACCTCGATGGTGAGCGAACCGTGCAGGAGCGAGACGGGGGACAGCTTGACCTCGCCGCCGAAGACGATGGTGCCGGTACGCTCGTTGACCACGACGCGGGCGGGTTCGTGAAACGAGATCGGCAGGTTCTGCACACGGGAGATCAGCAGCGGAACAGAAGGCTGGCCGGCGGCGGCGACGTCGAGCAGGATGCGCCGGGAGTCGACGGCGGTGGCGACGGAGCGGCCGATGTTTTGATTGATGGCGTCGGCTGCATCGCGCGCGGCCGTGAAGTCGTCGTTGCGCAGGATCAGCGAGACCGTGCGGAACTGCGCCAGGTCGACGGCCGCGCCGCGCTCGACGATCGCGCCGTTCGGAACGCGCGCTGTGGTGGGCAGGTTGACCGAGCGCAGGTTGCCGGCCGCGCCCTCGGTGTAGCCGCCGAGCAGAACCGGGCCCTGCGCCTCGGCGTAGACGCGGCCGTCGGGGCCATGCAAGGGGGTGAGCAGGAGCACGCCGCCTTCCAGGCTCTTGGCATCGCCGACGGAGGAGACGGTGATGTCGATCTTCATGCCCGGGCTCGAAAAGGCGGGCAGGGTCGCTGTCACGAAGACCGCGGCGACGTTCTTGACGACCACCTGCCCCGGGTTGATCTGCACGCCCATCCGCTGGAGGACGTTCGCGAGGGTCTGGACGGTGAAAAACGTCTGCTGCCGGTCGCCCGTGCCGCGCAGGCCGGTGATCAGGCCGTAGCCGACGAGCTGGTTGTCGCGCACCCCCTCGATGTCGGCGATGTCGCGCAGAAGCACCGTGCGGGTGGGCGGGGCGGCTTGCGCGACGGCCGCGCAGACCAGGAGAAGGATGGCGAGAAAACGAGAGGATTTCAGCATGATCACAGTCCGAAGAGCCAGAGAACGGCGCGTGTGAGCGGGTTGGGCGAGCGGGTCGAGTCCGAGATGATCCCCTTGCCGCGGACCTCGATCTCCAGGCTCGAGAGCGCGGCGGAGTTGACGATGTTGGCGGGGGAGATGTCGCCGGGGCGCGCGACCCCGCGGACGACGACGTTCTCGTGCTGGTTGTTCATGAAAATCTGCCGCTCGGCCTCGATGACGAGATTGCCGTTCGGCAGCACCGCGATGACCTGGCCGGTGAGGCTGGTGGCGAAGGTCGTGTTCGAGGAGGTTTGGCCCTGGCCCTTGAGGTTGGTGGCGCTCTGGGCGGTCAGCAGAGGGTTGACGCCGTGGGTCGCGATGCCGCCCGCGATGCCGGAGATCCCGGAGGTGGTGTTGAACTGGCGCTGCGAGTTGACGTTGCCGCTCTGGGCGGCGGTGGTTTGGACCGACACGCGCACGATGACGGTGTCGTTGAGCGTGTGCGCCTTGTAGTCGGAGGAAAGGTCGGCGAGGGTCGCCGAGGGCGACCACAGGCTGCCGGTCGAGGCGGTGTACGGCGCGGAGGTATTCGCCTGTTCGAGCCGGTCGATGTAATCGGCGCGCAGCTGGGCCGGGTCCGGCTTCTTGGGCAGGAGCTTTTTGGGCAGGGTGGTCACGTCGGCGCGGGCCGTCGCGGCCGCCAGCGCGAGGGCGAGGATGAGGCGGCGCATCAGAGCGTTCCCCGAACGGTGGTGTCGTCGACGACCGTGGCTTGGTAGAAGCGGATGTTTTTCGGTCCGGCGACGCGGATCAGCGCGCCGGGCGCGCCGCTGCCGAGGCAGGTGACCGGGATACGGAGGTGAATGCGTCCGCTGTCGATGAGCATGGAAGCGTGTGTACCTGGGCGCAGGGCTGCAAGGGGCTTCGCCGGGATCGCGGCCTGGGCCGTAGAGCTGAGATGAACGGTGACGTAGAAAGGCCGGCAGGCCGCGTCGGAGTCGCAATGCAGACGAACGTGGGCGAGCTCGCCGGTGCCCCAGCGCTCGATCGGGCCGGCCTGGAGGGTGGGGTTCGGATCCCGGGCGGGTATGGCGGCGGGCAGCTCGACGGAGGCCCCGGCGAGCTCGGGATGCGCGGCGAGGACGGCGCGCGTGGCGTTCTCCAGGTGGATGTAGTTCCGCGGCGCGGTCGAAAGGGCCGCGGAGGGGAAGACGCGCAGGCCGGCCAGGGCTAGGGGGTGCATCGCGTGTCTCCTGAGGAGTGGTGGAGGCGGGTCTTCACTGCGAGAGCTGGTTGAGCTGCTGCAGCATTTCGTCGGCGGCCTTGACGACGCGGGAGTTCGACTCGTAGGAGCGCTGGGCGACGATCATCTGGACGAACTGGTCGACGACGCTGACGTTGGCCTGCTCGAGCGTGCCCTGCTGGAGGGAGCCGATACCCTCGGTGCCGCCGGGCGCGCCGATGATCGGATCGCCGGAGGCGGTGGTCTGGAGATAGATGTTGTTGCCCGCGGAGTCGAGGCCGCCGGGGTCGACGAAGAGCGCGAGCTGGATCTGGCCGACCTGCTGGGCCTGGGTCTGGCCGGGCTGGGTCACGGTGACGGTGCCGTCCGCCCCTACCGTGATCGCGGTCGCGTCCGGGGGGATGGTCACGGCCGGCTGGAGCGGGTCGCCGTTGTTGGTCACCACGTTGCCCTGCGCGTCGAGCTGGAACGAGCCGGAGCGGGTGTAGCCGGTCTGGCCGTTCGGCAGCAGGATCTGGAAGAAGCCGTGGCCCTGGATGGCGAGGTCGAGCTGGTTGCCGGTCTGCGACAGATTTCCTTGGGTCTGCAGGATCTCCGTCGCAATGGGGCGCACGCCGAGCCCGACCTGGAGCCCGCTGGCGACCGTGGTCTGCTGCGAGGCGGCCGCGCCGGGGGAAATCTGGCTCTGATAGAGCAGGTCGGAAAACTGCACGCGGCGCTGCTGGAAGCCGGCGGTCGAGGAGTTCGCGAGGTTGTTGGCGATGGCGTCCAGGTTCATCTGCTGGGCGGTCATGCCGCTGGCGGCGGTGTACAGGGCTCGGATCATGAGAGGGTCCTTAGAAGGTCTACAGGGTCACGCGCGGGAGGTCCTGCGCGGCGGTCTTGTTCAACTCGGTGTCGAAGAGGGTCAGGGCGCGGCGCATCGATTCGGCGGCACGCTGGGCGTCGATGAGCGCGACGACGGAGCCGACGGGGTTGACGTTGGAGCTTTCGAGCGCGCCCTGGTGGACAGTGGAAGCGGTGGCGGCGCGGACCTGGGCTTGGGGCACGGTGTAGAAATTCGTTCCCGCACTCACCGGCTCGGTGCCGGGGGCGAACTCGACGACGCGCAGACGCCCGGCGACCGCGCCGTTCGACGACACGGTGCCGTCGGGGCTGATCGAAACCGCGCCCGGCGCGACCCGGATGACGCCGGCCTGCGCGAGCACGGCCTCGCCTGTCTGCGTCACGAGCTGGCCCTGCGCGGAGACGCGGAAAGACCCATTGCGGGTGTACTCGGTGCCGCCCGCGGTCTGCACGGCGAAGTAGCCGGGGCCTTCGATCGCGGTATCGAGCGGGTTGCCGGTGGTCGCGAGCGAGCCCTGGGTCGGATCGAGGCGGGTCGCGCCGAGGACGCCGTAATTGTTGGTGACCTGGTTCAGAACGGACCCGAGCGGATGCCGGCCGGACTCGGCGAGCACGGAGGAGAAGGAGCCCTCCCGGGCGCGGAAGCCCGCGGTGGACGTGTTGGCGAGATTGTTGGCGATCGCATCGACCGAGTCGGTGCGCGCGATCAGCCCGGCGCAGGCGGCATAGATTCCGCTGTTCATCGTTGGTCCTCGACGAACCTGTATGCACGGGGAAGGCCAAAAAAGGCGGCAGATTTTGCCGGGTTTAGGCGCTCAGGTGAGAGCTCCGTGAGAGCCGCTCGGCGCTCTCATTCGCCCGGCCTGAAACGCGGGCCGGCTTCCAGGGAAAGCTCCCGACGCGTCCCGATGCCTCCCCGAGAAAGGACAGCGTTCGAACGCGAACGCGGCTGCGCTGTCAGGCGGCGGGGGTAGGCGCGAGACTTCCAGCGAGGGACCAGGCGTGAGCGGCTTCGAGCAGGGGTTTCCAGCGCGTGGCGCCGCCGGAAGTGGTGAGCAGGCAGGCGAGATAGCCGGGCAGGCGAAAATGAGCGGCCAGCTTGGCCAGGGCGGGCGGCGTCCAACGCGTTCCCGCCGCGCCGAACTGAGCGGGGGTCCAGCCGAGCACTTCCGGCAGCTGCGACGCCTCATGAAGAAGTCCGGCGAGGTAGGCCTCCTCGGGGCATGTCTCCTCGTGCTCGCCCGCGAGCAGCCAACAAGAGTAGGCAATGGCGCGGGCGTGTTCCCAAAACTGGGTGAGCCCGCCGAGGCCGCCGGGCGTCGCCATGCGCTCGACCGCGTCGGTACTCACGGCTTCGAGCCAGGCATCGACGCCGAGACTCGCCAGGCAGTCCTCCAGGCGTCCGGCGATCGAGGAAGGATGGCTGCACGCGTGCCCGCTTCCCGCGCTCCCTGTTTGCCGCTCGCAGACGCCCTCCCCGCAAAGCATCGCGCAGGAGTGCTGCTCCCCCGCGAGGCGAAAAATTTCGAGCGTGGCCCCGAGATCGTTGAGCAGGATACCGGCGGCCTCACGGAGGTCGACCGAGCCGGAGGAAGAACGGCTGCCGAGCAGCAGCTCGAGCTGGAGGCGGGTCGCCAGGAGGGTGGGCGCGTGCGGAAAGGGCTCCGCCGCCGCCGCGCCCGGAAGCAGCGCCTCAATTTGCTGGGTGCGGAACCGTGCCGAGTTGGAGGAAAGAAGATGCATTTGCGTCCAACCCGTTATCGGCACTTTCGCGTTCGGATTCTAGAGCGCGCGAAACTTTTTCTTCGCCGGGGCGGGCGCGATTCCCGTTTCGGGACGAACGCTTTCGGCAACGATGCGGAAGGAATGATCCCGGAAGCCGGAGGCGCTCTGCATCCGCACCCAAAGTTGGTCGTGGACGCGGGCGAACAGGAGCTTGTCCGCGCCATCGCGGATGGCCTGCTGGGTCAGCAGCGCCGCCGCATCGGCCGCGGCCCCGAACTCGGCGGACCCGGGCTCCCCCTTGGATAGGGCAAGCTGCCGCGCATGGTGCTCCGCCGTGATGAAGCAGGGTTCGGCGCGCGAACCGGTCATCCCCTCGACGGAGCGCAGCAGGTCGCGGTCGATCCGGTGGACGAAGCCGATGAGGACACGGACGGGCGTGGCATGGACGGCGACTGCCCCGGACGCCTTCGCGAGCGCGGCCGGCAGCTCGACCTCGGGAGAGAGCGCCTCCGGAGCGAGCCCGTAAAAGGCGCAGCCGTTCTCGGCGGCCAGGGCGGCGGCCAGGGTGGCCGGGGTGACGAGGCCGAGATCGAGCAGCGTTTGCCCCAGGGGCACCCCGGCCCGCTCCGACCGCGTGAGCGCCTGCGTCAGCTGCTGTTGGGTCAGGGTTCCGTTTTGCAGAAGGATGAGGCGGAAGGGCATGCGCGGGAGGCGCGGCATCGCGTGGAGGCCGGCCCGCGGCGCCTCCGCGAAGGAGCGGGCGAGCGCGGTGCGTAAGCAGCCGGGGCTGCACAGCCACCGATCGCCGAGAAAAATGCCGTCCTTGCGGATGCGCCGGTGCACCACGGCGAACCGGCGGCAGGAGGGGTCACCCGCGCAGCGATGGATCTGAAAGCGGAAGCGGCGCTGGGCTGCGGCGAGCAAGCGGCGGCGGAGCGCGGCGGGTTGGAAAGTGAGCGGCATACGCCTCCTTGCGATTGCGGGTCGATAAAGCGGACGGAGCCTAGAGTCTGTTATGAACTTGGAACCTGTGTAGGGACTTTGCCGGACGCGGAAG
>CAXUEU010000083.1:0-14276 GCA_964250195.1 uncultured Acidobacteriaceae bacterium
GCGCCTGATCCCTGCCCCAGTCCGGCGCGGGCCAGCCGGCGACCGGCAGCCCGAGCCGAGCCAGATCGTGCACCGCCTGCAGGACCCCCGGCGCGAGCGCACCCCAGCCGGTCAGAAGGTGCAGCACCAGGTGCGCCGCCCACATGCCCAGCCCCACCGGCAGCAGCGCCAGGGTCCACTTCGGCAGTTGGTGCTTGCGGGCCGCGGATTCGGCCCCGCGCGGCATTGCCGCCCACAGCAGCCCCATCAGCGCCGCGGGCAGTGCGACCGCGGCCAGTACGCCCAGGCTTTCCGCGGCTGCGCCCGACAGGCGGCCGCCCCAGCGGTCCATGGCCGCCGTCACCGGCTCCACCATCACCGCCGCGTTTGCGAAGCCCGCCGCCACCACGGTCCCGGCGAGCACCGCCAGGTCCATTCGGTCCCGGTACCGGCCCACCGCCGAACGCTGCGGGTCGACCGCGGCCAGCTGTACCAACTCCGCCGCGGGCACTTGCACGAAGAGCCCGATGTTGTCATGCGGGCACGCCTTCACGCAGTCCATGCACAGGGTGCAGTCGATGTTGCCCGCCTTCGCCGGCAGGAAAAGGTGCAGCTCGCACCCCCTCTGCGGACGCGGGGCCTCATGCCCGGCGATGCAGTCCCGCGTCGCGCAGCTGCCGCAGGTCGCGGCGCTGCGGGCCGCGACCCCCACCGGGGAAACGAGCGAGGCCACGAAGTTGAACTGCCCCAGCGGGCACACGTACTTGCAGAACGAAGCGCCGCGAAATACCGTGTCCACCGCAAAGGTCACGGTGAAGTACCCCAGCAGCAGCGCCGCCGTCCGTGCCGGGGCGTTCCAAAGGTCCATCGCGGTGAAGGCCCAAAAGAACCCGATCACGAGCCCGAGCGGCAGCCACTTGTTCCTCAGGGCGCGCGGCCACGGCAACTGCGCGAGGCCGAAGCGCCGCGCGACCCACTTGGAAATCTCGCGGGGCAGCGTGAACGGGCAGCTCATGCAGAACAGGTTGCCCGCCAACAGAAGCCCCATGACGAACAGCGCGCGCGCGAAGGTCCAAGGCACGATGCCGGCCAGGTTCATCGACCCCATTTGGTGCCCGAAGAGCCCGTCGGCAATCAAGGCCGCAGCCAACAGGAGCGAAACCGCCTGGAGGCTCTGGCGTCCGTAACGCGCTTTGAAAAACGCCTCCACCGGTTTGGCCCGGAAGAGATCGAAGCGCCAGGGCCCGGGTGCCGCAACTCGCGCGGCCGCGGGCTTTTGGGCCCGGCGCAGCTCGGTGACGCGCGTCCGCTCCGCTTCCCGCCCGGCCTTGCGGCGCTCTCCCTTGCGGGACAGAAGGGCCACCGTGGTCAGCATCGCCGCGCCCAGGAACGAAACCGAACCCACCACCCACATCAGCGACCCCGCCGCCACCTGGTCATCCATCACGGACAAACCGAAGAAGCGGGGCACGGCGGCGTACTCGGCATAAAAGACCTTGCCGGAGAAGGCCAGCGAGGCCGAGAGCGCCGTGTTGACGAGGTCCGCCGAGAGCAGGAAAGGCAGCAGCAGCCAGCGGCTCGCGGCATGAAAGCTCGGCCAGGGCGCGACGATGTGCCACCAAAACAAGATGCTGGTCAGGAGGAAGCACACGTGCTCCACCTCGTGCCAGCCCGGCGAACGTAGAGCCAGCCCATAGGCCGCCGGCATGTGCCAGCCGATGAATGTCACGTTCATGACCAGCCACGCGAACACGCGCGACCCCAGCAGCCTTTGGATCGCATGGACGGGGCGCAGCGTGAAAAAGGGCCCGAGGCCTTCCCGCACGAAGTACCGCGGCAGCCCGCGCAGCATCGGCACCATCGGCTCGCCCAGTACCAGCAGCGGCGGCGCGACCGACATCAGCAGGAGGTGCTGGATCATGTGCGCCGTCAGCAAGACGCCCGAAAGCGCATCGAGCGGCGAAGCCAACGCCGCCCAGACGGCGAGAATGCCGCCAGTGAAGCATGCCGCGCGCCAAACGGGAATCTGCTCCGGACGCGTCGCGCCGAGCGCTTTCCAGCCCCGCCGGTACACCGCGAGCGTGAGCAGCAGCAGCAGCGTAACCCCGAACGGAAACGTGGCGAGGCTGTAACCGACGCCGTACGCGGCCTGTGTTGCATCTCCCATGGGTCTGATTCCAGCCTACACGCGCGCCTCGGCTGGGCTGGACAGGCCGCATTGTCGGGCTGAAACGAAAACGGCCGCCCCGAGAGGCGGCCGCGAATCGTTGCCGACTTTGCTTAGTGAGCCATCGCGGGTTTGCGCACCTGGCTGATGCTGTTGCCCTGGGCTTCCTTAGGCGCGGGAGCCGGCTCGGGAGCCTTCTCGGCCGTGGGAGGCGGGGTCGCCCGCGGCTGGTCGTCGAAGCCGATCTGCGCTCCGCCCAGGGGCGATCCGGTGTTGTCCGGGGACGGCCCATACTGGTTGCCCGTCGGCAGCGAAGGGTTGCGCGCCGGGGGCTGGTTGGCCGGGTGCATGGTTTCGAGGAAGGAAACCAGCGCCGTGGTCTCCGCCGGGCTCAGGTTCTTGCCGTAAGCCGGCATGTTGCCGCCGCCCTGCAACACCTGCCGCACCAGCTGGTCGTAGGAGAGCCGAGTCGCCACCGCGTCGAGCGCCGGACCTCTCTGCCCGCCCTCGCCCGCCACCATATGGCACCCGCGGCACTGCTTCTCCTGGAAGACCACGCCGCCTGCCCGTTCGAGGGGCATCGCGGCCTGGATCTTATGGACCGGCAGGGCCGCGCCGCTCCATGCCTGCATCTTCGGGCTCCAGGGCTCGTAAGTGCCCAGGTGGTTCAGCACGGCCAGGGAAATGGCCATGGTGATCAGTGTCAGCACGGCAACCGGCCTGCGGCTCCAGTGCTTTTCGCCTTCACCCGCGACGAAGGGCAGCGCCACCAGAACCGCGATGCCGACCACCGGCGCGCCGAGCAGGAAGGGCGTGGCGAGCGAACTCGGCAGGTAGCACAGGATCGAGTAGAGCCAGAGGAAGAAGTAGTCCGGCTTGGGCACGACCTGGATGTTGGTCGGATCAGGCTGGCCGCCGGGTCCGAACGGCCCGAAGACGACCGCGCACAGCGCAACCGCGCCGTAGATCGCCGCCGTGAAGTAGAGGTCCTTCCAAACCGCTCCGGGAACGAAGGCGATGCCGTCCTTGCCGTGCGAGAGCTGGTTGTACTCCTGCACGTAGGTCGAGCGCCGTACGATGCGGCCCGGCATCGGCCACTCGTTGATGCCGAGCTTGAGGACCAGCCAGGTGTGCAGGCCGGAGAAGCCCAGCAGGAGGCTCGGGAGCACGAAGACGTGCAAAGCGAAGAACCGGGTCAGCGTGGCTCCGCCGATGATGGGTCCGCCCAGGAGGGCCTGCACCATGTACGAGCCGACAACCGGGATACGGCTGGAGATGGAGGCGGCGATGCCCAGACCCCAGTAGGCGTCGGTGTCGTAGCGCATCACCTGTCCGGTGAACGCCATGCCGAGGGTCAGGAACAAGAGCGCGACGCCCAGGATCCAGGTCAGCTCGCGCGGGAACTTATACGCGCCGAACAGGAAGACCTGCGCCATATGCACGAGCACGACGGCGACCATGAAGTTGGACCCCCAGCCGTGCATGGCGCGCAGGAACCAGCCCAGGGGGAGGTTGTTGTTGATGTAGTGGAGGCTTTCCCAGGCGTTCGAGGCCGATGGCGAATAAACCAGCGCGAGGAAGATGCCTGTGATGATCTGGAGGATAAGCAGCGAGAGAGCCGCCGAGCCGAAGACGTACCACCAGCTCGCCGTGGACTTGGGAACCGGGTGCAGGGCGGCTTCCTTGACGAAGCCCTCCAGCTGCACGCGCCGCTCCAGCCAGCCGTAGGCGTCGAGGCCGGCCTTCTTGCCGTTGAAGTTGAACCGAGGAAGACTTAGCCGAGGCATGATGACGTCCCTTTTTCCCCCGCGTTGCGGAGGCTTGCCGAAGTGGACAGCGTGGGCAGCTGACCCGCGTGGATCTGGAGCTGTCCGTTGACGACTTTCCACGAATACTCGAAGAGCCCGCGTTCCGGGGGGCCCGCCGCCCGGGAGCCGTCCTGGTAGTACACGCCGCCGTGGCAGGGGCACATGAACAGGCCCGATTGCGGAAACCAGCGGACCGGGCAGCCCAGGTGCGCGCAGTTGATCGCGAAAACCTGGAACTGGTCCTGCGACAGACGGCGCACCCAGCAAGCCGTATTGTCGGTGATCCCGTCCGTCGGGGACTGGTAGGGCGTGACGAAGGTCGCCAGGCGGGTCTGGCCGTTCGGGAAGCGGTCGATGGGACCGAGCGCCACCCAGGATTTATAGAAATTCTTCTTGCGGAGCGCGGGGCCGAGCACGTAGCCGATGACCGGGGCGGCGATCGCCAGGCCGACGACGGCGTTGATGGCGATTCCGACGTTCATGAGCACGTTGCGTCGCGTCACCGATCGAACGGGGACCGCCGCGTCTTCGATCTTGTGGTCTTCGACCTTGGTCTCCTCGACCTTGATCTGATGATCCTGCAGGCTGCTCATTCGCTGGTCCTCCTGTCGAGCTCGGTCCCGCCCCCGGTGGGGTGCGGATTGCCTGGGTTCGTAACCCGGTGGCTGCTGAGCCAGGCGACGACATCGGTGATCTCTCCGTCCGACAACGGGTGGCCCGGAATGTCGTTCCGGTAATCGGGATGGCCCAGGTCCGGCCGCCCCGCGATGGTGATCGTCCGCAAGCCCTGGTCGCTGATCAACGAAAGGTAGGTCGGGTCGGTGATCGAACCCGACTTGCCGGGCTTGAGCACCAGCCCATCCGCGTTCGCCGCGCCATGGCAGCTCGCGCAGGCCTGGGCGTAGACCTGCGAGCCATGAGCGATATCGCCCGGGTGCGCGGCCGCATAGGGTGGAAGCGTCATACCTACAAGCATAGCGGGCTTGGCCCAGCGCTGCCGCATGCCGCGCACGATGATATTTATCTGATCATCCGTCAACAGGCCGCCGGCTGAATCCGCGAACGCGGGGCTCAATCCGCCCGGGCCGCCCTCCGCCGTCCAGTGCTTGATGACCGCGTCGGAGGCGATGCCGAAATAGATTGGATTGTTGAATCCGAACGAGGGGCTGTTCTTACCGTCGACGCCATGACAGGCGGTGCAGTTCTCGCCGTAGAGCGTATTGAAGTCCGAGATTTTGTCGGGACGGACCTCGGCCTCGTGCGCATCCGCCGGACCGACCAGCAATCGCTTGCAGCCGGAAGCACCGAGAAGCAGGAAACAGGAGACCGCCAGGGCCGCGGCAGCGCGGGTCTTTCCTTGAACTTCGCGGCCCATCCCGCGGGCACCCTTGAAAGAAGCGAACGTCACTTGCCGTCTCCTGAGTCTTCGTTGCGGTCGTGCCCCATGCCCGAGCCTTCCAGGCCCAAACGCATCGAGAGCGGCATCCGCATGGCCTGCTTGTAGTAGGGGGAGCGCGAAACCACGTAGCCCGCGACCACCCCGAAGGTGAGCTGCGCGATCAGAAAGCTGGGCCAGTTCACATGCTCGCTGATCTCCGGGTTGATGATGGGCAAGGTCGCCGAAAGCAGCCCGGTCCAGAGCAGCGGCGCGATGATGCCGCCGAAGATGATGGGGTGCTTCGGCATGATGGGCAGCGCCGAGCCGTATACCAGGCCGATGAGCAGGCAGGTCACGGCATGGATCAGCACCGCGATCGCGAAAGGCCCGGCATGGAAGGCCCGGAGGTAGTCCATGGTCGGGGCCGCGTTGCCCATGATGCCGGCACCGCCGAGCAGGTTGATGGGGAACCAGGGCGAGTGCTGCCCGATGAGCCCGTAGGCCAGCGCGGGAACGATCATCGCGATACCGCCCGCGATACCGCCCTTGATGCCGGCCAGCGGGGAGAAGGTGCCTTCTCCCACATGCGAGCGGTGCTCCGTACCGGTGCGCGCATCCGCGCCCGTGTCGATCCGGGCCACCGACTTCCGCGAGCTCTCGATCGCGATCTCCTGGACCCGGACCTCGATCTCCTCATGTGCTTCGTGCGGCAGAACGTCCCGGAACCAACCCACGCAGCCGTAGGTGAGCATCAGGAGGCCGAAGATGCCGATGACGTAATGAGTCAGAATGCCGCTGACCGCCAGCGTGAACCCGAGAGCCGTCACGATCGGCCATGCCGTGGGCTTGGGCAGGTGGATCCCCTCGCCGTGCGCCGCGTTGTGCGCTTTGACGGTATCGCCGTGCGGGATGTCCACCGCGCCCTGCTCGAGCTCGTGCTCTGCCGCATACCCCTGTGAAGCGCTCATATCGTTCTTTCCTCAACCGCCGGCCTGCGGCCGGTCTCAACGCCCGATAATGTACACGACCGCGAACACGATGACCCAGACCGCGTCGACAAAGTGCCAGTAAAGCGCCAGCGTCGTGATCCGCTCGGTGTTCTTGCTCGTCACGTGGCCGCCCTTGGCCAGCAGCCAAAGCGTGACCAGCATGACCAGCCCGATGATCACGTGCGATGCGTGGAGCCCCACCAGCGAGTAGAAGGTCGTCCCGAACAGGTTCGTCTGGAGCGTGAGCCCGTCCCGGTAGATGAGCTGGTACCACTCGTAGCCTGTGCCGGCCAGGAAGATGGTGCCGAGCGCGATCGTGACGCCGAGCCAGGCGATGAACTTCTGGACCGCGTTGCGCTCGATCGCCTTCTCCGACAGCCAAATGGTGAAGGAGGAGCTGAGAAGGCAGATCGTGTTCACGATCGGGATCTCCAGGACCTCCTTCGGCTGCGGGCCCCACTGGCTCTTGCCGATGTAGAAAAGGTAGGCCAGCACAAACATGGCGAAGATCGCGGACTCGCCGATGATCAGGCAGTACATCCCGACCTTGCCCTTGTTGGGCAAGGTCCAGGGCTGTTCCATGTCGCGCGCAATGACGGGTACGGCGATCGTGCTCATCGGCTCTGCTTTCTCGAGAAGGTGGCGGTGCGGACCGAATTACTCATGATTACTCATACTTCCAGTCCGGATCGGTCGGGTGCTTGAGGTCCCACAGAGGACGGCGGCTCGAAACCACCGGGTCCACGGCGAAGTTGTACTCGGGCGGCGGCGAGGAGGTCGCCCACTCGAGCGTCCAAGCATCCCACGGATCCGGCCCGGCGTCCGCGCCGTGCAGAGCCGAGTGGATCACGTTGTAGACGAACACGGCCGTCGCCAACCCCTGGATGTAGGCACCCAGTGAAGCGATGCCGTTCCAGGTCGCCCACCCGCGGCTCGCCTCGTAGGTGTACACCCAGCGCGGCATGCCCAGGATACCCGGGATATGGAGAAAGTCGAAAGTCAGATGGAAGCCGACCAGGAAGGTCCAGAAGTGAATCTTGCCGAGCTTCTCGTTGAGCATGCGCCCGGTGATTTTCGGAAACCAGTAGTAGAAGCCCGAGAGCATCGAGAACAGGATGCCGCCGACCAGCACGTAGTGGAAGTGCGCCACTACGAAGTAGGAGTTGTGCAGCTGCCAGTCCCACGGGGAGGCGGACAGCATGATGCCGGTCAACCCGGAGATCAGGAACTGGATCACGAACGCCGAGGCGAACAGCATCGGCGTCGCGAAGCGGATCTTGCCGCCCCACATCGTGGCCAGCCAGTTGAAGATCTTGATGCCTGTCGGCACGGCGATGATCATCGTCGAGAGCGTGAAGAAGGTGTTCGCCGCGGACGTCATCCCGACCGTGAACATATGGTGCGCCCACACGCCGAGCGAGATGAAGACGATCGAAACGGTAGCCGCGACCATGGCGGTGTAGCCGAAGGCCGGCTTGCGCGAGAACACCGGGATGACCTCGTTGGCGATACCGAAGGCCGGCAGCACCAGGATGTATACCTCGGGGTGCCCGAAGATCCAGAAGAAGTGCGCCCAGATCAGGGCCGATCCTCCGGCCTGCGCGTCGAAGAAATGCGCGCCCAGGTAACGGTCGAGCTCGAGCATGACCTGCGCGGCCGTCAGCGGTGTGATGGCTACCAGGGTCAGCGCCGAGACGCAGAGCATGATCCAGACGAAGAGCGGAATCCTCATCATGGTCATGCCCTTGCAGCGCATGGAGATGGTGGTCGCGATGATGTTAATCGCCGCGCCCAGCGTGCCCCAGCCGGTGACGAACAGGCTCAGCGCCCAAAAGTCGGTCGCATGGCCCTGCGAGTAGGTCCGGGTCGTCAAAGGGGCATACTCGAACCAGCCCACGTCGGGCGCGGAACCCTGCCCGTACAGTCCGAAGCCGCCGATGAACGAGTAGTAAAGCAGAATGCCGCCGAACGCCGTCAGCCAGAAGCTGAGGGCGTTGAGCCGTGGGAATGCCATGTCACGCGCGCCGATCATCAGCGGCACGAAGTAGTTGGCATAGCCGAACAGGAGCGGCATGCCCATGAGGAACACCATGGTCGTGCCATGCATGGTGAACATGCGGTTGTAGGTTTCCGGGGCCAGGAAGTTGTTGTTCGCGTGCGCCAGTTGCATGCGCATCGCCATCGCTTCCGAGCCGCCCACCAACAGGAAGAACATCGCGTACAGGATGTACAGGATGCCCAGCCGCTTGTGGTCGACCGTCACGATCCAGCCATGGAGGTACTCGCGAAAGGTTCCTTGCGCGGTTTTCGCCGGCGTCAGGTCCAGTGCGCCAATCGGTAACGATGCGTCAGCCATTGCCCTTCACTCCTCAGCTACTTCAAACTCGACAGGTACACCGCAACCTGTTCGAGCTGCGTTTCGGTTAACTGCATGGGCGGCATCAGCGCGCCCTCTTTTACGTCGCTCGGGTTGCGGATCCACGTTTTCAGGTCGTCCACGTTGTTGGCCAGGATGCCCGAGCCGAGGGCGTCCCTGCTGCCGAAGTGGGTCAGGTCCGGCCCGAAGCGGCCGTTCGCGACCGTGCCGCGGATCGCGTGGCAGTTGATGCAGGCATTCGACATGAAGACCTGCCGCCCCGCCGCGACCTCGGCGGCAGCGGCCGAGTGGGCTCCCTGGCCCGGTGCCTGCTTGTTTTCCGCGAAGCCCGAGTTCGAGCCCAGGGCGCGCGTGCCCGGCTTCGCCGCCGTCCCGGCGTTGTCGCGATCGTTCGCCTCGGCTCCCGGCTTCGCGGGCGTTCCGTTCGCTTGCGGCAGGCTCAGGGCCGCGGGGACGACCCGAGCTCCGCCGAAGTCCTCGATACGCGCCTGCGCCTGCGGCCCTTCGCCCGGAACGACCTCGACCGCCGGCTGCTGCTGCTCGGTGATCCAACGCCGGAACTGGTCCGGGGTATCCACATACACGCGGATCAACATTTTCGCATGCTGCACGCCGCAGAACTGGCCGCATTGGCCCACATAGACGCCCGGTACCGTCGGCTCGATCCACATCTGGTTCACGTGGTCCGGGATGTTGTCAACCTTGCCGGCCAGCTGCGGAACCCAGTAGGAGTGCCATACGTCGGCCGAGAGCAGCTTCAAAAATGCCGGACGGTGATGCGCCGCATCGCTCATCGGTACGTGGAGTTCGTTGGCCACGACAACCCCATACTGAGGGTAACGGTACTCCCACCAAAACTGATGTCCTACTACTGTGACGTCCAGCGCAGTCGGCGGCTTCGGGTGGTCCTGGATTGCGAAGATCATTCGCGCCGTCGTCAGGAAGAGCACGACCACGATGACCACCGGCACCACCGTCCAGGCCAGCTCCACCTGCGGCGAACCGTAGACCTGCGGCGGCTCCACCGGGCTCGGGTCCGTCGATCGATAGCGCACCGTCACGTACAGCCACGCCCCACCCACGACCAGGAGAATCCCCATCGTGATCCCGATCACGAAGAGGCTGAGCATGAACTCCTGGTGCGCCGGAACCGAGGTCGGCGCGAACATGTTCGGCACTTCGGACGGCTTGTTCTCCGCCCATACGGTCGCGGCGGAGACCAGCGACACACCGGCAACCGCGGCGGCCCGCAAAGCCGCGGAAGCGAACCGGCGTCCCCGAGAAACGATATTTCCCCTTGCACTGCTCACGTACGGCTCCTGCCGGGCACCCCAAACATGTGGAAAACACGCCTGTCCCCGCGAATAGTTCCATCCTAGCAGGACGCCCAGCGGCGAAAACCGCTTTTCCGCTCGAGGAAGATGCGTGTTCCACGTGGCGAACGTTCGCCGCATGATGAAATTTCACGCGGTCAAGCCGGCCGCCCTTGTGGTTCATTTTCCAACACGAAAGTCACACGGCGGGAAATCTTTCGGCTTGCTTTCATGCAGGCATGATCGGGCTCCGCTTACAGGCAGGGAGCCCTGAGCACCGCCGAAAGCTGGAGGGTCCTGGGTTCACTCATCGCCGGCCGGATGCGGTCGCGATGGGAAGCTCGTTTGTTGAAGGACTAAAGAATGGCTGCCGCTGCTGCTCGAAGCCGGTTTATGCCTTGCGCCGCCGTCAGGAGATGCCGGAGAGGAAGACCGTCGGCGTATGCCCGCAGCACAAGCCTAGGCAGAACGGGCCAGCGCAGCAGGGGCCACGCACGCGCCGGCTCCGCATAAAAGCGGGCCGCGGCATGTTCCGCCACGCGCAGGTCGGCCCGGAGCGCATCGGTCGCCTTCAGGTACGCAGCTCCGGAGTCCTGGCCGCGCAGCCCCGCTTCGACGGCCGCCGCCGCTGCCTGCCCGCTCCGGATCGCGCCGTAGATGCCCTCGCCCGTGAGCGGGTCCACGAAGCCGGCGGCGTCGCCCGCGAGCAGGATGCGGGCGCGCGGCTCCGGCACGTATCCGGCCGCGCCAAGGCCGAGAAACTGCCCGATCGCGCGGGAGCGCTCCCGCCCCGGCCCGCAACGGGCGTCTATGTACGTGTCCAGAGCGGTTCGCCCGATACGTTCGCCGGTTGCTTCGACGTAAAGCCCGACATTTACATGATCGTTGCGCGGGAAAAGCCAGCCGTATCCACGTTCCACCGGGGTGAAATCGAAAGAAAGCGGGAAGCGGTTCTCCTCGCCCTCTTTGTAGGGCACATTGGCTTCGACCGCAAAACCTTTACGGAACCAAAGGCCTTCGGTGGCGAGCGCGCGTACGCGGCTGTTGACTCCATCCGCACCGATGACAAACCGCGACCGAAGAGTTTGACCGTCTTCGAAGCTAAGGCTTATTTCATTTTGATTGCGATCGAAACTTTTGAGGTCTCCGGCTCGTTGGAATTCGACTCCGCGCTCGCGGGTCCGGTCCAGGCAGAATCCATCGAGTTCCTCCCTGACCGTCATCGCGCATACCGGGGCGCTTCGCCCGACACGCACGGTCCGACCTTCGCCGCGCTCCAAATCGACGCTGTCGACCCAGCGGCGGATCACCGGCACGATCGAGTAGCGAAGCGCCCGGACCGCCTTGCGCGTCAGCCCGCCCGCGCAGGCTTTCGGCCGTGGAAATTGCGCCCGGTCCAGAAGCAGGACACGCCTTCCCATTGCCTGGAGGTCGTACGCCGCCGCGCACCCAGCGGGGCCCGCTCCCACGATGACCGCGTCCCAAACTTGTTCCATCCCATTCATTATCCCTGCTCAGGCGCAGGATGAAGGCGAATGTTCGGAGTGATTCTGCCCGCTTCGCCATCTATTGTGGAGGTATGGGGGAAACGGCGGAGATTCTCGCGCTTTGGCGGCGGGCGGAGCAAAGGGGCGAGCGCGTCGCGCTGGCCACGGTGGTGCGCGTGGAGGGCTCCTCTTACCGGAAGCCGGGCGCGCGCATGCTGGTCACCTCGGGCGGAGAGCGCGCCGGAACCATTTCGGGCGGCTGCCTGGAGGCGGAGGTGAGCCGCAAGATCTGGTGGCTTACCGGCGAGGGTCCCTCGGTGCAGCAGTATCAGAGCTCGTTCGACGAGGATGCGGGTGAGATTCCGTGGGGCCTCGGCTGCGGAGGAACTGTATGGCTGCACCTGGAGCAGCAGCCGGTGTCGGTACTCGACGCCCTGGCCGCCGCTTACGAGCAGGGCAGCCGCTCGGTCGTTCTTTTCGATCTCGCCCCGCCTTTCGGCCCGGCCCAGCGTGTAACGCGCGAGAACAGCTCGATGTCAAATGAAGTTTTCTCGATTGCTGCCGAAGTGTTCGATAAAAATCGAAGCATTACAACGTCTGACTACTTCGCCGAATTTTTGGCACCGCCGCCTCGGCTCTTCATCTTCGGCGCGGGCGACGATGCCCAGCCGATTCTGGCGTTCGCGCAAGCACTCGGGTGGCGCGCCACAATCGCAGACGGACGCGCGCACCTGCTGCAGCCCGGCAGGTTTTCTCAGGCGGCCGAACTCCAGGTGCTCGCCTACGGTGCCCCAATCGCCTGCGGTCTCGGTTTAACGCGCGACGCGCCGCCGGTTCCGCTGGAAACCGGGGTGGGGCCGGGTGAACTTGCCGTGATCCTGACCCATTCTTACGAGCAGGACCGGGCCATTCTGGCCGCTTTGCTCCCCCGTGACCTCGTTTACCTGGGGATTTTGGGTCCCCGCCACCGGACCGAGCGGCTGCTCGAGGAGATCGCGCCCAGCCTCGGTTTGTCCGTCGAGGCTTGTTTCGCGCGCCTCCATTCACCGGTTGGCCTCGACCTGGGCGCGCGCGACCCAGCCTCCATCGCGCTATCGATCGTCGCGGGGATTCAAGCCGCGCTCACCGGACGAAAGCTGACCGCGACCCGCGTGGCTACTCCCGAGGGCACCCGACCTCTCGCCGCTCGCGATGTCTGAAAACACGGCCGCTATCGTCCTGGCCGCGGGAGCATCCACGCGGCTGGGGCGTTCAAAGCAGCTCGTTCTCTTCAGGGGCGAACCGCTCCTGCGCCGGGCTGTGCGGCTGGCTTTTGCCGCCGGAGCCGGTCCCGTTCTCGTCGTCACGGCCGGGGATCCGGGTGTGCGCGGGTTGCTCGACGGCTTGGCGGCAGACGGTTTGCCGATGATCCAGATTCACAATCCCGATCCGCGGGAAGGCATGCACACGTCGCTGCGCATCGGCATGCGTGCGCTTGCCGACGGATTCCCTTTCGCCGAACGCGTGCTTCTGCTCGTCTGCGACCAGCCTCTGCTGCGCCCGGAACACCTCCAAGCCCTGTTCGCGGCACCCGGTTCCGTCGCCGCCGCCCACTACGACGGTCATCTCGGGGTTCCCGCGGTGTTCGGCCGCGAGCACTTTGCCGCGCTCGCCGGCGGCAGCGGGGATCAGGGTGCGCGTGCGCTGCTCCGCACTCTCCCGGTCACGCCGGTTGCGATTCCGGAAGCCGCCTTCGATATCGACACACCAGAAGATTTGATAAATATCGAAAACTTCGATTCATCTTCCAGTGAAGGCTGGAGCTAGAGGGGCTTACCGACGTTTTTCGGCGCGGCCGGGACCGCGGAAGGATCCTCATGGACGGGTTTTTGTCCTGCTTCGTCGGGCAGCCTGCCCGGGGCGGGCCGCTGCCCTCCATCCACCCATCGCGTCAGCTCGTCGAAGGCCAACCCCGCCTGCTCCGGCAGCAGATTGCAGTGGCCGTCGCGGTTGACATACTGCTGCACGAAGCGCTCGCCTACCCCCAAGCGCCGCGTGAGCTCGTCGTAGTAGGCCGCGGTCGATGCGGGGACCAGAGGGTCGTAGATGGAGTGCAGGGCCAGGAGCGGCCGTTTCAGATCCCCGGACGGCGAGCCATACTGGGCCACGTAGCGCAGGGCGATCGGATCGGCCGAGTAGCGGCGGACGCGGGCGTTGAGCGCATTGTCGTCCGTGGTACCCGTGTAGATCAAATTACGGTTATCGAAAGGATTGCCGCCGGCCTTCGCGCGCAGGTCCAGGATCGCGAAGGTATTGAAGACGAGCACATCGGCCAGCCCGCGGTTGGTATGGATGTCGGCGAGCGAGCGCAGGAGTGCGGCTTCCGGTGCGTGCGCGTTCAAAGATTTTTCGACCAACGTCGAAACGGCGGGATCGTTCATGCGGAACCCGGACGGGATGTGCTCGACATCGGGCAGAACGCCCGGGAAAAAGGCGTCAAAGGCGACCCGGTTGGCGAAGGCCCGCTGCAGGACCAGGTCGGCGGGCGCGAGGACGCCGCACAGGGCGAGGCCTCCGGCGTAGTCGCGGGCATGCTGCTCCAGGGTGAGCACGGTGAGCAGGCCGCCCATGGACTGGCCCATGACGAAGGTCTGCTCCGGGTGGCCGTACCGCTTGCCGAAGTAGCGGCGCAGGGCCTCCGCGTCGCCGGGCGCGGTGGCCACGGCCCAGCCGCCGGCCCGGTAGCCGGGCTGGGCGACAGCGTAGCCGCGCTGGAGCAGCTGCGCGATGAGCCGGGTG
>CAXUEU010000084.1:0-9417 GCA_964250195.1 uncultured Acidobacteriaceae bacterium
CCCTATGCCCAAAGTGACGCTCTACTCGCAGCCCGGCTGCGCCCCCTGTTTTGCCGCGCGCATGTTTCTCCAGAGCCGCAACATCCCGTTCGAGTACAGGGATGTTCAGGCCGACCCGCAGGCTTTCCGCGAGTTGATGGACCTGGGCAGCCGGTCCACTCCGACCCTGCGCGTGGGCGAGGAGACCATGATCGGCTTCGACCCGGTCCGGCTCGAAACGATGCTCGCCGCCGCGGCCCAGTAGCCGGGGTGATCTCCCGTGCCGCGACCTCGTGGCTGGCGCTGCTGGCCCTCGCGCTGTTCGCGGCCTGCGCGCTCGACTTCGCGGTCTTCCTCTGGCGGCAGCGCCACGGCGACATCCTGTCCTACACCAGCGTCAAGCAGTCCATCGCCGTGCCGGACGCCCACGGCGGCTACCATTACGAGTACTTCGGCACTACCGACATCTCCTGCGTGCAGGCACTGCTACCGCATGCGGGCCTCGCGCCCTGCTGGTGGGTCCAGGTCCACCATGACGACTGGCGCTGAGGCCGGCCCCGATCTTCGCAAAGCCCGTCTTCGCCAGGCCCACTCCACGAGGGCCGCCGCCGCGGTGAGCCCGTACAGGATCGAGTTCATCTGGAACTGCTTGGCCCCCACACCGGTGGCCAGCGACGACGTACACAGGTAAAACAGCGCGCACAGGTAAGTGAGCAGCGTGAGGCTGGGCACCAGCACCAGGAACGGCACCAGCCAGGCCCCGTACCACGGGTAGCGCGGGGAGAAGAGCAGGTTGACCGTGAACGCGATGGCCGCGCACGGCACGACGAAGTTCGCCGCCGGGGGCAGGCGGAACAGGCGCGTCTGCCCCATCTCGCGCGCGTCTTGCCGGGGGTCGGCGCAGGTGCGCCAACACCAGTACGCCAGCCCGGCGAAGACCAACCCCGCGCAGCCGATGTACACCGGCACCCCGACCCGGCGCAGCCCCGGCACGGTGTGGAGGAGGTTGAGCAGGTAGAAGCGCTCGCCGGAGTCGATGCCCTCTTCCCTCGCGTACCCGCCCAGGAAGCCGAACACCCGCCACCCCACGCCCGCGTACGCGCCATAGCCGGCCGCAGCCATCGCGGCGACGACCGCGGGCATGCGCCGGTCGCCGCGCCGCCACAGGGCAGGGAACAGCACCAGCGGGTATAGTTTGATCATGGCGGCCGCGCCCAGAAAAAGCCCCACCAGCGTCGGCCGCCGATCCCAGCGTGCGAGCAGGGCCAGCGCGATGAACGCCATGGCCGCCGAGTCCAGGTGGCCCGCGACGCCGAACTCCCAGGCCAGCAGCGGGCACAGGCAGTAGAGCGCCGCCTGCTCGGGCGCGCGGCCCATCCGGGCCAGCAGGCGGTACAAGCCCAGCAGCGTGAGCCCCTCGAACAGAATCATCGCGAGCTTCATCGCGGTCATGCTCGGGACGAGGCCGGTAATCAGATAGAACAGCGCCTGCGCGCCCGGAGGGTAGATCGTCACCGCCCAGTCCCGGCGGTTGATGTTGTCGTAAATATCCTGGTTCGGCTCGCGCAGGAACGCGAGCGCCGGGTCTGCCGGCACGTAGCGGTAGGGCGAGATGCCCGCGTGCTGCACGATGCCGTCCCAGGCGTAGCGGTAGATGTCGGTCGAGAGAAACGGCTCGGAAAACAAGGTGCAGAACCGGCATAGGATGCCCCCGGCGAGCGCGACCGGCCAGGTCCAGCGGTTGCGGGGCTGGGTGAGCAGTACCGCCGCGAACAGCACGAACAGCGCCGCCTCCCAGGCGGCTACCGCGGCGAAGCCCAGGACCCGATCGTCGGCCTCGCGAACCAGCTGCCGGATCATCCCCACCAGCGCGGCGGCGAGCAGACCAAGCAGGAAGTTGGTGCGAACGGGACCCCGCCGAAAAAGCGAGGTCACGCCCCCGCCGGCGCTTTCTCGCAAAGCGCGTACTGGTACCGCTCATCGGTCCACCGGTGGAGGCTCAGCCACGGCTGCGCGGCCAAGAGGCCGTCGAGCTCGGCGCAGGTCAGCACGCTGTTGGCGACGTGGAGCTTGCCGCCCGGCGCGCGGGGGCTCGCGACCCGGTCCAGCAGGCGCATGCAGGCCAACGGAACCTCGGTCCGCCAGCCTTTCAGCGGCTCGGCGATCAGGAGCGCCCCGCCCGGCTTGAGCGCCTTGTACATGCTGTCGAGCGCGCCCACCCGGTCGGGCAGGATCAGCAGGAGGCGCGAGGAGAGGACGAAGTCGGCCTGCTCGCGGAAGTCGCCCAGGCGCATCGCGTTGCCGATCAGGAAGTCGCAGTTGCCGAGATTGCAGTTGGCCGTGCGCCGGCGGGCGCGTTCAAGCAAGGGGGAGGAGCGGTCAAGCCCGATGATGCGCCAGTGGGGGAACATGCGGGCCAGCTCGGAGGAGTAGAAGCCGGGCCCGCAGCCCAGCTCCAGGAACAGCGGTTGCGCTCCGGAAGACCGGCGACATCGCATCAGCTCGGCGATCGCGGCGGTGTGGTCGGTAAAGAAGCGCTCGCGCCACAGCGCGTACAGCCAGCCCCAGCGATGGAAGAAGCCATCGCTCGGGTCCGCCGCGCCGTCCAGCCCTGCCAGGTTCGTGCCCATTCTCTCCCTAGGATGTCCGCGAAGCGCCGAGCGCGGGCTTACAGATCCGCATACCAATCGTAGCCCAGCTTCGTCCAGTAATCGTCGGGTTGGGTATCGCCGTACACCATCGACCCGATCCGCTTGATCTGTTTATAGCCGTATTTGGTGGGCATGTGCAGCCGCAGGGGCGCTCCGTGGATCGCGGTCAGCGGTTTGCCCATCATCTCGGTCACCAGCAGTGCCTGCGGGTGGCGCAGGGCGGCCAGCTCGTAGCCCGTGTAGTAGTCGCCGTCGGGCGTTTCCATGTAGACGTAGCGCGGCTCTCGGCCATGGACGAGCGCGGGCGGGTAGCGAAGGAGGAAGTCCGCCACCCTCACCCCGGCCCAGTGCACCACCTGGCTCCAACCCTCGATGCACTTGAACTCGGTGACCAGTTCGTGCCGGGGCAGCGCCAGGATATCGGCCAGGGTCAGCAGGAGCCCCGGCGTCCCCGGGCGCAGGGTCGAGGCGCTCTCTCCGGCTTCCTCCTGGCCCCTTGGCTTGCGGCCGGTGCGGTTGTCGTCCTCGCCGTGATTTCTGTCCTGGTCCTCGTCCTGGTTATCCTCAGGGCCGGGTGGCGCTTTCGTGTCGTGATTCTCAGCTTGGTCCATCGTTCCGCCGGCATACCGGTAATCCCAGCCGGTCACGTCCCGGGTAAACCGGAGGTGCCGCTCGGCATCGCGCGCGCCCACCAGCTGCAGCCGCCAGCTCTCCGGCACCAGCATCCGCTTGAGGCCGACGATCCCGTTGACCCGCAGGGTTTCCGCCCGGCTCAGCGGGTAGGTGGGGGCGAGCGGGTGCAGCCGGAGCGCGGCCCGGCTCAGCTTCGCATCCAGGTTGAAGGCCGCGCGCAGAGGTTTGGGCTGCATCTCGCTCTTCGGTCCGCGCTCCAGCAGCGCGTACATGCCAAGCCCGGCCACCGCGCCGGCTGCCGCGCCCAGGAAAGCCCTCCGGGTCCGTTTTCGCGACTCCGCGAGCACCGCCGCGTCCGCCTCCTCCGAGCCCGGTATGGCCTCCGTCAGCACTTCGTCGGCATCGTCCGGGTCCACTGGCCGATGGCCCGCGTGCACCGCGGGCGGCTCTGCCTCGGGGTTCGCGCTGGCCGCGGCCGGCTCGTCGTATGTGACCGGCAGTGCCCGGGGAGACCGTTTTTCGTGCTCATCGGCTCCGTTCATCGCGCGCGCCTCCGTTCCGCTTCGAGCGAGGGAGCCTCGGCCCGCCGCACCTCGTGCCCGCTCACCATGGACCGGAGATTGTTCCAGCCCGCCAGCGCTACCTGCCCGACGTGTACCGCGAAGAAGCCCAGAAACGCGATCGTGAGCCAGAAGTGGAGCCAACGCGCCATCTCGTAGCCGCCCATCAGGCTCGTGAGCCAGTGCAGCTCGGTGGGCTTCCAGATCGCCGCCCCGGTCAGGAGCATGCCGGCACCCATCAGGACAACCGAAGAGTAGGCGATGCGCTGCGCCCCGTTGTACTTGGTTTGCGATGGCAGGCCTTTGCGCAGGTGCAGGTCTACGAGCGTGACCTGGAGGGCGTCCCGCAGGCTGCGGCGCTCGGGCACCATGAACCGCCACTCGCCCGAGAGCCACACATACAGCACATAGAACAGTCCGTTGATGCCGAAGACCCACATGAAGAAGAAGTGGTAGCCGAGCCCTTGGGTCACGTGGTAGGGCACGTGCAGCAGGTTGTAGAACCAGTCCGGGAAGAAGCGCACGAGCGTGAAGCGGCCGATGCCGACCCGGTATACCCGGTGCGCGTGCAGGTAGGCGTTGTCGGAGTCGTTCCAATAGATGAGCAGCCCGCTCCAGATCATCACGAACAAAACGGGAAAGTTGACCCAGTGCATCCAGCGAATCGCGAGCAGGTGTTTGCGCTCGATCCGGATTGTTGCCCGACTCGGGGAAGCCTTGGGATCGTCGAGGATGCCCGGCAGGGTGCTGTCCGCCATTTGTTCGCCTCCCGCTGCTTGGACGGCTGAAGCCAGGCTCGAGCTCGCCTGCCACGGAAAGCGTACAGGAGCGCATAGACAATTAGCTCAGAGAGGCCGCGGGTTCAGGCCGGGACGGGCTCCGCGAGTCTTGGCTCTGCCGATTTCGGCTC
Organism: uncultured Acidobacteriaceae bacterium; assembly: GCA_964250195.1. Classification (GTDB taxonomy): domain Bacteria; phylum Acidobacteriota; class Terriglobia; order Terriglobales; family Acidobacteriaceae; genus EB88. The sequence continues at coordinate 4,734 of CAXUEU010000084.1, forward strand.
GAAAAACCGCTCCACCGCCTCAATTATCCCGGGCCCCGTCTTCGCCTCGAAGATGGCCTTACGCAGCCCGGCCCCGCCCGGCACCCCGTGGGTGAACCAGGAGGCGAACTGCTTCATCTTGCCCTGCGCCTCTTTGTGCGGCCCATCCTCGCTCTCGTTCAAAAGCATGCCGAAGTACGTCCGGATCAGCCTGTAGCGGTCTTCCTCCGAGGGCAAGTCGTAGCAGCCGGTCGCGGTGTACTGCGCGATCTGGCGAAAGATCCACGGGTTCGCCGGCGCGGCGCGGCCGATCATCACCGCGTCGCAGCCGGTCCGGTCCACCATCGCCGCCGCGTCCTCGGGGGTGCGGATGTCGCCGTTGCCGATCACCGGAATGCGCACCGCCTCCTTGACCGCCCGGATCCACTCCCACTCCGCCTGGCCGGAATAGCCGGCCTCGCGCGTCCGGGCGTGCAGCGCCACCGCGTCGAGCCCGGAGCGTTCGGCCAGCTTCGCCAACTCCACGCAGACGATGTTCGAGTGATTCCAGCCCATCCGGAACTTGACGGTAAAGGGGATCGCGACCGCCGCGCGCACCTCGTCGAAAATGCGCCCGATCAGCGGCAGATCCCGCAGAAGGCCTGAACCGCCGTTGCAGGCCACCACGCGCTTGGCCGGGCAGCCCAGGTTCAGGTCCACCGTGTCGAAGCCGGTGTCCTCGACGATGCGTGCCGCTTCGGCGAGCGTTTGGGGGTTGGACCCGAAGATCTGCGCCGCGATGGGGTGCTCATCTTCGTAAAAGGTCAGGTAGCGCTTGCGCTTGGACTCGCGCATACGCGTGAGCCCGTCGGCGGAAGTGAACTCGGTCATCAGGAGGCCGCAGCCGGACTGCCGGTTGGTGACCGCCTGCTCGACGTCGCCGCTCGCATGGGGGGTGAACAGGCTGCTGTTGCGGATGAATCGGCGGAACACCGTGTCGGTGACGCCCGCCATCGGCGCGAGCACGGTCGCCGGCGCGACCTCGACGGGCCCGATCCAAAAGGACGCCGGGACGCGCGCCTTAGCGGGCATTGCGTATGCGACCGGATTGTCCCACGCCTTGTTCATCCTGTCCTTGACATGAAACGGCCCCTCGCGCAGAGGCGAGAGGCCGTTCCTTGCTGCCGGCGGCTTACTTGGCCGCCGGTGCTTCCTTCTGCGCGAACTTGCGGCGGAACCGCTCGATACGGCCGGCCGTGTCGACCATCTTCTGCTTGCCCGTGAAGAACGGGTGGCAGGCCGAGCAAATCTCCACGTTGATATCGCCCTTATGCGTCGACCGCGTCTGGAACGTCGTGCCACAGGCACACTTCACGTTGATCGTGTCGTACTTCGGATGAATCCCTTGCTTCGCCATGGCGGTCCAAAACCTTTCCTGCAATCCCGTTAGAATAGCGCGGCCTGTCCCGGACGGCAAACGGGAACCGCGCGGGTTGCCTGTTAATCCGATTCGCTTAAACCGGGAAAGTCGCACCGTCTTCTCGGCAAGATGTGCGGATTTCGCTTCCACGACGTCCGCGTTTGCGATATTCTAACTGGGTGGAACTCGACCGCCGTTACACGGCCGGGCTCCGGTAGAGCTCGACTCCCCTTATGTGTGAAGCAAGGCGAGAAGAGCGGCAATCCAGCGCAGACTGAGCTGGGCCACAAAGTCGATTCTGATGCGAAGTTGCATGGGGATCTTCCTCCTGATCGTTGATGTGAGGCCCCGGATCCACCCGGGGCCTGTTGCTTTTCAGGGCAACTTCGGTTCCCGAGATCGGGTTGCGTCTGCAATCCCCGTGAGCGGCACTTGTACGGCAACGACCAGCGCTTCGGTGAATGTACCAGTCCAATGGGTGTTTCCTGTCCCCCATTCAAGCCGTTTTCCCACCCGAAAGTAATGGTCTGCGGGGAAGCCCGCGCGATACTGAAGAAGTGACAACCTCCTCCATTTGCCCGCTGTGCGACGGAATGGGCATGCGCATCCCCGCCGGGACCCGGCGCGCCGAGACCTGCGAGTGCCAGCATGAGCGCCGCCTCTTCACCCTGCTCACACGCGCGCAGATCCCCGTCCGCTATGCCGGCTGCACGCTCGAGAGCTACAAACCCCCGCCCGAGCTGTTCCTGGCCCTCAACACCGCCCGGCGCTTTGTGGAGGTGTACCCCGGCGAGCGCGACGGCACCGGCCTGCTCTTCACCGGCTCGGTAGGCGTCGGCAAGACCCACCTGGCCACCGCGATCACGCAAAAGCTCATTCTCGAGAAGGGCGTACCGGCGCTTTTCTGCGATTACCGCGAGCTGCTCAAGGCCATCACCCACTCCTACAACGCGCACGTGCAGACCACCGAGCTCGAAGTGCTCACGCCGGTTTTCGATGCGGAGGTGCTGGTGCTCGATGAACTGGGCGCGGCCAAGCCGACGGAATGGGTGTGGGAGACGGTGGCGCACATCCTCAACTCCCGCTATAACAACAAGCGGACCACCATCATCACCACCAACTACGCGAACCTGCCTCCAGGCGTTTCCGCGGCAGCCGATGCCCGCCATGCCATTCGCGAGGAGACCCTGGGCGACCGCATCGGCGAGCGCATGCGCTCCCGGCTCCAGGAGATGTGCGTGCCCGTGGAGATGCGCGGCCCGGACTACCGGCAAGGCCCCAAGCGCGCCCGCTTCGCCTGACGTAGCATGAAAGCCATGGCGCAGGAAGACCCGAACCGGCCCACCCCGGGCCTCTACACCGGCGGCGGCGCGCTGGCCCCGTCCGAGCCGCGCAACTGGAAACCCTTTGCGTTCGCCGGGGCGGCCGTCCTTCTGGTTCTCGCCCTGCTCCTGCTTCTCGGCCGCCAGGATAAGCGAGCCGCGAATCCCGGCGGCGCGAACCTGGCTCCGCCCGCCCCCTATGCCGCCTCGCTCCCACTCTCGCGGATTCAGATGAGCGACTCCACCAACCTTTCCGGCGGCAAGGAAACCTACCTCGACGGCATCGTGACCAACACCGGCAAGCAAACAGTCCGGGCCGTCACCGTGCAGGTCGGGTTCAAGGACCCGACCGGGCTGCTCGCGGCGAAGGAAACGCTGCCCCTGAACCTGATCCGCTTTCGCGAGCCGTACGTGGACACCCAGCCGGTCCGCGCCGCGCCCATCCGGCCCGGCGAAGCGCGTCCGTTCCGGCTCATCTTCGACGCGGTACCCGCCTCCTGGGACGGAGCCTATCCCGAAGTCCGGATCATCGCCGCTGAGACTCGTTAGTGCAAACCCGGCCGTGAGACGGTAAGAGTTACGCCCTTCCTTCGGCTTTCCGAAGGCATCTGCGCCCGCAAAGTGCCCTGAATATGGGCATTTCGAGAATAATGAGCCCAGCCAGGCATTTGGCCCCGCAAATGCACCATCTCACTCCGTACGCAGAACAGTCGCGTTTCCCAAGGAAGCGAGAAGACACCATGAAGAACGGAATCGGAGCAGGGGCAAGCGCAGCTGTGCTGCTTGCCGTATCGATGGCGCTGCCGGCCACGGTGCAAAACGCCTGGGCGCAAGCCCCCCAGACCACGCAGGATACGCAAACCACCCCGGCGGCGCAGAACGCTCAGAGCACCCCAGCGAACAGCAATCCTTCCGACTCGGGTACATACGCCAGCGGCAAGCCGCTCCCTCCGCCTTCAAAGGAAGGCTTCTGGGGCCACCTCAACCCGCTGGCCCGCAAGAAGTGGGTCAACCGGCAGCTCGATCCGGTCAAGGGCCGTTTGAACGAGCTCGACCAGCTTCAGGCCAAGAACGCGAACGACATTCGCTCGCTCGACGAGCGCACCGGCGCGGGCATCAAGCAGGCGCAGTCCTCGGCCGACCAGGCCAACCAGTTGGCCGGGACCGCCAACACCACCGCCGGCCAGGCACAGCAGCTGGCCTCGACCGCCAATACCCAGAACGGGCAGATTCAAACCACCGTGCAGGGGCTGGACCAGTACTCGAAAGTCTCGGATACGGAACTGGTCTTCCGCCCCGGCCAAACCGCCCTGAACGCCAAGGCCAAGGAAGCCCTGGATCAGGTCGCGACGCAGCTGCAGAGCCAGAAGGGATACCTGGTCGAGGTCAGCGGCTTCTCGAAGGCGAAAGGCCAGGCCGGCATTCAGAGCTCGCAGCGGATGTCCGACGCGGTGGTGCGCTACCTGGTCACCGAGCACCAGATTCCGGTCTACCGAATCCGGAAGATCGCGCTCGGCAACGCCGCTCCGTCGTCCGCCGACGGCTCCGCCGCCCCGGCCGGCAACGCGGTTCGCGTCAGCGTGGTGCAAAACAGCTTAGCGGGAACAGGCGCGCGGGGGCAATCTTCCAGCGCGACCTCGTCGGCGCCCACGGGCGGACCGACCCAGTAACCCGCGCCAGGCTCTCGGTCAACGAGAGAACCAAGGCAGATTGGCCCCTCCCTGACAAGAGGGGCCGTTTTTTTGCATGTGTGCCCGCCTGGCCGCTCAGCCAAGGTACCGGGGTACGCCGCCATACGTCAGGTGCGAGTGAGCATGGCCGGTTCCGCGGGTTCGTACTGGGCGCGCAGATTCTTCTTGAGGACCTTGCCGGTACCGGTCTTGGGCAGGTGCTCGACGAACTGGACGCTCTTGGGGCACTTATAGTGCGCCAGGCAGGACCGGCTGAAGGCGACCAGCTCGGCTTCGGTCGCGGTGAGACCGGT
>CAXUEU010000084.1:9427-14107 GCA_964250195.1 uncultured Acidobacteriaceae bacterium
GGTCTTGAGCACGACGAGGGCCTTGGGTACCTCGCCCCAGCGTGAGTCCGAGACCGGGATGACGGCGACCTCCATGACGGAAGGGTGGGCGAGCAGGGCCTTTTCGACTTCGAGCGAAGAGATGTTTTCGCCGCCGGAGACGATGATGTCTTTCTTGCGATCGACGATCAGGACATAACCGTGCTCGTCGATGGCGGCCATGTCGCCGGTGTGGAACCATCCGTCGCGCAGGGCTTCGGCGGAAAGGGCGGGCTGGCGCCAGTAGCCGAGCATGATGCCGTCGCCGCGGGCGACCAGCTCGCCGAAGACGGTGCCGTCCTCGGCGAGGCGTTGGCCGTCGGCGTCGACGATGTGCATCTCGACCCCCGGCACGGCGAAGCCGGTCATGGCCTGGACGGCGTGGCGGCGCTCGCCTTGCCAGCCGTGCTCCGGCTTGACGGGGGAGATGGACAGGACGGGCGAGGTTTCCGTCAGGCCATAGCCCGCGTAGCAGGTGCAGCCGAAGGCTCGTTCGACGTCGCGGACCAGGGTGGGCGAGGAGGCCGCGCCGCCGATGACGATTTGTTGGAGGCTCGACAGATCGAAGTCGTGCCGGGCGGGGTGGTTGGCGAGCACGGCAGCCATGAAGGGGACGGCGTTGAACTTGTGGACGCCCTCATCCTGGATGGCGCGGAAGACGGCGACCGGGTCGAAGCCCTCGACCATGACGTGCTTGCCGCCGAGCATGGTGAGGAAGTGGGCGATACCCCAGCCGTTAGCATGGAACAGCGGGATGGTGTGCAGCTCGACCGCGCCGTTTTCGGGGTGCAGCGCGACGCAGGTTTGCAGGGCGTGCAGGTAGATGTTGCGATGGGTGAGCATGACGCCCTTGGGCTGGGCGCTGGTACCGCTGGTGTAGAAGATTTCGGCGACGGCGTCCTCGTCGATGAGGGTGAAGTCGGTGCGGTGGGAGGCTGCCCCGGCAATCCACGCGTCGTAGGCCTCGGGCGCGAGCCAGTCCGCCTCGACCGGTCCTTCAAGTTGAACGAACAGGCGGATGGATGGGACCTCGCGGCGAAAGCAGTCGACCAGGGGCAGGAATTGCCGGTCGAGGAGCAGCATGGAGGCCTCGCAATCGTTGAGGATCTGGGTGAGCTCGCCCGAGGAAAGGCGGATGTTGAGCGGGGTGAGAATAGCCCCGGCTTCGAGCACGCCGTAGTAGGCCTCGAGGAGGCGGTGGGAGTTGGTGCCGAGAAAGGCGACGCGCTCGCCGGGCTCCACGCCCGCATTCCGAAGCGCCCCGGCCAGACGGCCCACGCGCTCGCCCATCTGCCGGTAGGTGAACCGCTCCCCGCGCGAGACGACGGCCGTGCGGGTGGGGTACTGGCGCTCGGCATGGTGGAGAAAGCGCAGAGGCGTGAGCGGGATGTTCATGGGCGAAGGGTCCTCAAGGGGCGTATGGAGATTGATACATGGAAGGGGTGCCCCTCGCAACGCCTGCCTGCCGCAGGGCGGCGAGGGTAGGGAAGCCGTCGACGGCCATGAGCAGGTCGGCCTCGGCGAGCAGGGATTTAAGCACGTGGACCACGCCGGATGTGCCTTCGAGAGCGAGGCCGTAGACGTAGGGGCGGCCGATGCCGACCGCGGCGGCACCCATGGCGAGAGCCTTGGCGATGTCGGAGCCGGAGCGGATGCCGGAATCGAACAGAACGGGCGCGGTGCCGCAGGCCTCGACCACGGCAGGGAGCATGTCGATGGCGGCGCGTCCGCCGTTGGCCTGGCGTCCGCCGTGGTTGGAGCAGTACACGGCATCGGCCCCGGCGTCGAGGGCGCGGCGGGCGTCCTCGGGGTGGCAGATGCCCTTGAGGATCAGCGGGAGTTGGGTAAGGGAGCGGAGCCAGGGCAGGTCGGCCCAGGTGAGGCACTTGCCGAAGATTCGGGCCCACTGCCCGACGGCGGCGGCGGGGTCCTCCTCGGGCGGCGCGGCGAGCAGGGCGCGGAAGACGGGGTCGGTGAAGTAGTTGGCCAGGGCGTGGCCGCGGAGTTGGGGAAAGTTGGCGGTATCGAGGTCGCGCGGGCGCCAGCCGGTGAGCCAGGTATCGAGCGTGACGACCAGGGCGCGGAAACCGGCGGCCTCGGCGCGGTGGACGAGGCTGGCGGCCAGGTCTTTGTCCTTGGGGCAGTAGAGCTGGAAGAAGCCGGGGGTATCGCCGAGAGCCGCGGCAACGGCTTCAAGCGGGTCGTTGGACAGCGTGGAGGCGGCCATGGGGATGCCGGTCTGCGCCGCGGCGCGGGCTGTGTGGAGGTCGCCGCGGCCGTCCGGGGTGCAGATGCCGAGCACGCCGATGGGGCTGAGGAAGATGGGGGTCGGAAGCGCGATGCCGAGGATGGTGGTGGCGAGGTCGCGGGTGGAGCAGTCGACCAGCATGCGCGGGGTCAGGCCCCAGCCGCGAAAGGCTTCGGCGTTCACGTCCTGGGTATGCTCGTCGCCGCAGCCGCCGGCGACATAGGAAAGCACGGACTCCGGCATGGCGGCGTGGGCCTTGCGCTCAAGTGAAGCGAAGCCGACGGGCAGCCGGGGGAGCACGCCCCGGAGGCCGTCGCCGTAGATCGCGTTTTGATAGTCGCCGTAGTGGGGCATGCGAGTGTGATCCGTCCTTCAGGCTTCCCCGAGGGCTTTGCGGATGGCAAGATTGGAGGCCAGCGCGCCGACCGCGGTCCCGTAAAGGGTTTTGAAGGCGATGACGGTGCCGTGGCCGATGCCCTGCGGGAAGAGGCGCGGGAGCAGCAGCGCGTTGAGAGACACGCAGACGACGAGGAAAGCGAGGGTGAACAGGGCGCTGCGCAGATAGGGGTTGGTTCTCGGGGCATCGCCCGAGCCGAGGGTGGGCAGGGTACCGGCGCGGCGGCGCGAGCGCGCGATCAGGGTCGGGACGAGCGTGCTCAGGAAGACGACGAAGAAGGTTTCGCCGATCGAGTCGACCACGAGGCCGGTGGGGCCGGACGCGGGGACGATGCCGCGCCCGCGGAAGAGCAGAATCGCGGGGATGTAGTTGAGGATGGCGTTGAATACGGCGCTGCTGGTGGTTTCGACGGCCAGGTACTTGGAGGCGCTCGGCTGCATCGGGGCTCTCTCGGATTTGGATACAAAGGTTGGAGCCCGGGCGCGTACCCGGGCCGCTTCAAAAGGAGAGCTGGAGCCCGAAGCTGATCTGGCGGGGCAGCCCGGCGGACCGGAAGGCCAGGGGACTGGTCAGGTCCGCCGCGCTCGCCGGACGAAAGCCCCGGAGGTTGTAAGGCCCGTTGAGCAGATCGACGGTGCCGCGCGGCGTCTGCACCAGGGCCGAGTTGGTGAGGCCCGTCACGGGGTCGGTCGTGGCCGTGTTGGGAAAGATGTTCTGCACGGCGGCGAAGTTGACGCGGTTGAGGATGTTGGTGGACTGCGCGATGCCCTCGAGCTTCACGAACTCAGTACCCAACGGGATGGCGCGGGAGATGCGCATGTCGAAGGAGGAGTAGGACGCTCCGCGGCCCAGGTTGCGTGGCTCGTTGTAAGGGCGCGCCTCGCTGACATGCGAGCCGCCCGCGCCGTTGGACCCGATGCCCGGCACCAGCGCCGTGAACGGGATGCCGCTCTGCACCGAGACAATCGGGGCGAAGACCCAGTCGGCCCCGAGGTGCCGGACGATGCCGTCACCCGAATGAAACGCCGGGCTGGTGTAGACGGCGTTCGCGACGAAGGTCTGCGGGACATTGAACGACGAGATGCCGCGGTCGCGGGCCAGCAGGCCCGGGCGGAACGGGGTACTTTGCGAGGAGAAGTCGCTGGTGTTGTCGATCGACTTGCTCCAGGTGTAGTTGGCCTGGAACTGCAGACCGCGCCCGTAGCGCTTGGTGAGCGAGGCCGTCAGGGCGTTGTAGGTGGAGTTGCCCGCCGAGGTGGTCACGTCGTTCTGGATAATCTGCGTGTTCGGTGTGCCGAAGGTGGAACCGGGCCGGGGCGCGTAGAAGGGCCCGATGAACGGATCGACGGGAAGCGCCGGATTCTGGACGAAGTTGCCTTCCTGGATCTGCTGGATGTGGATGCCGCGGTAGAACAGGTAGCCGAGTTCGAGCGAGAGGTTGGGAACGAGTTCCTGGGCGACGCCGGCGCTGGTCTGGATGGAGTATTGCGACTTGAAGTTAGGGTCGAGCGAGAAGAAGGCCCCGCCTCGCTGCGCGGGCCCGGGAGGCAGGATACTGACACCCAGACTCGAGAACTGCGGCAGGGTCAGGGCGGCATTGGGGTTGGCGGCGGTGGCGATGCTTCGTTCGGCCCCGCCGATCGCTTGCAGCTGAGGTATCTGCGCGGGGGCCGCCACGACGTTGGCATAGATGTGCTGCCCGTTGCCGTTGAAGATGGTCGAGGTGAAGGGGATGATGAACGGGGTGGGCGCGGTAAACAGCCCGAAGCCCGCCCGTACCACCGTCTTGCCGTTGCCGTAGGGGTTCCAGGCCGCGCCGATGCGCGGGGAGCCGAAGACGCTGAGAGGATAGTTATCCGTTTTCGGGTCGATGTCGAGGCGGCCGCCGTAGTTCAGGGTCAGGTTCGGCGTGGCCTTCCAGGAGTCCTGCGCGTAGAAGCCGACGGGGTTGGTGGTGGCGTTGTACTGGCCGTTGCCGGCACCTTGGATGACCACCAGCGGCAGCCCGACGACGTAG
>CAXUEU010000085.1:0-14071 GCA_964250195.1 uncultured Acidobacteriaceae bacterium
GAACAGGGACCGCGCGAATGGCGGCGTTTGGGCCGGCGGGGGAGCGAACAGCCGAGCCACGCCGATGCGCTTGAGCAGCGGGCGCAGGGCAGGCGGAACCGGAGCCGGGAGCGGCGTGAGCGGGGCCGGGGGCAAACCGGGAGGCAGCGCCGCCTCGGCCTGGTTGGCCGCGTCCGAGCTCAGCTCGCGCCCGCTCAGCAGCTTCGCCTTGGCTACGGGCAGCCCCTTGGCGGAGACCCGGTACAGCGAAACCTTGTCGCGCACACCCCAAAACATAACCGCGCACAGCAGCAGCAGGCAGAAGACGAGCGCGGGTTGGAGGCGGATCTTCACGCTGCTTTCAGCATAGCGCGAGTTGCGTGGAAATGAGTCGAGCCTTGCCGGAGAGCGCATGTGCCGTAGCTGCCTCGCCCGCGATTTACACAGGCTGCTTGCTCCGGATCACCCGGAAGCCCAGCGCGCCGAGGGTCTTGCGCAGCTGGGTGCGGGCGTGGTCGGCCCAGGGGCCTTGGGAGTCGAGGCGCAGATAGGCCGTCCAGTGCGTGAGGGCGGACCGGCGCTTGCCCGTGCGTTCGAGCGCGAGCGCCAGGTTGTAGTGGGCGTCGGCGTAGCGGGGCTGGAGCGCGAGCGCGGACCGGTAGGCCTCGATGGCCTCGGGGATGCGCAGGAGCTCGTCGAGCACGTTGCCCAGGTCGAAAAAGGCAAGCGCGTAGCAGGCATCGCACTCGGTGGCCATGCGGTAGTAGTGCTCGGCGCGGGCGAAGTCGCGGCGGCCATAGTGAATGGTGCCGAGATTGATTGCCGAAGGGGCATGGCGCGGGTCGAGGGCGAGCACGGCCTCATAGCCTTCGAGCGCGGCATCGAGGCGGCCGGACTGCTCGGCGCGCACGGCCTCGGCGAAGAGCCGGGCGGCCTCGCGGTCGCGCTCCCGGGCGGGCAGGGCGCGCGCCTCGATCGCCGCGACGGGGTGCTTACCGAGGCCGGAAAAGTCGAGCAAGTATTGGCCGCCGACCGGCTCGACCACCGCGCCCGAGTGGCGGAAGGCGACCCGGTCGTGGTGGACCTGCAGGCTGGCTTCGAGCAGGGGCTCCTGGAGCCCGGAGACCGCGCGCATGGCATGGACGGCTTCGCGGATGCTGCTCGCGGGCAGCCGCCGGGCGCCGAGATCGCGCAGCTTGCGTAGCTGGCCCAGCTCGGCGAAGGAGTATCTGTCGGAGGAGGCGATCAGCCCGTTGCGCTCCCACAAACGAAGCTGCCGCTCCCCGATCCCGAAGATCCGCAGGACGTCGCCGCGCTTCCATTCGCTCACCGGAGTCCTCCTGTGCATCGCCCGCTATGCCGCGATTATGGCATGCAAGCGCAAGTTACAGGAGTAACGGGAACCTGAAAGGTTAGGAAAACGAGGTACCGAAGCGGGAATGGAGCCGACGACCGGACTTGAACCGGTGACCTGCTGATTACGAATCAGCTGCTCTACCAACTGAGCTACGTCGGCGGCTCCTTTTGGATTGTAAGTGGACGCGGGCTCCCCGGTAAAGCGCGCCAGCCTAAGCTTCAGGTCACAGCTTCAGGTTACAGCTTGAGCGTGATGAACTCGTCGTCGGAGACCGAGGAAGCGGGTTTGCCGCGCAGCTTGCGGACCAGAACCCGGCCCGCGCCGAAGAAGACGGCGATGACCAGCGCCGCGATCGCGAGGAAAACGGTGAGATAGCCGATGCCCAGCAGCAGTTTGGCCGCCTTGGCGACCTCGCTGGTGTAACCCTGGGGCTGGTCCAGCGTGACGTCGGCGACATACGTGATTTGGTTGACGAGCCGCTGTGCATCGGCTGGCGCGATACCCTCCCCACTGACGATGCCGACCAGCGGGCCGATGCGGCGGCTTGCGATGTGGAGTGCCGGGTCGCCGAGCGCGTCAGCGGCCTTGAGCGTGGAGCCGGCGATCTGCGGCGTGGGCACCATGATGAGGGTCAGTACGGCTTGCTTCCCGGAACGCAGGCGGTAGGCGGCCGTGGCCACCTCGGCATCCTTGGTGAAGGGAATGGCCGAAGCGGGCAGGGGGCCGTTGTAGGCGGCGGGGCCGATCGCATAGTGAACGGTCTGCTTCTGGAGCCCTTCGGCGGGCAGGAGGCCGGGCAGATTCGGAAGAACGCCCTCCGGGCCGCCGGCCTTGGGCAGGTTGGCCAGCAGTTCCTGCGCGGAGGCACGCGCCTGCGCGATCGGAGCGGTCCCGGTGGCGCGCCGGCCTACCAGGAGAATGTTGTTCTCCTGCGCGAGCAGGACGGATGGGGTGGCCACGGAGTTCTGGCCCAGCACCTCGGGCTGCGCGGAGGGATCGCGATAGAAGGTAAAGGCTGAGAACGCGCCGGTCGCGTCGGCGAAACGCAGGACTTCGAGCGTGTACTCCTCCTCGGTGACGTTGCCGTAGCGGGCGGTGTTCGCCTCGACGAGCCCGTCCTCCTTGAGCACGGCGGCGTGCGCGGCATCCGTGTTTTCCGGGGTGGGGACGGTGAGCACGGCTCCGTTGCGCGGCTGCCCGGCAAAGGCGGGCGGCAACAGGGCTGAGGTCTTGGTGAAGCGCTTGCTGGGCGCGGCCATGCCGGCGGCGGCGCTGCCCGAGGGGCCGGGCTGGTTGAGCTGCGACTCGACGCTGCGCTGGGCCCTCGCCTCCGTCATGGCCGGGGGCGCGAGCGCGAGCGCGAGGGCGAGCGCGAGGGCGAGCAGCGGAAGCGAGAGAAACGGGCGCGGGAAGCTGCGGCTCACGATGGGCTAAGGATATACCTCGGGGCGGGTCGCACTCAGTTGAGGATCAGGCTTTGAGCGGTGGAAGACAGGGTGATGCTGGACAGGGGGATGAAGGGCAGGCTGACAGGGTACTTGACCTGTACGGTCACCGCGACGGTGTTGCCGATCGCGTTCAGGGGGGTGTTCCCGCCGCTCCAGTTCACGGTCGTGGTGACACTGCCGCCGTTGGTCGAGAGGACTCGTCCATTCATGTCGTTCTGAACGGACGTGGTCGTATCCGCCGTCGTCGGATTGCCCTTGCTCGTGTTGCTGCAAAGCGAGGCGCGGCGGACCTCGACTTGCGCGGCATAGGTCGCCTGGCAGTAAGCGAACAGCAGCAGAGACACGCTGATGAAACCGAACAGCAGGGTGACGAACACGGGCATGACGAGGGCGACCTCGACGGTGTAGGTGCCTTCTTCAGTTCGGAGAAGCGCATGCAGGTGCGTCATCACTTGACCCGGATCTCGGAAAATCCGGTGAGGGAGAAACTCGCGGGAAGGCCGGGGTAGCCGAACAAAGCGGAGAAATTGTAGGAAGTCGAGACCGCGGCCCACTCGAGCGGCGTGGAGGTGGGGCAGGGAACGGTGCTCACCACCGTGCGGGTGCCGGTGGGGCTGCTCGCGCACAGGAACTGCGGCGTGACGGTGAGCGAGGCGATGCCGCCCGCGGTCGCTGTATTGCCGGCCGCTGTCTGGATAGCCGCCTTGGCTGCCGCGATGTCGCTGCCGCTTGGAGTGCTGCTCAGCGTCGCGCACATAGCACCGGCGTGCGCGGCCTGTTGGACGATCATCGCCTTTTGAATCCCCAGGCCCACATCCGTCACACCCAGCAGCATGAGCAGGAAGAAGGGCAGAAACAGGCTGAACTCGACCAGCGCGCTCCCCCGCTCGCCGTCCTTCGTTCGCATTTCCAAGCCACCTCCTCCTGCGTTTGAGCGGACTGTATCACCGGCGCGGCGGAGGGGGAAACATCACGAAAGTACCTGATTCAGGGTAGGGTTTCGGCGGCCTCGCCGGAATGCGCGCTTTCGTTGCCGCTCGCGTCCACTGCCGAGACCGCGTAGCGGTAGCGAGTGCCGGGACGCGCGTCCGTATCGGACCAACTCGGGCCGGGCAGCGGCTTGGGGCCGCTCACGCGCGCTGCGGGGTCGGCACCCGTGCCGCGGTAGACGAAGTAGCCGAGGAGGTCGGGCTCGGCGTTCGCGGTCCAGGCAAGGTCGATCGCGCGGCTCTCCGGATTCGCCACTGCTTCCACCCCCTCGGGCGCGGCGGGGGGGAACGTGTCTTGGGCGAGGAAAACCGGCGCGGCGGCGGATGGGCCGGCGACCTCGACGGGGTGCCCATCCAGCACGGCCTGCTCCACCAGCGTCACGCGGTAGCCGTAGCGCGCATTGAGCACGGCCGCGCGGTCCAGGGTTTCCGCCGGCAGCCAGCCTGCGTTTTCCTTGGACTCGAGCACGTCCGCCGGCTTCGGTTCACCGGCAAGCGGGGGTGCCGTCCGTTCGAGCCGGGCGAACCGCCTGCCCGCGTCCGGTGCCGGACCGGCCGGTTCGTCGGCTATCCACGCCACGCGCACCCCGCGCGCGGTCGCCCCTGCCCGTGCTTCGCGGATGGCGGGCGGAGCGGCCCCGGCGGCGGACCAGGCCGGGTTGGACGCGCCCGCGTCGGCTCCGCGCGCGTTGAGCAGTCGTACGCGGTAGACGAGCAGACGCAGGGGCCCGGCGCGCAGGCCGGGCGGGAGCGTGTCGGCATAGAGGCCGGGCGCGTCCGCGGCAAGGGTTGCGGTCCCGGCGGGCTCGCAGGGGCCGCCCTCGACCGCGCGGCACACGCTTACCCGCCGGGGCCCGCGCAGGGCGACGCGGTCGGTGCTGCGGAGGGGCTCGGTCCAGCGCAGGGTCACGGTGTCGCCGGTGCGTGCCGCCGCCAGGTCGCCCACAGGCTGGGGCAGCAGGAGCGATGGCGGCGCGGGTGGGCCGGGGTTGCCGCAGGCCGCGATCAGGATCGAGCCGGAGATGCTGAGGAGCGAGCGGGCGCGCGGCATGGCAAGTGCAGCGTAGCAGAGGGGAGGCCGGCTCAGGCCGGGCCGGAAGTTTTGGGGAACTCTGATCTAGCCAAAAACGGACGCTGCAAACGACTTGAAATGAACACGAACAAACTTAATCAGAGCTTCCCTGAAGCAGGTGCGCGAACGCGGCTTCGATGCCCGGCTGGCGGAACCGAAACCCGGAGGCTTCGAGCTTGGCGGGCAGCGCGCGGCAGCTGGCCAGCAGGGCTTCGTCGGCCAGCTGCCCGAAGGCGAGTTTGAGCGCGAAGGCCGGGGCGGGCAGGATCGCGGGCCGGTGCAGGGCCGCGCCGAGCGCGCGGGTAAACTCCTCGTTGCGCACCGGGTTGGGCGCGACCACGTTGATCGGGCCGCTCAGCGCGGGGGTCGCGGCGATGTGGAGCACGGCCGCGAGCACATCGTCGAGCGTGACCCAGCTTTGCCAGGCCTTGCCGCTGCCGAGCTTGCCGCCGAGCCCCATGCGAAACAACGGCAGCATCTGCTTGAGCGCGCCGCCGTAGGGCGTCAGCACCACCCCGAACCGCATGTGGGCCACGCGCATGCCCGCGGCAACGGCGGGGGCGGCGGCCTCCTCCCACGCCTGGCACACTTCGGCCAGGAAACCCCGGCCGGCGAGGGAATCTTCAGTAAGGACCTCTTCGCCGCGCGCGCCGTAAAAGCCTGTGGCCGATGCGGCGAGGAAGGCCTTGGGCGGCCGGCGCAGGCGGGCCAGGGTCAGGGCCAGCGCGCCGGTGGGCTGGGTCCGGCTGTTGAGGACTGTTTTCTTGTACTCCGGGGTCCAGCGGTGGGCGGAGATATTCGCGCCGGCGAGGTGGATCACCGCGTCGAAGCCCTCGAGTTGCTCCAGGTCCGCGAAAGGCTGGCTCGCGCCCGGCTCCCACAGGATCGTCTCCGGGTCCGCGGGTACCTGCCCCGCGCCGCTGCCCCGGGCCGGCCGCTGCACGGCGACCGCGCGCATGCCTTGCGTGCGCGCCGCGGCGCACAGGGCATGGCCGATCGTGCCATTGGCACCGGTGACGAGGAGATTGAGTTTCCGGTGTTCAGGCGATGGGTCTTCCAGGCTGGCCATCAATCAGGTATTCCTCCAAACGGGGAAGCGCAGGCGCGAGCGAGGTATGGCGGCGGGGTACGGTCCGTGCTCAGTGCCTCGGCGATTTCGATTTAGGATGCACGCTTCGGCCTCCTCACCTCCCGTTCGGTTGGCGAACGAGATGCGTGGACTATTTTGGGACAGTTCGCACGTAAGTAGGCTAGGGGACAGTGAAAGGAGAAGAAAAAGAGAAAGCAAAAGATATTCTCCATCGCATCCGGTTTTTTGGCATCTACTTATCGAGTAACAACCTATATTTACATCGAATCGGTCCGAGGAGGACCCGGAATGTCAGAACGGAAACTTGCCCCCGAAGAGCTCGAAGTTCCCCTTGCCGCCGCAGTCGAGGTCGGCGAGGAGAAAGGTTCCATCGACCAGGCCAGCGCCGAGGCTTTTATCGCCGAAAAACGCATCGGCGAACGCATAAAACGTCTGCGGCTTAAAAAATCGATGGGCCTGGTCGAGCTGGGCCGGCAAACCGGTCTGTCCGCGAGCTTCCTGTCACAGCTCGAAACCGGGCGTGTCGTTCCAACGCTCCGCAACCTGGCTCGCGTCTCCATCGTCTTCGGCAAGGACCTCAACTACTTCTTCGAGGCCGAGCCGCAGCCCATGTTCCGCGTCCATCGCAAGAAGGAGCGGACGCGTCTGCCGCAGAGCGGGGTCGATAACCCGACCTACTACTTCGAGAGCCTCGGCTTCATGGTGCCGGATCGGCAGCTCGACCCGTACCTCGCGGAGTTCCTGCCTAACCGCAAGGCGAGCGAGGTCCGGCCACACGTCCACCCCGGCCAGGAGTTCCTGTACGTGCTCGACGGCGAGCTCGAAATCCGACACGCCGACAAGGTCCATGTGCTGGAAGCGGGCGACGGGGTCTACTTCGACGCGAGCTCACCGCATGCCTACCGGTGCGCGGGCGCCGCGGCGGCGCAGGTGATCATCGTGACCATGCACCAGCAGCAGGCCCAGCACGCGCAAAATACGGTGCGCCCCCTAAATGTGGCCCGGAATAACGCGGCCAACGGAACCAACGGAACCATGCTCAACGCGGGCAACGGCGGGGCGCTCGGGCTCAAGCAGGTCGGCAACACACACCCGGCGGTCCACGCCCCACGAAGCAGCGGGACCAGCGCAAGCCTGTAAGTACCTCGCACTCAATGCATCCTCGGCAGCGGACTTAGTTCCGCTGCCGCTTTCTTTTGCGGGACAAGCGGCCCCCGTAGGTACACTGGAGCACATCCAGACTGTACCTACACGGGGTCCGCTTGCCTTTTTCCCGCTCGTTGCTGCTTCTCGCCTTCGTCTCGCCGCTGCACGCACAGACCACCTCGGGGTGGACCGTGCACGACATTTACTACGGCCCATCGAAGCCCACGGGCGTTCCTGCCCCCGCCAAGACCGACTGGTCGCCGGACGGCAAGCTGTTCAGCTATCGCGCCCCGGACGGCTCCCTGAGTGCGATCTCGGTCGAGACGGGCAAGCGCTCCGTCCTGACGCCCGGGGCTAAGCTGGCCGGCATCGCCGCGCGGCTCGTCAACGAGAAGGACCGGGATCACCGGGCCCGTTACGCGCAAAAGCCTTATTTCTGGTCGCCGGACGGGTCCGCGGTCCTGTTCGACGAGGACGGCACCCTCTGGCTCGACACGCTCAAGTCCGGCGAGGTCCGGCGGATCGGCGACACGGGACAGGGTTCCGGAGACGACGTGCATTGGTCGCCGGACGGCAAGCGGCTCAGCTATCTCCACGATGGCAATCTGTACGCGCTCGTGCCCGGTAGAATGCCGATCGCGCTCACCGCGGACACGGACAGGAACCTGCGCAACGGCGAGGTGGACTGGGTGTACCTGGAAGAGCTGAAGGCGCGCTCGAACTACAGCTGGGCTCCGGATTCGGCACACCTGGCCTACATCCAGATGGACGAGACGAAAGTGCCCACCTACCCGCTCACGGACTGGATTCCCACGCACGCGGCCGTGGACGAGCAGAAGTACCCGCAGCCGGGCGACGCGAACCCATCGGTGCGGGTCGGCGTGGTTGCGGCCGAGGGCGGCCCGACCCGCTGGATCGATCTGCCGGCCTCTGAAGTCCGGCCCAACCAGGACTATATTCCGCGCGTGGGCTGGCTCGACGCGCAAACGGTGTGGGTGGAAACGCTGCGCCGCGACCACAAACACCTGGACATCTGGTTCGCCGATGCCGCGACCGGCGAGGCCCGGCGCGCGCTGGCGCTTACCGACGATAAGTTCTTCGACGAAAACTACGACCTGAACTTCACGCTGCCCGGCCACATGCTGCTGCGCTCCTGGCGCACGGGCCACACGCACCTGGACCACTACACCTACGCGCGCGAGGACCACGGCAGGGATGGATTGAAGCTCGCGGGCCAGCTCGAACAGGGGCCGTACGAGGTGACGGACCTGGAAACCCTCGTCTCCGGAGGACCCGGTGGGGCGACGGTGTACTACACGAGCAAGGAGACCAGCACCAACGGCCAGCAATTATGGAGCGTGAACCTGGACGGCAGCGGCAAGCGCCTGCTCACGCAAACCCCCGGCACGCACAAGGTGGCCTTCGCCGATGGGAAGGCGAGCTTTATCGATACGCACTCCGACCTGCGAACCCCGCCGGCGCTGGACCTTTGCCAGGTGCGCGGGGGCACCGCTGCCTGCACGCCCTTGTGGAAGGACACCTCCGCCGCGGGCCACGCGGCGCACGCGCCGGAGCTTCTGACCTTGAAGGCGGCGGACGGGACCACGACCCTGTACGCGACGCTGCTGATGCCCGAAGGTAAAACCGCCCCGGCGAGCGTTCCTCTTATTACCAACCCTTACGGCGGCCCCGGCGTCGCGACCGTCGTCGACAGCTGGGGCGGCCAGAGCCTGTACTTCGACCAATTGCTCACCGAGCACGGCTATGCCGTGCTCCACGTGGATAACCGAGGCATGGGCGGGCGCGGCCGCGACTTCGAGCAGGCGGCCTACCGCGACTTCGGCAAGGTGCAGCTCGCCGACCAGCTGGCCGCGCTCGACCAGGTGCTGGCCCGGTATCCGCGGCTCGACCGGGACCGCCTGGGCTGGTGGGGCTGGAGCTGGGGCGGCACCTTCACGCTCAACGCCCTGACCCACTCGACGCGGTTCCGCGCCGGGGTTTCGGTCGCGCCCGTCACTGACTTCCGCGATTACGACTCGATCTACACGGAGCGCTATCTGGGGCTGCCGGGAGCCGAGGCCGGGGTCTACGACGCCTCCGCCGTTTCCCTCGGCGCCGCGCACCTGCACGGGCGGCTGCTGCTGGTCCATGGCACCGGCGACGACAATGTTCACATCGAGAACACGGTCCAGTTCACGCAGAAACTGATCGACAACGATCTCGCTTACGATCTGCAACTATACCCCCGCAAAACACACTCGATCGCCGGCAAGGAGGCCAGAACGCAGCTTTTCGAGCGCATTTTGGCGCACTGGGACCAGTACCTGCGGCCCGAAAATTCCGTGCCGGGCAGCCCCGGCGAGTGATTTTTATCAAAATTCGTGACTGAGATCGCGTATCGTAAGCGAAACCGAGGAGGCCTTGACCGAATTTCTGGGCAGGCGTGGAGTCGCCCGCCCGCGACGATCGACACATACCAAAGGCTGCCGGCAAATGAGACTCGCCGAAACTCCCCATCGCCGCCAGGCAGCCTGGGAGACCTACATGCTTTTTCCCCGCTTTGCTCTTTCTCGG
Organism: uncultured Acidobacteriaceae bacterium; assembly: GCA_964250195.1. Lineage (GTDB taxonomy): Bacteria > Acidobacteriota > Terriglobia > Terriglobales > Acidobacteriaceae > EB88. Next base: position 9,656 of record CAXUEU010000085.1, read on the forward strand.
TTCGCGGCTTTCCTCGCTTTTTCTTTCGGCGCGGCGGCTCTGGCCCAGGGTCCGCCGGTCTTCACGGCTGAATACGATAACGGCCGCACCACCGCGAACAACCTCGAGTTCATCCTGAACCCCTCGACCGTGGGCGGTGGCAACTTCGGCAAGGTCGGCTCCTGGGATGTCGACGGCCAGATCATCGGGCAGCCTCTGTATGTCCCGTTCGGGTTCGCGGGCCGGCAGTTTCCCAATGTCGTGTACGTCGCGACGATGCACAATACCGTCTATGCTTTCAACGCCGACAAGCCCGGCTCGGCACCGCTCTGGCAGGTAAACCTGGGGCCGCCGGTGCCGGTCGGTTACGCGGGGCGCTGCCCGGCGGACTTCGCCACCGGCGGCGAGCTCGGCATCCTCGGCACGCCGGTCATCGACTTCTCGCGGCAGGCCCTTTACCTCGTCGCGGCCCATCCGGTCCAGAACCGCCGGGAATACACCCACACCCTTTACGCGCTGGACCTGCTCACAGGGCGGCCGGTCCAGGGCGGGTCCGCGGTCATCGAGGCATCGGTGGACGGCACAGGGTCGGGATCGAAGAACGGCCGCGTGGAAATGAATCGAACCTCCATGATCCAGAGACCGGCGCTGCTGCTCTCGCACGACAACGTGTATATCGGCTTCAGCGGCTGCGGTCCGGACCCCTCGCCGTACCACGGCTGGGTGCTCGGCTACTCCGCGGGCGACATTCAGAAGCAGACCATGAGCTATAACGTCACGCCCAACGGCGACGAAGGCGGCATCTGGCAGGGCGGGCGCGGCCTGGTCGGCGGTCCCGACGGCTCGGTCTTTTTCGAGGCCGGCAACGGCGACTGGGACGGGCGAACCGATTTCGGAGAAAGTTTCGTCAAGCTGTCTCCTTCGGGCAATGTCGACGATTGGTTCACGCCGCCGGACGTGGCGCGTCTGAGCGATCTGGATCTCGATCTTTCCACCACCTCGCCCCTGCTCACCCCGGATACGAACCTCTTGATCGGGAGCGGCAAGCAAGGTCTGGTGTATGTGCTCGATGCCCACGCGATGGGCAAGGGCGGCAACCCTGCGCAGAGCTTCACCACTCACACGCTTTGCTACGAACCCAACGGCAACTGCCAGCGGATCCATTCGCTCGCCTACTGGCAGCACTCGGGGCCTTCGACGCTGTACACCTGGGGCGTGAACGACACGCTGCATGCCTACAGCTACGACGGCAGGCAGTTTCAACCCGCACCGCACGGGCAGGGCCAGGACACGGCCGGCTACCCCGGCGGCATCCTCACGGTCAGCTCGACGCTCGGGTACACCCCGACGGGGATCGTTTGGGCCCTCCTGCCCGGCGTTCTGCGCGCTTACGATGCGAACGATGTGTCCCACGAGCTGTGGAGCTCGGCCTGGAACTCCGGACGGGACGGTCTCGCGGGCAGCTACCATTTCGAGCAGTTCACCGTGGTGGGCGGGCGCGTGTACGTGCCGGACAGCCGGAATCACCTGGTCGTTTACGGGCTTTTGAGCAAATAAGGGTGCCGCCGTTACTTTCGTTTGCCCCAAGGACTGAACGGATCGACCCTTTCTGCCGATAGAAGCTTTGCAGCCATGAGCTTCCTTCCGCGCAGAGCCCTACTTGGACGCCGCCCCATCCCCAGGAACTCGGGGACCTTCTCGATCGTGCTGCTCAGCGCGGCCGCGTTCGGCGCGATCTTCTTCACGCTGACGGCCGGGTTCTTCGTCTACAGCAATACGCAGAGCCTGGTCTCGGCGAAGGATTGGGTGGAGCACACGCAGGAAGTCCTGACCTCGCTCCAGAGCTCGTCGCAGCTGGCCGACCGCATCGAGTTCAGCACGCGCCTGTTCCTGCTGAATCGCGACGAGCTGCAGCTCTCGAACGCCCGCTACAGCGCGATCAGCCTGCGCGTGACGGCGCTGCGGGTCGCGAACCTCGTCGCGGACAATCCAGTCCAGGTAAGCCACGCCGCCGACCTCACCGCGTGTGCTGAACGCTTGAATGGGGAAGTCCGAGGCAGCATCGCGGCGGTGCCGCTCGACGGCCTGCTCCAGTGCCGCGAGGCGATCGGCCTCATGTCCGAGCAGGAGCGGACGCTGCTTAAAGACCGCACGAAAAAATCCCAGCACTCCTCGCTGGTTTCGCTCTCGACCGAGTGCATCTTCGTCGGTCTGTCCCTCATCACCCTGGTCGTTCTCTTCGGTATCCTCCTGCGCGACGCCTTCCAGCGTCGCGGCATCGCCAAGCGCACCGCCGCCACTAATCGCGACCTGGCCAACACCGTGAAGGCGCTCGAAGAGCGCATGGAAGAGTCGCGCCTGCTCACCGCCTCCCGCGACGAGCTGCAGCTCTGCACCACGGTCGAGCAGGTCTATCGCGCGAACACGAACTGCATGGCGCGCCTCCTGCCCGGCTCCCGTGGTTCGCTTGCCATGCTCGGCGCGGGCCGGGCTATGGTCGAGGTGGTTTCGCAGTGGGGCGGAGCCGCGGAAGTCCAGTGCTTCCCACCCGACAGCTGTTGCGGGCTGCGCCTGGGGCAGCCGCGCTGGCGCATGCCCGGCGGGTCGGAGATCGACTGCGCTCACTTCCCGTCCGGCGCTCCGGGGCGCTATCTCTGCCTGCCGCTGGTGGCGCAAAGCGAGACCCTGGGGGTGCTTACCATCGAGTGCGGCGAAGAGGCCGCGTTCGAAACAGTCGGCCAGCATATGGACGGCGTCCTGCAGTTTCTGCAGTTGACCGGGATGGCTGTCGCTTCGCTCACCCTGCGCGGCCAGCTTGAGGAGCAATCCATCCGGGATGCGCTGACCGGACTGTTCAACCGGCACTTCATGCAGATGACCCTGGACCGGGAGCTCGCCCGCGCGGCCCGGGCCGGCTCTTCGGTCGCTCTGTTCATGCTGGATGTCGATCACTTCAAGCGCTTCAATGACACCTTCGGCCACGGCGCGGGGGATGCCATGCTCCGGGCCATCGCGGCGGCGTTTCGCGCGAGCGTCCGCGCCGAAGACATTATTTGCCGCTACGGCGGAGAGGAGTTCGCCATCATCCTCCCGGGCCTGTCCGCCGCGACGGCACTCGAGCGTGCCGAGCGCGTTCGGAGCACCGTGGCCGCACTCCAGATTCCTCTCGAAGGCACCCCTTATGGCCAGGCGACCGTCTCGATCGGCATCGCGCTTTCTCCCTCGGACGGCACACGCCCCGACGAGCTTCTGCGCAAGGCCGACCAGGCCTTGTACTGCGCGAAGCATGGCGGGCGCAACCAGGTCCGTCTCGCGGAGCCGAGCGCCTCCGCCGGACCCGGCCGCGCCGTCTTCGAGGTTCGTGAGCGCGCGATGGCTCTTCCCGCGTAGGCAAGCCGGCCCGGCATCTCAGGGAAGATGCCGAACCGACAGCCTCTTGCGCCCGCCCTCCGCCGCTTCCTTGACGAGCAGGCGGCGCTTGCGCCGGAACCGGCGCGGTCCCCCGGGGAAGCACGCGCCCGCATGGTGCGTCAGCTCGAAAACCGCGCCGTGCCGGGTCTTCCGAACGGCGTTACGACGGAGCAGTTCGCGGCCGGCTCGACCGGGATTCGTGTGTACCGGCCGCCGGCCCTGGCTCGCCGACCCGCGCCCACGCTCGTCTACCTTCATGGCGGCGGCTGGGTGGCCGGGTCGCTCGCGACGCACGACCCTTTCTGCCGCCTGCTCGCTCCCCTCGCCGGCTGCCTCATCGCTTCGGTCGATTACCGGCTCGCCCCCGAGTCGCCGTATCCCGCCGCGGTCGAGGACGCGCATGCCGCGTTTCTCTGGGCCGCGCGGCAGGCGGCCGAGTGGGGCGGGAGCCCGGAGCTGCTCGCTCTCGGAGGTGACTCGTCCGGGGCGAACCTGGCCGCCGTCACCGCGAACCGGCTCGGGTTCGAGCCCGGCGCGCCGCGCCCATGCGCGCTGGTATTGCTCTATCCGGTAACGGACCACCCCAGCAGCCTGCACCCTTCCTATGCGGAAAACGCCACGGGCTATGGCTTGCAGGACTCGGGGATGCGCTGGTTCTGGAACCTATACGCGCCCGAGGGGAACCCCGACGACCCCAGTTTCTCCCCCTTGCGCATCCCGGTACTTCCCGCGCTGCCGCCGACGCTGATCGCGACCGCCGAGTACGACGTCCTGCGCGACGAGGGCATCGCCTACGCGAACCGGCTACGGCAGTCCGGCGTCCCGGTCACGCACATGCACGCCCCGGACATGCACCACGACTTCCCGGTCAGCCCAGCGACCGTCGCCCGCTTTCCGCAAAGCGACGCGGCCCTCGGGCAGATCGGCGCGTTTCTCCGAACGGTGTTTGCCTGAATCGTTTGACTGAACCATCTGCCTGAACTCGGGGGAGGCGAGCCCGCCTTCCCCGGATTCCACCGCGTCAGC
>CAXUEU010000086.1:0-13885 GCA_964250195.1 uncultured Acidobacteriaceae bacterium
GCCTAGTCCAGCCCGACTCCGGGCGCATCCTGGCCGACGAGGCCGATATCACGCGCGTGCCCATGTACCTGCGCGCGCGCACCTACGGCGTGTCCTACCTGCCGCAGGAGCCCTCGGTGTTTCGCAAGCTGTCGGTCGAGGACAACATCCTGGCCGTGCTCGAAGCCCAGCGCATCTCGCCCAACGAGCGCCGGGAGCGGACGGAGAGGCTAATCGACCGGCTCAACCTCGGCCACATCCGCCGCACGCAGGGCTACGCGCTCTCGGGCGGCGAGCGGCGCAGGGTCGAGATCGCCCGCGCGCTGTCGATCCAGCCCTCGTTCATCCTGCTCGACGAGCCGTTCTCCGGCATCGACCCGCTCGCGGTGGACGACCTCCAGGTCATCATCGCGGGCTTGAAGGCGAGCGGGATCGGGGTGCTCATCACCGACCACAACGTGCCTGAAACCCTGTCCGTGACCGACCGCGCGTACATCCTGAACGAGGGGCGCATCCTGTTCGACGGCACGCCGCGCGAGCTGGCGGACAACGCGGAAGTGCGCCGCGTGTACCTGGGGGAAAATTTCGTGTTTCAGTGAGAGTTTCAGCAGGACTCGAGATTGAGTGAATCGGTTCGCGGTCGATCGGCTCAAAGCCTGCGGCGAAACGCTTAAGCCGATAACTGCGGACCTTTTCCGGCCTCCGCCAGCCTGCGCTCCAGCTCCGCGTTTCGCCGCTCGGAGTCCGCCAGGCGACGCTCGGCATCGCTCGCTTTGATCAACGCCTTCAATTCATTGGCCGACACTTCTATCACGCGCAGCACGTCTTGCTTGAGATCGTGTTGGCTTTCTTTTACGTCCTGCCGCAACTGTTGCTGGTCCGCTTTCATGTCCTGCCGCAGTTGTTGCTGATCCGCCTTCATGTCTTGCCGCAACTGCTGCATCTCCTGCCGCATCTGCTGCTGACCCTCATGAAGGGAGGCGAGGGTGGCCTTGATCCCCCCAAGTTCCGGCGCGAGGAAATCTTGAACGATCCTCCGAAGCCCGCCCAGTTCTTCGCCTGTCTTCTCAACGTCAACTGCCATTGCTCGCGCCCTCACGCAAAGCCTACCACCACGCGCCGGTCACGTTACGGAAGGGTGGGAAGCCCTTGCCTTTTCGCCCCGGAGAGCGGGTACACTGCACCCACCGGCACAGGAACGGCCGGACACGACCATGGTCTCTCTCCAGCCCAAACTGAACCTGCGCGTCGCCCAGCGGCAGATCCTCACCCCCGGCCTCATGCAGATGGTCTCGGTTCTGGCGCTCAACAAGATCGAGCTCAAGGACATGATCCAGACCGAGATCACGGAGAACCCGGTTCTCGAGGAGCTCGACGACGCGGTGCCGATGCTGGACCACGTGGCCGAGCCGGAGAAGCCGGCGGAAAAGGCAGCCGATCCGTTTGAAGAGATCGACTTCGGCTCCTATTTTCAGGAGTATCTGGACCCCGGCTTTCGCTCGCCGCAGAACTTCGAGTTCACCGAGAAGCCCTCGATCGAGAACTATCTTTCCACCCCCGGCTCGCTCACCGATCATCTTCAGTGGCAGATCGGCGCGCTGCCGCTCGCGCCGCTGCTTCGCGGCGCTGTGGACTACCTGCTCGGCAACCTGGACGAGGACGGCTACTGCACCACCGGCAGGGACGAGCTCCAGGAAGCGCTGTGCCGCGAGCTGGCGCGCGCCGGTGCCGCCGGTGCCGACGCGGAGGCCCTGCTCACGGAGGCTTTCGGCGTGGTCCGCTCGCTCGATCCCCCCGGCATCGCCGCTGCCGACCTGCGCGAGTGCCTCCTGCTGCAGATCGAGGCTTGCCGCCGCGAGCTGGCCGCAAAAGCCCCGCACGCGCGGGTGGCCCTGCTCGCCACCGCCCGCCGCATCGCGGATACCTGCCTGCCCCTGTTGCACAAGCGGGACCCGCGGGAGCTGGCCCGCGCCGCCGGGGCTTCTGTCGAGGAAGCGCAGCTCGCGCTCGAGTTCATCCGCACCCTGGACCCGCGTCCGGGGCAGCGCTTCCAAGCCTCCGACGCGCGTCTGATCGAGCCCGACGTGCAGTTCGTAAAGCGCGACGACTTGTGGGTCGCCGTGATGGACGACGAGAACCTGCCCACCCTGCGGCTGAATCGCGAGTACCGCAAACTGCTCTCGAACGGTTCCGGCAAGGAGGTCCGGGACTACGTCAAGGACCGCTACAAGTCCGCGCTCCAGCTGATGCGCAACATCGAGCAGCGCAAGAACACCATCCTGCGCACCTGCGAAGCGATCCTGCGTCGGCAGACCGAGTTCCTGGAGCACGGGGTCGAGTGTCTGAAGCCGATGATGATCAAAGATGTCGCTGAGGAGATCGGGGTGCACCCCTCGACCGTCTCCCGCGCGGTCTCGAACAAGTACGCCCACACGCCGCAGGGAGTCTTCGAGCTGCGCTTCTTCTTTTCAGAAGCGGTGAACGGCCCGGAGGGCGCGGCGACCTCGCTGATGCTGCTCAAGCGGCGGGTCAAGAAGATCATCGAGGACGAGGATCCGCGCAAGCCGCTCACCGACGACCGGATCACCGCAATGCTCCAGAAAGACGGCATCGATGTGACGCGGCGCACCGTGGCAAAGTATCGCGAGGATATGCGCATCCCATCTACGCATCAGCGGCGTGTGCGCGCGTAGTGCCGGCGCGGGCGCGTCCGCTCTCGAAGGGAGCAACATGGACGTTGAATACACGGGCCGCCACGAAGCGGTCGTGACCGATGCGATGCGGGCGATGGCGGGCCCGTTCCTCGACCGTTTGGGCGAGATGGTAGGGCGCGGGGCCACCGCGCACGTGGTCCTGGCGACGGAGAAGAACCGGCAGTCGGCGGAAGTGACGGTAAAGACCAAGGCGCACGACCTGGTCGGGGTTGCCGAAACCACGGCGGGCCTGGAAACCGCCTTGCGGCTGGCGTTGGACAAAGCCGAGGCGCAGGCAATCAAGTTCAAGGAGAAGCGCGCGACCGAGAAGCGGCGGCCCAAGGACGAGAAGACGTTCGTCGAGCCCGCGCTGGAGCGCGGCGGCAAGTCCAAGCGCACCGCGCTGCTGGCAACCGCGGACTCCCCGCTGGACGAGGTGCTCGGGCTGCAGCCGGATATAGCGCCGAGTCCTGTTTCGGCTGTAAACGGCAACGGCAAGCAGGCCGCGCCCGCAGGCGACCACGGCGTGGACCACAGTTCCGAGCCGCACGTGACCCGCTCGATCGACGCGGTGGCTCTGCGCCCGATGAGCCTGGAGGAGGCGGTCAAGGAGCTGGAAACGCGCAACCGCGAGCTGTTCGTGTTCCGCGACCGGGCCGGGCTGCTGCGAATCCTGCACTGCCGGCGCGACCACACGCTCGAGCTGATCGAGCTGCCGTAGTCGACCACCGCACCAGGCGGCTCGCTTCCAAGGGAGCCGCTTCCTGTTTACAGGCAAAGCACGTAAAGCGATACTGGATGGGTTGTCAGGAAGGGAATGGACATGCACGACGGTCTACAACTTGGAACCCTCGTCCTTGTCTTGTTTGGCATCCTGCTCACGCGCTACGACTTCAACGCGCTCCGCAAGGAAATGCGCGAGGAACTCGCAGCGATTCGTTCGAGCATGGAACGTCAGACCACGACCATTAACACCATGCTTTTCGATCATCACGAACGCCTCGCCAAAATAGAAACCAAGATGGAAGAGGAAAAATGATTACGGCCTACGCGCCCGGCGAGATGGAGCACACTCCGGCGGACTCGCCCGGCATCGCCGTCCTCGGCGCGGGCAAGATGGGCGGCATTCTGCTGCAGGCTTTCCTGCGCCGGCAGCTCTTCTCTCCTGAGCGCATCCGCGCCACCGTGGCGCACCCGGAGAGGGCCAGTACGCTGTCGGCCCAGTGGGGCGTACCCGTCACGACCGGCAATCTCGAAGCCGCCCAGGGCGCGGACATCCTTCTGCTGGCGGTCAAGCCGTTTCAGATCGCCGCGCTGCTCGAGGAGATCAAGCCCGCCCTGCGGCCGGGCCAGCTGGTCATCTCGATCGCCGCTTCCATTTCGACAGCCTCCATCGAAGCCGCGGCCGGGGCGGAGATCGCGGTCGTCAGGGCCATGCCGAACACACCGTCCACCCTGGGCGCGGGTATCGCCGGGCTGTGCCGAGGGCGGCACGTCTCCGATGCGCAGATGGATCACGCCACGCGCATCTTCTCGACCGTCGGCCGGTTCGTCATCGTGGACGAGAAGCATATGGACGCCGTGACCGGGCTGTCCGGGTCCGGGCCCGCGTTCATCTATATCGTGCTCGAATCGCTCGCCGAGGCGGGCGTGAAGGTCGGGCTGCCCCGCGAGATCGCGACGCTTCTAGCCGCGCAAACCGCGTTCGGCGCGGCCAAGATGGTGCTCGACACCGGCTACCACCCGGCCCTGCTCAAGGATGCCGTGACGACGCCGGCCGGCTGCACGATCGACGGGATTCTTGAGCTCGAGGAAGGCGGCCTCCGCGTCACGCTGATCAAAGCCGTGATGCGGGCGACGGAGCGCGCGCGCGCCCTGGGGCAGGGGTAAGCGGAGCTGTGCATTTTAGTTCGTATCAAATTCAAAAGCAAGTCTTCAGCCTCGCCCAGTATGGTCCGCTTCTGAGTAGCAGCTGTGCTGAAACCCGGCCAGATACTTTCAAAAAAAGAAAAGGCGTCCCGCCCGGGACGCCTTTTGTACTGGGTAGATCCGAGGCTCACTGCGGCTTCGCGTCCTGTACCTTCTGTTTGTCCTGGCCCAGGTCGTCCTTGGCCTGCATTTGGGTTTCGCGCGCCTTATCGGTGACCTTGCTCTTCTTCGCGGCGGAAGGGTCGAACACCTTCTGCACGCCCTCCTTGGACTTGTCGAAGCCCTTGACCGAGACTTCCTTGGTCTTGTCGACCGCGACCGTGCCGCCTTCCTTGGTCTTGTCGTAGGCCTTGGAGGTTCCGCTCTTGGTGCTCGCGGCCGCTTTCTTGGTGGCGTGCTTGGTCTTGTGGTACCCCTTCTTGGTCGTCTTGGAGGTCGCGCTTCCCGCGTCCTTGGCGGCATTCTTGGTATCGGTCCCGGCGGCCTGTGCATCCTGGCCGGCAGTCTGCGCGTGGAGCGCGACGGGCATCGCGAGGATGGACGCCAGCAGGGCGGAAGCGAGAGAAGAAGCGATGCGGAAAGTTTTCATAATCCTCCATACGGATGATATCGCCGGAGCGAGGGTTGCGCCCGGCGGTAGAATCAAACGAGTACACCAGCCATGGCGACCGGCGTCCTCCAACCCGCTCCTTCCACCATGCTCCGGGGAAGCCTCGCCGCCGGCGCGTCAAGCCCCGGTCTACGGCGGTTCGCGTGGGGGGTGTTGGGCTACAACATTCTGGTGGTTCTGTGGGGCGCGGTCGTACGGTCCACCGGGTCCGGCAACGGCTGCGGCGACCACTGGCCGCTGTGCAACGGCACGGTCGTGCAGCACTGGCAGACCCTGGCCAACGTCATCGAATTCGCTCATCGGGCCTCGGTCGGGGTCGGGGTCTTCGCGCTGCTGGTTTTGGCGGTTTGGACTTGGGCCCGCACCCCCCGCCGGCACCTGGCGCGCGTTTTCGCCGGGCTTTCCGTCTTCCTCACCTTCAACGAGGGGCTGCTCGGGGCGCTGCTGGTCGTGCTGCACCACACCGGCACGGACCAGTCCCCCATGCGTGCGTTCTGGCTTTCGCTCCACCTGACCAATACTCTGGTCCTGCTCGCGACTCTTGCCCTGACGGCGCACTTTCTGGGCCGTGAGTCGGGACGCATGCGCGGAGGCATCCAGCTGCACCGTCCCGTTTTCGCCGTTGCCGGCCTCCTAGCGACGCTCGCGGTAGGGGTGTCCGGCTCGCTCGCCGCGCTCGGGGACACGCTCTACCCGGCCCACTCACTGGCCGAGGCGTTCGCGCAGGATTTCGACCCCGCCGCGAGCTGGCTGCTCCATGTGCGCTGGGTTCACCCCACGCTCTCGGCGCTCGCCGGTCTATGGGTGCTGTATGTTGTCGCGACCGCGTGGCGCGGTGAAAACCATCGCTTGGCCGCTTTGACCGCGGGCCTCCTCGCGTTCCAGATCTTTCTCGGCGCGGCCGACGTGCTGCTGCTTGCTCCCACCTGGCTCCAGGTCACCCACCTGCTGGGGGCCGACCTGCTCTGGACAGCGCTGATCGTGCTCTCCGCCCGGCTTGTAATTCGCCCCGTCGGGTGCCCCGGCGCGGCCTGCGTCCTTCGGCGCGGTCAGGCCGTTTCGGCGTAGTTCTCCCGGTACCAGGCCACGGTCCGGCGCAGCCCTTCCTCGAAGCCCACCGTGGGCGCATAGCCGAATGCCTCCCGTGCCGCGCCGATGCCGGCGAGCGAGTCGCGGATGTCGCCGGCCCGCTCCGGTCCGTGCTCCAACCCGCCCGTGTACCCCAGCAGCCCGGCAACCACCGCGAACGTCTCGTTCAGGGTGTGGCGCTCCCCGCAGGCGATGTTGAACACCCGCCCCGCGACGCGTTCCGCCGGGGCCTCCGCCGCGAGCAGGTTCGCCTCCACCGCGTTCGCCACGAAGGTGAAATCGCGCCCCTGCTCTCCGTCCCCGAAGACGGTCGGCGCGGCCCCGCGCAGCATCCCGAGGATCCATTTCGCCATCACCCCGGAGTAAGGCGAGTCCGGTGCCTGCCTGGGACCGAAGATGTTGAAGTAGCGCAGCGCCACCGTTTCGAGCCCGTACACCTGCCAGTACGATCGCATGTACAGCTCCCCGGCCAGCTTCTGCACCGGGTAGGGCGCGATCGGCTGGGGCACCATCGTTTCCACCCGGGGAAAACCCGGCTGGTTGCCGTAGGCCGACGAGGAGGCCGCGTAGACCACCCGGCGCACCCCCGCGGCGCGCGCCCCTTCGAGCAGGTTGAAGGTTCCGTCGATGTTGGCCGTGTGCGAGGTGCGCGGGTCCTTGATGGAACGGGGGACCGAGGGCAGCGCCGCTTGATGGAACACGATCTCCACGCCCCGGCAAGCTTCGGCGACGGCCGCCGCGTCGCGCAGATCGACTTCGCGAAAATCCAGACCCGAAGGCAGGTTCGCGCGCCGGCCCGTCTCGAAGTTGTCGAGCCCGCGTACCGAGTCTCCGCGCCCGACGAGCGCTTCCGCGATCCACGACCCGATAAACCCCGCACAGCCCGTCACCAGATACTTCGCCATGGCTCCATGCTAACGACTTGCCCCGCATCGTCACTTTCGCCCGTAACGCATCCGTTGGAAATGGCTTACCCGGTGCTATGCTCGCCTCATGACGAACGCGCAGCTCTATCTCGCACTCGGCATGCCGACCCTGACCGCGCTGACTACGCTGATTGTCGCGCTGATCAATTTTGCCAAGCTCGAAGCTCGCATGGATCGTCTCGAGACGAAGGTCGAGACAAGCAACAAAGAGTTGCGCTCCGATATGGATAAGCGCTTTTCCGATACCGACAAGCGCCTGCTGACGATCGAAGCCGACCTGCGCCGGTTCTTCGAGCTGTACGGCCGACACGACAAGGCTATCGAGGTACTCGAGCGCGACCGCAATAAGTAGTCCTTTCCTTTAGAAATCCACCCGGAGCGAGAACTGCTGCACCCTGGGCCGGGTGAGGACCGCGCTGTACTTGCCCAGCGAGCCCGAGGTGAGCTGGGTGCCGAGCGAGGTGTTCGGGTTGGTGTCGAACCGCACGGAGTTGGTGAAGTTGAAGGCCTCGTAGGAGGCCCGGAGGCGCGACTCGCGCAGGAGCGCCCAGCTCTTCGAGACGCTGCCGTCCGTCTCGAAAAACCCGTCGCCCCGGAAGACGTTGCGGCTCCCCGCCTCGCCTGGGTAGGGCAGACGAATGGGTGCCGCGAGGCTGCGGACAGTGCCGTTAATCGCGCCGGGGTTCGCGAAGACCTGCGGCGTCCCGTTCGCGTCCAGGTGCTTGCGGACCAGATTTTTCGCGTCCGCGACGCCGAAGGCGGGAAACTCCCAGTCCGTGGTGTAGCCGGGCTCATTGACGGAGAAGGGCAGCCCACTCGACCAGCGGCCCAGACCGGCCACCTGCCAGCCGCCCAGCACCGCATCCTCCAGCTTGCCGCTCGCGCCGCCGAACTGCTTGCCGCGTCCGAACGGCACCTGGTACACCCAATCGAACGAGATCAGGTGCCGCGTGTCGAAGTCCGAGACGGCCCGGTTCAGCGAAGGATTCCAGGTATTTTCGATAGTCGAGAACGTGCCGGAAGTCGCGCCCTGAAGCGGGGAGCTCCGCTCCGCGTCCGAGCCGTAATCGATCGCTTTCGAGTAGGTGTAGTTGAAGTCGTACTGCAGGCCGTGCGAGCTCGGATGGCGCACGACGAGTTGCAGCGCGTTGTAGGCGCTCAGGCCGATGCTCGCCACCGCGTTGAGCGAGGAGAACTGCGGCTGGAAGAACCGCGGCGAGGCCGGGCAGCCGGTGTAATACGAAGCGCAGTACACGTCGAGGTCCGCCAGCGAGGTGGTCTCGCCGTAGGTGTAGCGGTAGGGCGCCCACTCGTTGGTGTAGATGGCCTGGGTCGCGCTGAGCCCGTTTTTCGCCATGTAGGGGAAGACATGCTCGAAGTAGGGAATCGGGTTCACCGTCGCGTTCGGGTCCCCGCCGTTCGCGTCCACCAGACGCGACAAGGCGGAAGCCGCGCCGAAGTAGTCGCCGCCGCCCTGGGTATCGACCAGGTCCACCGGCTGGGTCAGGTCGAGCTGCTGCAGTAGGTGCCTGCCCAAGCGACCGATGTAATCGGCCTCGACCGTGATGCCGCCCGGAAACTGGTGCTGCACCGAGGCGTCGAAGACCTCCGAGTAGGGAGTCTTGAGCTTGTTGTCGATGCCCTGCGTGATGAGAAAGCCGCTGGCCGAGGTGGCGTACGGGAAGGCGATCGGGTTCCCCGGCGAGGGCCCGGAGTCGATCGCCGGCAGGGTGTGCTTGCCGGTAAACCGCGGCGCGTTCTCGGTGCTGTAGGTCGCGCCCGGGTTCACGAAAGCATTGGTCAGTCCGAACGAGCCGAGCTGGTCGAAGGTATTGACGACCCCTTGCCCATAATGGTCGAAGTACAGCCCGAAGCCCGCGCGCACGCTGGTCTTCGGGTCGGGCGCATAGGCAACCGAGAAGCGCGGCGCGAAGTTCAGCTTCTGCTTGGGCCAGTAACCCGGCCGTCCGTTGGCCTTGCCGTTCGGCACGAACTGGAGCAGCGGCTCGTAAACCTGTCCGTCGAGGGCGGAGGCCTCGCGCTGTTTGTACCAGGTATCGGTGTCGATGGTCGGCGCGACCTGCTGGCCGTGCGTTTCATAGGGAGTCTGCAGGATCGTGTGCCGGATTCCGTAAGTCAGGGTCAGCTTCGGCGTCGCGCGCCAGGTGTCGGCTACATACCACTCGAACTCGTTGGCGCGGAATGATCGGTTAAGATAGGCGCCTTGCCCGAGCAGAGCGCCCGAACTGCCGCCGGCACTTACCGCGTAGTTGTACACGGTGCTCAACTGCGGCACGGTTCCAACCAGGTTCGCGTAGGCGATCTGGAAGGAGTTGGCGAATCCCTGCTGGTACCCCGCCGCCCCGATCGTGCCCGGGTCCGGCACGTTGTTGAGCCAGTACGGGTTCGAGCTGGCTCCGGAGTAGGACAGCGCGTCCGTCGCCCGGTTGTTGGTGATGCCGCGCCAGTTGCCGCCCAGCTGGATCGAGTGGCTGCCCCGGCTCCAGCTCAGGTTGTCGACGATATTGTGCACCGGGACGTCCACGATCGTAGTCCGGGTCTCCGCGTTGAACTGGTCCACGAAGCGGAAATCCACATAGTTGCCCTGTCCGATGCCTCGGTCGCCGTAACCCTGCCGGATATACCCGTAGCGCACGTCATTGACCAGGCTGGCCGTCGGCGTCCAGGTATACCCCCCGGCGAGACCCTTAGTATTGTTCTCGATGCTGTACGACGCGGGCTGGCCGGGAAACTGCTCCGCCCCATCCGTGATGTCTTTTTGTAAGTTGCCGCGCACGAAGAAGCGGCTCCGGTCGTTGGCGATGGAATCGATTTTCAGGATGGAAGTATTCAGGGAGGCGGGCGCGGGCGAGGAAAACGTGTAAGCGCCCGTGTTGTATCCGTCCCCGGTATTGAAACTGGTATTGACCGGGTACTGGCTCCAGTAGCTCAGCACGTTCGGGTCCGCCCCCGGCCCCCACGGGCAAACCCCGTTCGCGCTGCAGGCGGCATCCAGTTGGGACAGCTGCCCCGGCGTCAGCTGGGTTACCCCGCCGTTCGCGTCCTGGTACGTCAACAGCCCGGACCGGTACCCGGCCGTGGGCACCGTGCGCGTCGTCACCAGATTTTCCGCGGTCCGTTGGCCCTCGTAGTTGAAGAAGAAGAACAGTTTGTCCTTCCTGACCGGTCCGCCGATGGACCCGCCGAAGGTGTTGCGCAGCAGCTTGCTCGCGACGTTCGGCTGGCCGCTCTGGAGCTCGGCCTGCTTGTAGAACCAATCGTTCGCGGCGGCGAAAGGCGGCCGGTAATACTCGTAGAGCGCGCCGTGGAGGCTGTTGGTTCCGGACTTGGTGACCAGCGCGACCTGCGCCCCGGAGCTCCGCCCCTGGTCCGCCGTGCTGTTCGAGGTCGTCACCCGGAACTCCTCGGTCGAGTCCTGCGTGGACCGGAGCACCCCGGTGAACGCGTAGCCGTTGAGCTGGTCGTTGTCGTCGATGCCGTCCAGCGTCACGTTGCCCTGGTCGGACCGCGCCCCGGCCACCGCCCCGGACCGGGAGTCGGTGTTCTGGTTGACGTTGCTGCCCAGGTAGAGCACGCCCGGCTGCACGCTCAAGAGGTCCGGAACGTTGCGGCCTTCGGTCGGGATCGCCTGGATGAATTGGTTATTGAACGCGCTGCCCAGGCTCGCATCGGTCGCGTTCACCGTCTGCGCCTCCGCGCTGACGCTCACGTTTTCCTCCGACGCCGTAACCCCCAGGGCCACATCGATAGTGGCCGGCTCGGAAACCAACAACTCCGCTTTGCGGTCGGCCGCGGCAAAGCCTTCCGCTTCCACGTGAACCAGGTACGCGCCCGGGGTGAGCTGCGCAAAACTGTAGCGGCCAGCGGAGTCCGTCGTTTGCGCGGCATCGGTGCCGGTCGCGGGGTTGTGCAGCCGGATTTTCGCGCCTGGAATCAGCGCCCCGCTCGCGTCCGTGATGGTTCCACGCAGCGAAGTGAAGCTGATTTGAGCAATCCCATACGGGATACAAAAACAGGTACTTGCCAGGAGAGCCAGGGGTACCCACGCGTGCCGCTGCATCGAGCCGCCTCCACTTCATCGTCAGGGGGAAGATCATCGGGGCGCGGGCCGCGCCCCCAGCCGGGGAGAAGCCTCATCTAATCACGAAAACCGGCGGGCTCCAAGAGGTTTCCCGGAGGAACGTGGCTGCGGGAACTCGAACCTTGGTTACCGCCGTGCTGCCTCGGCCCCGAGAATTGACGTTTTTCGTCCCGGAATCGGGCATACTGGGAGCCATGATGCACAGCGGCCCCCTTCCCCCGTTCAAGCTCGCGCCCTATTTCCAGACGCGCATCTGGGGTTTCGACGACCTTCGCCCCTGGTTCGACTTCCAGACGCCGGCGGGCAGCGAGCCGGTCGGCGAGGTGTGGCTCACGGGGGCCAAGTGCACCGTCGCCACGGGCCCGCTCACGGGCCGAAACTTCGCCGAGGCCGTCGGGGAGAACGCGGCAGCCATCCTCGGCCCCGTTTTCGCCGCCGAGCCCGAATACCCGCTGCTGATCAAGGTGCTGTTCCCGCGCGAAAAGCTGAGCGTGCAGGTGCATCCGGACGACGCGCTGGCCCAGCAAAAAGGGGAGCCGCGCGGCAAGACGGAGTGCTGGTACGCGCTCGACGCCAAGCCGGACGCCAAGGTCGCGCTGGGCCTCCAGCCCGGCACCACGCCCGAGGCGGTTCGACGGGCTATCGCGGAGCACAAGCTCGAAAGCCTGCTGGGCTGGCTGCCCCTGCGCACGGGCGACATGGTGTACGTGGACGCGGGCACGGTGCACGCGATCTGGCCGGGCTCGGTGATCCTCGAAACCCAGCAGACCTCCGACACCACCTACCGTTTGTACGACTATGGGCGCCCCCGCGAGCTGCACGTGGATGCCTCGCTCGAAGCCATGCGCGTGGAGACGGGCGCGGGCAAGCGGAAGCGCACCCCAGGCGCGCGCGGGGAGACGACCCTGGTCGACGAGCAGTACTTTCGCGTGGAGCGCTGGGAAGGCGATGCGGCCGGACTGAGTGCGGCGGCGCGCGAGGGCGGAGGCCCGCAGCTGCTGTTCGTCGCCGGAGGCACCCTGCACGTCGAGGGCGAGGGTTTCGCGCCTTTCACGCTCGGACGCTGCGAACTCGCGGTGGTTCCCGCGAACGCCCCGGCCTGGCAGGCGCGCGGCGAGGCCGAGGTGATGCGGATCGTGCCGCGCGGCGGAAGCGCGGACTCTGCGGCAGCCGCGCTCGAAAGCGCGCTCGCCTAAAGATTGCGCGCGAGCGGCCGATAAAGAGAACGGGAAGCGAAAAGGGGAGCAGGGAATGGCGCAGCAGCACGAGTTTCGGCCGATCGTCCTGGCCGGCGGCAGCGGGACGCGGTTTTGGCCGCGCAGCAGGAAAGCCCGCGCGAAGCAGGTTCTGGCGCTCGACGGCGAGCGCACCATGATTCAGCGGACAGTGGACCGCCTGGGCCCGCTGGCCAAGCCGGAAGACGTGTGGGTCATCACGAACGGCCTGCTTTCGCCCGAGATTTGCGGCCAGCTCGCCGCGATCCCGAAGCGGCAGATCGTCTGCGAGCCCTCGGCCCGCAACACCGCTCCCGCGGCGGGGCTGGCCGCATTCCTGGTCGAGCGCGAAAACCCCGATGCGGTGCTGGGCATGTTTCCTGCCGACCACGTCATCGCCAACGAACCCGCTTTCATCGCCGTCCTGCGCCGCGCTGTCCAGATCGCCGCGGCCGGGGAGACCATGGTGGTCCTCGGCATCAAGCCGACCCGGCCTGAAACCGGCTACGGCTACATCGAGACCGGCGACACGCTGCCCTCGTCCGAACGCCGCGTCCGGCGTTTCACGGAGAAGCCCAACCTGGAGCGGGCGGAATCGTTCGTCGCGGCGGGCAATTACTGGTGGAACTCCGGAATCTTCATCTGGTCGGCCCGCACCCTGGCCAACGCCATGCGCGAGCACCTGCCCGAGACCGCGCCGCTGCTCGAAACCATCGCCGCCGCCCACGGCACGCCGCAGTTCGAGGCCGTCTTCGCCGAGCTTTACCCCCAATGCGAGAACATCAGCGTCGACTACGCGATCCTGGAGCCCCGGTCCGCCAAGGGCGAGCACTCGTCCAATTTGTTCTGCCTGGAGGCGGACTTCGGCTGGAACGATCTAGGCTCCTGGGCTGCGTTATATGAGCACCAGCTCGAGCAGGACGAGAACGTGGACGAGCACAGGAATGTCCGGGAAGCGAAGGGTTTCCTTGCCGTCGATGCGCATGGGAACTACGCTTACTCGCCGAAGAAGTTTATTTCGCTGGTAGGGGTCAAGGATTTGGTGGTCGTCGAAACCGACGATGCCATCCTGGTCACGACCCGGCACCACTCGCAGGACGTGGGCAAGGTCGTCAAGGAGCTCGCCGCGCAGGGCAGGACGGAACTGATTTAAGCCTCATCCCGAGCGTGGCGCCGACAAAATCGCGCCTCGCCGGAACTTACTTTACGGAGAAGCCGGAACGCATGGGCGCGGAAGCGATCAAGTTTGGAACGGACGGTTGGCGCGGCGTCATCGCCGAGGATTTCACCTTCGAAAACGTCCGTGTGGCGGCAGCCGCCATCGGCAACTACCTGTTGCGGGA
>CAXUEU010000087.1:0-13638 GCA_964250195.1 uncultured Acidobacteriaceae bacterium
GTCCACGTCACTGGCGGGAGACAGGAAGGCCTGCCCCTCGCGCTGGTTCACGATGTTGCCGTCGAGCGAGACCGGAGGCGAACCCCTGCCGACCGCGAACGCCCCCGCATCCGGCCCGCCACGCGCGCCGCAGTCGCATAGGGTGTTGCCGCGGAACACCGCCGTGCCTGCTCCGGGCTTGCCGACGTTGGTGATGCCGGGCGAGGCGATACAGGCATAGTCGGCCTCGCCGTCCGGCGGGTCGGGACCCTGGCCCACGTGGGCGATGCGGTTGCCGTACGCCTCGACCGCGCCGCGCGATGGATCGATGGTGGCGAAGTTGATGCCGTCGCACACCTGCCCGGAGATCCGGTTGTCGTGCACGTGCAGGTCGTACTGGTTGCGGCCCGAATTCGCCCCGTCGGGCGAGGAGTGGAACTGGATGCCGCGGCAGGAATGGTTGTCGCGGATCGTGTTCCAGGCCGCCTCGATGCCGTTCGAGTCGGTGGTGAAGTAAACCGAGTGGTAGCTCTTGCTCGCGCCGGGCCGGGAGACGTCGTGGACGGTGTTGCCGAGCAGGCGGATGCCGGTGGAGGCGGCCGCCTCGATGCAGCCCGCGTTGCCATCGCCCGTTGGGCAGGAGACGTCGTTCGCGACAATGCGCCAGCCGCTCGCGCCCACCAGCGCCAGCGCCTCGTTGCGGCCGCGCAGGGTGAAGCCGGCGAGCGTCCACCAGCGGAACGGGCCGCCGGAGACGGCCGGGGTGCGCACGCCGTACTCCGGGCCCAGCGGTGAGCCGATGGACGCGCCCGAGCCGGGCAGCGCGACCAGCGCCTTGGGCAGCCCGGGCGCGCCGCTCGAGGCGATGGCGAGCGAGGCGTTGTAGTCGTCCATCCCGGGCTGCGCGACCCCGTCGAGGATGTAGGCGATGTCGCCCGCCGCGAGCGAAGCGGCGGCCTTGGGGATGGTCGCCCAGGGCTTCGCGTAGGTGCCGGGGTTCGTGTCCTTGCCCGCTGTGCTCACGAAGCGCAGCGCGCCCCGCCGGACGGTGAACGGGAGCGGGTTTGAGGCCGCGCCCGAGGCGGTTTTCACGAGCAGCGGTCCGGTCTGCGCGCGCGCGGCGAGCTGGAAGGTGATCTGCCCGTCGGTCCACTGCAAGTAAGCGTTCGCGGGCACGCCGCCGAGCGTGACTTCTCCCTCGGCCCCGAAGTGCTCGCCGTAGAGGCTTACGAACGCGCCGCCGCCGTTCGGGCCGCCCGTCGCCGGGCCGCTGTCCAGGTCGGAGTAAAAGATGCGCGGGGCCTGCGCGCGCGCCGCGAGGCTGGAGAACAACAGGGCAAGCGTGAGCAGGCAGCGCACTAAATGGCTCGCAGGTGGCGGCGGTGGAACTCGGCGATCTCCGCCGCGTTCGGGAAGGTGTAGCTGGACGGCTCGGCGGCGAGCGGCGGCATGGGGGCCGCGGAGCCGTCCTCGATCTGCCGCAGCACCCGCGCCACGGCCTCGCCGCCCGCCTGCTTGGACCGGCGGATGAGCCTATGGAGCGTTTCCCCCTCGCGGATCGGCATTGCATCGCGCAGGAGCACGGCTCCGTCGTCGAGCCGCTCGTTGATGACGTGGACGGAGAGGCCGACGGTGCGCTCGCCGTGAAACATCTGCCAGAAGGTCGGCATCATGCCCTTGTACCGGGGCAGCGGCGCGTGGTGCAGGTTGATGGACGTCTTACCCGGAATTCGCAGCACAGCCTGCTTGAGGATGTACGGGCAGGCGACCGAGACCAGCACATCGGGCGCGAGCCGGGCGAGCTCGGCGACGACGGCGGGCTCGTTCGGCTCGCCGATTCGGCGGTACGGGATCCCGCGCGCGGCCGCCAGCGCCTCGATGGAGCCGTCCCGTCCCGCCCGCAGACGAAGGGCAAGCAGCTTGAGAAACCCAAACGGACGGTACAGCCGCACGAGCTCGCGCGCGAGCCGGGTGCGCTTGCGCCTGCCCATCGCGCGGCAGGCGTAAATCGCGCCCACCTCGATCGACTGCGGGCAGGCGGCGAAGAAGCTCTCGAAGAACGGGGCGATGTAGAGCGGGTCTTCCTGGGTCAGGAATGCGATGCGCATGGCGTTTACCTCCGACTGGGCTGCCAGGTGGCGAACTGCCGCCCCCGGACGAGTTGGAATAGGCTGATAAGGCTCGCCGCGTTCATCGTGCAGAGGTACAGCGGCAGCGACAGGGCGTGGGGGCGCCGGCGCTCCGGCAGGGCGGCCAAGGCCAGCGCGCTGAGGTAAAAAGCGAGCTGCGCGAACAGCGCGGCCCGGAAGAAAAAGCGGTCCACGAGCAGGAGGTTGCCCGCGAGCAGCGCGAGCAGAAACAGCGGCGTACACCAGCGCAGGATCTTGTGCGACCAAAGCTGGAATGCGATCCAGGGATAGCGCCAGGGCGCGAGCAGAGCGGGCACGCTCAGCAGCCCGCGAACGCCGCGCGTGATGACCCGAACCCGCATCCTGAGCTCGTCCTCGGCGTCCGGCGTGGTTTCTTCCCAGGCCAGGGCGCGCGGCTCGAACACCACGCGGAAGCCCTGCAGCACGATATGGAGAGGCTGGACGAGATCGCTGATGATGCCCGGGGACAGCGGCGTGTACAGGCTGCGGCGCACTGAATAGATGCACCCGGAGCAGCCGGTGAGCGTGCCCAGCCGCGACTGCAGCTCCTTGATGCGATTCTCGAAACTCCAGAAGCCGATCGAGCCGGTCGCGGTCGAGGAGCCGGTCGCGTCGAAGTACCGATAGCACCCGCTCACCGCCCCAACGCGCAGGTCCGCGTAGTTGCCCGCGAGCCGGCGCAGCGCTTCGCCGTGGAACAGCGTGGTGGCGTCGGAGAAGACGAGGATCTCGTTGCGGGCCAGGAGCGCGGCATGGTTCTGGGCGTTGGTCTTGCCGCCGCGCTCGGGGATGCGCAGAAGTTCCACCCCGCGCCCGCTGAACTCGCGGGCGATCGCGTCGGTCCCGTCGGATGAGCCGTCGGAGGCGACGATAATCTCGAGCCGGTCGGGCGGGTAGTCCAGGCGCAGGGTGGCTTCGAGCTTGCGGCGCAGGTGCGCGCCCTCGTTGTGCGCGGCGATGATGAGGCTGATGCCGGGCTCGATGCCGGGGCGGACGCGGACCGGGCGACGCCCGCGCGCGAGCAGCCACAAGAGCAGCGGGTAGCCCAGGTAGACGTAGAAGAGGCCGAGCGCGCCCGCGAGCACGAGCCCGAATCCGAGCCGGGCGACGGTGAAACCGAGAAGGAGTGCGAAAAACATAATCCCCCTGTGTGCAAGCCTTTGCAACTGCGGTGTTTAGGTTTGCCCGGCTGCGGCGGCCCAGCCGATGTCCGATGCCGGGGGAGCTGCAAGTACAAGGCCACTCGCGGGTCGTTCCTCGGCGAGCAGCAGCCGCGCCCGGCACACCAGCGCGAGCGCCACCCACATGTAGGCGGTGACCTGCTGGAAAGTCCACCGGTCGCCGAAGAAGTTCACTACCGCGACCGAGGTCATCATGGCCCCGAAGCCGAGGGCGAGGCCGCGGAAGAAACGGTCCTCGCGCGGGGCCTCGCGCGAGAGGGCGAGCGCCTCGCGCATCATCTTCCACAGCAGCAGGAGAAACAGCGCGAGGCCGACCAGCCCGGTCTCGACCGTGACCTTCATGTAGTAGTTATGGGTGTCGGTGTAGTCCTCGCTGCGGCCCAGCAGCTTGTAGGTGTCAAAGCCGGTGCCCAGCAGCGGGTTTTTGGGGATGATGGTCAGCGCGTCCTGCCACAGGCCCACGCGCTCGCCGGCGGACGAGTCGACCTGCCCGTCGGAGTAGGTCATCAGGATGCGCTCCCGCACGGCGACCGGCACGAGCGTTTGCCAGGAGAACAGAATCGCCGCGACCACGACAAAGTATTTGCGCTGCCCGGCCAGGCCCAGGAACAGGAGCCCCGCCATGAGACCCATGTAGCCGCCGCGCGAGAACGAAAACAGGAGGCAGTACAGCGCGAACACCGCGGAAACGGCCACATACGCGCGCAGAGGCAGGCGGCGGAAGGCCGAGAACAGCCCCAGGCACAGCAGCAGCAGCTGCGCCTCGAACGCGGCCAGCCCGTTCTCCCCCGCGTACCCCAGCGCCCCGGCGTAGCGCAGGCCGTAGTCGAAGTGCGAGAAGTCGCGCTCGGAGACGGTGCGGTAAAAGCCGACATTGGCGCGCAGGGCGGAGAGCAGCATGAGCGCGAGCAGCAGCTTCATCTGCAGGCGGGTGCGGATGGCCGCGACCGTGACGGCGAAGAACAGGAACATCTCCGCGTAGTTTTTCCAGTCGGCGAAGCGTTCGTTGCTCGGCAGCAAGGGCATGGGCAGCCCGAGGGTGAACGAGCCGAGCCACAGGCAGACGTAGGTGAACCCGGCGAGCTTGACAAGGTAGGGGCCGATCTCGGTCGTTGGCGGGAAGCTGTCGCGCTCCCGCAGGTACAGGCCCAGCACGGTGCTGAGCAGCAGCGCGTCCATGAACTTGTCGCCGTAGGGAAACTCCTGAAGGCCGTAGCGCAGCGTTTGCAGCGGCATCAGGGGCACGAGCAGGTAGAGTCCCAGCCGGGGCTTCCAGAAGAGGCACGCCGGGATGAACAGCAGCGCGAGCACGTACACGAGGGCACCGGTGGTGCCGGGGCCGCCGGAGAACAAGAGCAGCGCGAGCGGGCTCACCGGAGGCCCGCCTGCGTGATTTGGTGGAGGGCGTCAACTCGGGCTTCCCAGCGAAAATGTTCGCGCGCGCGCTTTGCCCCGGCCTCGCCCATGCGGGCGGCGGCTTCCGGATTCTCGAGCAGGCGCAGCGCGGCTCGGGCGAAGGAGGCAGGGTCGTCCGGCTCGGCGAGCAGGCCGGTCGCGTCGTCGATGACTGCGTCGGGCACACCGCCGGACCGGCCGCCGACCACCGGCTTGCCGCAGGCGTTCGCCTCCAGAAACACCAAGCCGAAGCTCTCGATGTCGCCCTCGTGCTCGCGGTTGGCGAGGACAAGGAGGTCGGCGGCGCGGTAATACTCGCCGAGCTCCGCGTGGGGGATGTCGCCGGTGAACAGGACGTGGCGCTCGATGCCGAGGGTTTTCGCGAGCGCGTCGAGGGCGGGCCGCTCCGGGCCGGAGCCCGCGACCACGCAGGTGAGGGTGGGGAAGCGCCGGAGGATCGCGGGCAGGCTGTGGAGGACGGTGTCGACGCCCTTGCGCTTGACCAGGCGGGCGGCGGTCAGCAACACCGGGCCGTTCTCGAAGCGGCGGAGCTTGCGGCGGAGTTCCGGGGCGGGGCGCGCGAAGAAGTGCGCCGGGTCGACGCCGGGGGTGAGCAGCCGGCAGCGCTCGGTCGTGCCCAGGATGCCTCCAAGCTTCGCCATCGCGAACGGGTTCGCGGCGATCAGCATGGAGGCATCGCGATAGATGCTGTCGCGCAGCTTCGGTTGGTGCCGGCGGCGGTCCGTTTGACTGATCTCGTCTCCGTGGACGAACACCAGATACGGTCGGCCCGTGACGCGCCGCAGCAGCCAGGCACCGGCGGCCTGGGGCACGAGGTCGCCGCAGTGCCAGGCTTCGGGCGCGAGCGAGCGGGCGGCCCCGGCGGCGCGAAGCAGATGCCGCGCGGCCTGCGGGGCTCGTTGATAGTTCCAGTCGGGCAGGGCCGCGCCGTCGCGGCGGATCTGGAAATTCGCCGAAACGGTCCGCGCGTCGAAGGCGGCATCGCCCGGCGTGTGCGAGGTGAGCACGGTGACGTGGTAGCCGTGGCGCGCGGCCAGGCCCGCGTACAGGTTGTGGTAGTACACCCGCGAGCCGCCGGACCAGGGCAGGTAGGCGTCGGCGGCGAGGACCAATCGAGTCACGCGCGTCATGCGGCCTCCGCGATGGCCGCGGGCTGGGCTTTGCGAGCGACCAGCGTGCGAATCTCCGGATGCAAGAGCAGGAGCGCGGCCCCGTACAGCGCGGCTCCCCCCAACCCGCGCAGGAGCAAGCCGGAGACCGGCCCCGGCGTGTGTACGCCGCGCAGCAGCGCCCACACCCCCAGGCAGCTCGCGAGCGCAACGCCTCCATTGCGCCAGGGCAGCGGGAAGGCGAGCCAACGCCGCGAGCTGACGGCCAGCGCGGCGGTCAGGGCCAGGTAGCTGAGCAGAGTCGCCACCGCCGAGCCCAGGATGCCGATGCGCGGGATGAGCAGCACGTTCAGGCCTAAGTTCAGCAGGCAGCAAACGATGGTGGCGAGCGAGAGCGTCATCGTCCGGCGGTGCAGCATCAACGGCGTGTTGAAGAAAATATGCAGCGCGTACACGAGCAGCCCGGCCACCAGCACGGGCACGAGCGGCCCGGCGGCGGCGAACTTGCGCGAGAGCAGCACGGGGACCAGGTCGTGCGCGGTGAGCAGGGTTAGGAGAAACACCCCGCATGCCGCGGCGAAGAACAGGTCCAATGAGCGCGACAGCAGCCGGGCGACGGCGGCCTCGCCCGAGGCCGTCCAAAGGCCCATGCAGGCTGGAAAAAGCGCCAGATTGACCGGCTGCAGCACGGCTTCCTCGGTGTAGGTGGCGAGCGAGTACGCGGCGGAGTAGAGGCCCAGCTGCGAGAGCCCGGCATAGCGGCCGATGAGCAGACGGTCGCCGGAGTCGAGGATGACGCTGGCGAGCTCGTAGGCGATGAGCGGCGCGCCGAACGCGAGCGCCTGCCGGGCGAGCGACGCATCGAAAGCTCGTAAGGACAGAGCGCCGCGCCGCGCCAGCCACATCGAGAGGGAGAGTACGACAAATCCTTCAGAAAGCAGCAGCGCGGCCAGGTAGGGACGCAGATCGCGCGCAAGCAGGGTGAGCGCCAGCAGCGAGAGCGCGACCGCGAGCGCTTTGCCGGAAAGCTCGCAAACGTTGAACAGAACGGTCCGGCCCTCGGCGCGCAGGGTGGCCGAGAGCACGGGCTGGAGGGTACGGACGAAGACCAGCCCCAGCACGAGGCTGAGCAGCGCCGGGCCGGACGCCGCGAGCGGCAGCACGCCGGCCCGGGCCAGGGCAAAGGCGAGCAGGGCCATGCCGCCCGCCAGCACTGCCGCAAGCGAAAAGATGGTGGACAGCGCGGCCCGCTTCCTGTTCGAATCCGGAGCCGAGGGCAGGAAGCGCAACACGGCATTCTGCAGCCCGGCCTTGCTCAGCACGGTCCACAGCAGGGCGAGCTTGAGCAGGAGGCTGAGGCGTCCGTACTGCTCGACCGAGAGCAGCCGCGCCAGCACAGGGAACGAGATGAGCCCCAGCAACGCGAGCCCCACCCGGCCCAGCAAATGCCGTCCGGCGTGGCGGCTCAACTCGCGCAGGCTACTCATGGCCGCCCGCCTTGTACACCCGGTAGTCGGCGCTTGCGTATACCACCGGCAAGCCCGCGAGCAGCCCCTGGAGGCGGCGGTACCCGGGCGCGGTCCGGGCGGTGATGTCGGAGCGGGTGTCGTCCGCGTCAAGCACCACGTACTCGGCTGCGGGGTGATGGTAGTCGAGCAGCCGCAGGGATTGGAACAGGAGCTCGCGATTGGCGGCGAGGGGAAGCATGTACCGGGGCACCGCGACGGCGGCCCCGGGCGGCAGCGCGGCCGCGACGGCTCGGGCCTCCGTTTGCCAGGGCGCGCGCCGCCACCAGGCGAGCTCCGGCGCGTTGAGGAGCAGGGCAGTGGAAACCACGCTGGTGGCCAGCAGGAAGAGCGCCGCGGGAGCCGGCCGGCGCAGGCGTTGGAGGCAGGCGAGCACGCCGGGCAGCAGCAGGACGGTCGGAACGAGCGCGTAGTGGCGGAAGACGATCGCCGAGTCGCACCCGGCATCGCCCAGGACGTTGATGGCGAGATAGACGAGCGCGATCGCGCTCAGGAACGAAGCGAACGGCAGCACGAGGCCGAACGGGGTGAGGATGAACAGCAGATAGCTCTCCGTATTACGGGTGAGCACGAGGCCGGGGTGTGCGGCCATTGTTTGCAACGGAGACGGTCCGAGGTACGCGAAGCAGCTTTCGACAGCGGATGCGGCCCCGTGCTGGAAATGCGGGAGGATCAGCTTCCAGGTGAGCCCGGCCCACGCGCAGGCCGCCAAAACGGGCAGAGCGGACCAGCGGAGCGGACGGCGCTCCAGCGCGGCGAGCAGGCCCAGACCGGCGACCGCGAAGACCAGATCCTCCCGAACCGACAGGCAGCCCAGCAAAGCCGAGACAAAAAGGCGAAAGCGGCGCTCGCGGAGGAACACCAGCGCCCAGCACAAGGGCCAAACGGCCAGGCTGAGCGGGGCGAAGTCGTAGAAGTTTTGAAACAGCACCGCGGGCGCGAGCAGAAACGCCGCCGTGAGCAGCGCCGAAGCCGTCGCGGGCAGCGAGAATCGGCACAGACGGTACAACGGCCAGGCAGACAACGCGAGAACCGCGTTGCGGACGAGGAACAGCGTCTCCGCCCGGGGCGCGAGCGCGTAGAAGGGCAGCAGCAGGAACAAAACGGGCTGGTTGTGCCCGGCGAAGTCGCTCGCGACGGTTTGCGAGTACAGCAGGTCGTGGTACTGGTTGGCCCAGAACAGGTGGCCGCGCAGAGCTGTGTGGAGGCACTGCATGAAGTAGGCGACGTCCTGCCCGACGTAGCCGAAGGCCTGGAGCTTGAGGATCGCAAGGGTGGTGCCGACCGCGCAGTACACCACCGTGAACGCCGCGAGCAGCGCGCCCGGCCGCGATGGGCCGCCCCAGCGCACTCGGGGAGAACCCGCCATCCACAGCAGGGCGGCGACCGCGGGCAGGGCGTGGGCCTTGGGGGAAGCCGCGCCGCCGAGGAGGTGTTCCGGAAGAAATTCGAGCAGGAACAGAAAGGGAAGCCATTCCGCATACCGTCCGGGTTCGGGGCGGCCGCGTAGCTGCCACCCGCCGGCGGCCGCGGCCAGCAGCGCGAGCGCGACGACCACACCGGAGAAAGAACCGCCCGCGCGCGCATACCGAACCGCGCCCGCGAGCCAGGCGAGCAGCGTGAGCGCGGCGCAGATCCGGACCGCGATTGCGGGCGGGGGCAGCCGCCCGCCTGCCCCCGCCGCGCGGTGGAGCCTCGCGGGCGAGGCGGCCACGGTCACTGGATCACGCTCACGTTGCCGAAGGCAACGGCCTGGTTGGACACATCGAGCGCGATCGCGCCCGAGGCGTATGTGGTGTCGGTCGCGGTGAGCAGCTTCACGTTGTCGACCCACACGGTCAACAGCGAGCCCGCCGCGTCGACGCGGACGTGGTGCGGGCCTGCGGCGAGCGTGACGTTGTTCGCCGTCGCGAGCGTGCTGTTCGAGGCGTCGATGTTCCAAGCCCCCACCCGGAACAGCACCACCCGGCTGAACCCGGGGTAGAGCCACACGGCGTAGCCCGCGCCCGAGCTCGGGTTGACCCGGAATCGCAGGCCGCCCGGGTAGTTGTTCGCGGTCGACAGGCTTATGTCGGCCTGGAGCGTGTAATTGGTCCAGGAGCCGCTGCCGGCGTACTGCTGCGTGTTCTTGCCGCCGCCCGCGTACTTGAAGGTGTTGTTCGCGACCGACCAGTTCGCGCCCAATCCCTGCGGCGAGGCGGTCCACTTCGCGCTGTCCGTGAAGGTATCGCTGAACAGCAGCGTGCCCACGCGCAGCGCGACCGGAATCGCGAGCGTCGGGATGCCGGAGCCCGCGATTTGCAGCGTGTCGGTGTACGAGCCGGCGGCGAGGCCGGTGCTGTTCGCGCCCAGCTTCAGGGTGTTCGGCGTGGTTCCTGTCACGGGCGAAACGCTCAGCCATGTGCCGGAGCGTGTCGCGGTCCAGCTCGCAGCGGGGGTGGCCGGGGCGCTCGTGAGCCGGGCGGTCTGCCCCGGCGCGGCCAGGGTGGCCGCGCCCACGAAGCTGAGCGTGGCCGGAGCGAGCGCGAGCGTGGCGGAGCTTTGCGCCGCGACCGTGAAGGTTACGGGCACCTTCACGGTCGGGTTTGCCGCCGAGGGCACCGAAACCGTCACGTTGCCGCTGTACGTGCCCGGGGCGAGCGGGCCCGGCGCGGCGGTGACGCTGAGGGTGCCCGGGGCGTTTCCGCTCGCGGGCGCTGCGCTGAGCCAGCTTTGATCGGTGCCGACCGAGTAGGCGGCACCCGTGGGGTTGGTCGTGAGGGAGAGCGTTTGCGCCGCCGGGGCCGTCCCGCCTGCCTTGGCGGCGAAGCCGAGGCTGGTGGGCGAGACCGTTTGCTGCGTGCCCGCGCCGCCGCCCGTGACGGTCAAGCTCACGGGCAGGCTATACGTCGGGTTCGCCGACCCATACGAGCTGACCAGAACCGTGGCATTGTAGGTGCCCGCCGCCAGCGAGCCGGCGTTCGCGACCACTGAAAGCGTGGCCGGTGTGGTGCCGCCGGTCGGCGTCACCGTGAGCCAGCTCGCGGAGGAGGTGAGTGAAAACGCCGCCGCGGAGCCGTCGCTCATGGTCAGAGCGGTCTGCTGCGTCCCCGTCGCGCCTGCGGCGAGCGGGAAGTTGAGTGCGTTCGCCGCGGTCGCGAGCGTCGCGGCATTGGTCTGCGGCGAGGTGACCAGCGCGTTCGTGAACCGGATGGGCTGCGACGAGCCTTCGAGCGCGGCCAGGCCCGTCGGGTAGGCCGCGTCCGTCGCGGTAATCACGCTTGTGCCGTCGCAGAGCACGGTCAGGGTGCTGCCTTGCGCGGTGAGCGCGAGCGTGTGCGGGGCTGTGTCAAATGTGAGCGGGCCGGACACCCCGATCTGCGTCACGCCGCTCGCGTTCAGGTCCCACTGCGGCGTACGGAACAGCCGGATCAGCCCGTCCGCCGGGTACAGGAAGACCGCGTAGCCCGCGCCGGTTGCCGGGTTGACGCGCGCCCGCAGGCCGCCGGGATAGTTCGTCGTGGACGAGAGCTGGAAGCCGGCCTGGAAGGTGTAGTCGCCCCAGCCGGCGTTGCCCGCGTAGATCTGCGCCGCGCCGGAACCGTTGTAAGTCAGTGCGTTGTTCGCGACGGACCAGTTCGCGGGCGCGCCCTGCGGCGAGTAGACCCAGCCGGTAAGTGCCGTGCCTGGGAAGTTGCTCTGCAACAGGATACTCGCGACGGTCAGGGTCACGGCGATCTGCCGCGGGGAGTTCAGGCTGCCCGGGGCGGCTATGGTCACCGTTCCGGAGTAAGTGCCGATGCCCAGCCCGGTCGTGTCGGCCGTGACAGACAGGGCAGACGGAGCGGCCCCGCTCGCGGGCGAGAGCTTGAGCCATGCGGCGCTTCCCGAAGCGCTCCACGTAACCGTGCCACCGCCCGTGTTGGTGATGTTGATCGTCTTCGCGGCGGGTACGGCCCCGTTGTACGCGCCGGTAAACCCGAGGCTCTGCGGCGCGACGCCCAGCGACGGCGCGCGCACGGTGAAAGTCACGGGCAGGGTTTGCGGGCTGTTGATCGCCGAGCCGGACAGCACCGTGACGCTGCCCGTGTATGTCCCGGCGGCGAGGCTCGACGGATCCGCCGTAACTGACACGGACGAGGGAGCGACGCCGGACGCGGGCGAGGTCGAGAGCCAGGCCGAATCGGTTTGCGTGGTGAAGGGGAGCGTCCCGCTGCCGGTGTTCGCCAGCGCCGCCGTCTGAGTGGATGCCGCGCCGCCGGGCGTACCCGCGAACGCAAGCTGCGCCTGGGTGAGCGCGATGCGCGGCGGGGCATTGTTCATGGTCGTGTAGGTGTAGCCGTTCGCGAATCCCGGTACTTGCTGCAGTACGCCTTCGTCGTCGCCGTAGAAGGTGTAGAAGTAAGTCGGGACTTGGTTGCCGTCCGCGTCGAGCGCGCCGCCGGTAAAGGTCAGGGATAGGTTCGACGGGCTTGCCGTCGCGGCGGTCAGCACGGACTTGACCCGCGCCCGCATGTACGCGCCCATGTCTTCCATGAACATGTGCCGGACACCGCGCGCGTTCAGAAAAGCGGATATTTGCGTGATGGCCTGCTGCCGTTGTGCCGCCGTGGCTTTCTCGTAGTTGCCGCCGTCGTGGCTGTAGACTTCGACCGGTGCCATGCTCGACCAGAACCGCCAGGCGTACTCGGTGAAGTTATCGACCGAGTAGGAAACCGAATAGCCGTCGGAGGTACTGGGCCACTTCGCGTCGAAAGTCGGGAAGTCGTACCCGAGCAGCTGCGTGCAGAAGGAGAAGAACGTCACCGGAGGGAGACCTGCCGTGCTGCCGACCACTAAGTCGTCCGCCGTATATATCGGCCAGATCTCGTTCGGCTCGCCGTAACTCGGAGGCAGCTCATATAAGCGGAAGGGTCGCCCGGCGATGCGTTGCGCGTCGGTCTTGGGGGCGCCGTCGAAGGATGCGCCGGGCTGCTGGATCTCCGTGATGTACCGCGTTCCGAACGTGTTCCACATGTCGTAGCCCACGTTGTCGCTCAGGTTCCAGAAGTGCGGGTTCATCGACTTCGACAGCGGCGGCAGCACGTCCGCCCCGCCCTGGCCTTGGATCACCTGCTTCGCGACCGAGAGATTGTTCTGCCACTGCGCATCGGTCAGAGGCGTGGTGGAATCCTGGTTCCAGTAGAGATTGCCGTCGGAAGCGCCGGTCTGCGTGTGAAACGCCACCTTGAGATTGCCGGCCTTGATCTCCGCGATCGCCGCGGTGCGGTCGCCGCCGCCCGCCGTCAAGTCCACGAACTGCGCCATCGCGGTCGCCTTCCAGGGCCCGCCCGTGCCGTCGGCCTGCACGGGGCCGGTGTAGGCGGTGTTCCAAAGGTCGGGGAAGCGGTTGGGCCAGTCGGCGACCTCGTCGTCCATTTGCAGGGCGAAGTAGCGCGGGTAGCCGCGCAGCACGAACGGCTTGCGCGCCGCCCACACCAGGCTGCGCCAGAACAGGTCGTCGAGCCCCATGACGAAGCCGAACCGGTCCGGCCGCATGAAGTCGTAAGTGGTGAAGTCGACGGCGCGGCCGGCGGCCGTTTGCGTCGCCAGGATCAGCGGGCTCGCCCCGGCCTGCGCGATTACGGTCCCGCTCGCGCCGGCGAGCACCGTCGGCGTGATGGGGTTGGTCACCCCGGCGGCGTTTTGGTGCATGGTGTAGGTGAGGTCGCCCGCGGGCGTGCTCGCGAACCTGAGCTGCATCGCGGCGATGTAGTGCGGGCTTGCGCCGCCCGCCGCGATGGCTTGGGGCACGGTGATGGTGTTGGTCGCCGCGCCCGCCGAGGAGCCGGTCGCCCCGAAGATCTGCTGCATGTGCGCGTTCGTGCCGATGGCGGGGTCGGAGTCCAGGTTCACGAACCCCGTTCCGCCCGCGGACGCGCTCGCGATGGCCTGCTGCCAGGCCGGCGACAGCGCCAGCCCGCGGTGGGCCGCGACGATCAGCTGCGCGCTGCCCAGGTTCGCGGGCGGGGCTTGTGTGGCGGTGTCGAGCACCCGGTAGGGAATCTGCAGGTGCTCGAAGTAGCGCTCCGGGTAGCGCTGGTACTCGCCGGGGCTTTGCGTGCCGGGGTTGTAGCCGGCGGCATTGGCGGAGTTGACCAGCACGGCCATGGTCAGGTCGTACGTTTGGGCGGTCTGCGCGCGCGCGGGCAGCAGGAGGGTGAACACCGTGGACAGGAGGCAGAGGAAGCGGAGCGATGCAGTGTTCATCGGGTTGGATTCACTTTCTGGACAGATCAGGGACGGGGAGGGAGCGGGG
>CAXUEU010000088.1:0-8705 GCA_964250195.1 uncultured Acidobacteriaceae bacterium
AGACAACGCCATGCTCATCACTCTCCAGGATCTCCAGCGCGAGCCGGTCGAGTATCAAACCTCTTTCCCGCCGGGCGGCATCGAGTTCGGCGCCGATATCGACCAGCGCGGCCCCGTGCTCGCCGAAGGTCGGGCCGACCTGCTCGAGGAGCACCGCGGCCCCAAGGAGATCGTCCAGGACATCCGCATTCGCGGCTCCTACAAGGGTACGTTTCAGGTCGCCTGCGCCCGCTGCCTCGACCCCGTCGAGCACCCGCTCGCCGGCGAATACGATGTGCTGTTTCGCCCTATCGGCGTCGATTCGGACGACCGCGAGCACTCCATCGGCGCTTCCGAGACCGAAATCGGCTATTATCAGGACGGCAGCGTTCTGCTCGAGGACGTCCTGCGCGAACAGGTGCTGCTGTCCCTGCCCGCGCGGACGCTTTGCCGCGAAGACTGCAAAGGCCTTTGCCCGCGCTGCGGTGCCAACGGCAACACCCACCCCTGCGCCTGCGACGCCCTGCCCGCCGATCCCCGGTGGGCCGCGCTCGGCGGGCTCCGGGGCCGTGTCACGGCGTCCTGAAACAGCGCCACCTGAAAGGATCTCCGAAGTGCCCAACCCGAAACGACGCCACTCCAAGCAGCGCACCGCCAAGCGCCGCTCCCACGACTTCCTGACCGCCGCCGGCCTCTCCGAATGTCCCCAATGCCACGAGCGCAAGCTGCCCCACCGGGTGTGCGCCAAGTGCGGCTTCTACAAGGACCGGGCGGTGATTGAAACCAAGGCAGCCGGCTAGCCGTCTCTCCTCAACAGATGCTGACCGACATCGCCGTCGATGCCATGGGTGCCGACAAGGCCCCCGACCCTGAAATCTGCGGTGCCATCCAGGCGACGCGCGAACTCCCCGTCCGCGTCCACCTCGTAGGCCCGCGTGAGCGGATCGAGCCGCTTCTCCGCATCGCGCTCGCCGGTGAGCAGCTGCCCATTACGGTCGTCCACGCGAGCGAGCGCATCGCCATGGACGAAAAAGCCGTCCTCGCCGTCCGCAATAAGAAGGACAGCTCCATGCGTGTCGGCCTCAAACTGGTGCGCGACGGCAAGGCAGCCGCATTCCTGACCGCCGGCAACACCGGCGCGGCGATGGTCACGGCCAAGATGGTTCTCGGCACGCTGCCCGGCGTCGACCGCCCCGCCCTCGCCGCGGTTCTGCCTACCTCCGCCGGAACCCCCTGCGTGCTGCTCGATGTCGGAGCCAACGTCGATTGCCGGCCGCAGAACCTGGCCCAGTTCGCCGTAATGGGCGAGCTCTATGCCCGGTCCGTCCTCAAGATTGCCCGGCCCCGCGTCGGCCTGCTCTCGATCGGCGAGGAAGAGGGCAAGGGCAACGAGCTGACCGGCGACGCCTTTCCCCTGCTCAAGGCGCTCCCGCTCCGGTTCATCGGCAATGTCGAAGGCCGCGACCTCTACAACGGCAACGCCGACGTCGTGGTCTGCGATGGCTTCGTCGGCAACATCGCGCTCAAGACCAGCGAAGGGCTCTCCCGCCTGGTGCGCGACATGCTCAAAAAGGCGCTCGAGCGCACGGTCACCGCGCAGGTCGGCGCGCTGCTCTCCCGCAAGGCCTTCACCACCTTCAAACGCAAGATGGACCCTTCCGAGTATGGCGGCGCGCCCCTGCTCGGCGTGCGCGGCATCTGCATCGTGGGCCACGGCTCGTCGAACGACCTGGCGATCCGCAACGGCATCCGCGTCGCCGCTGAGTTCGCCCAGACCGGCGTCAACTCACTCATCGAGGCCGAGCTTTCGGGCGCGCCGGTCTCTTCCTAGGCGCATGCATGCGACTCCGCCGCGCCCTGCTCCCGCTGTTGCTGATGCCTGCGGCGCAGGCGCAGAACACGGAGCAGCAAAGCCTGGCCGGCCTGCTGTCCGCGGCCTCGAAGCGCAATACCCTGCTCGCCCCCGACCTCCAGCCCTGGCACTTGCGGGCGACCTACCAAATTTTTAACGAGGACGGCAAGCCGCTCGAGCAGGGCACGTACGAGGAGTTCCACGCCGGCCCGAAGCGCGACAGGGTCAGCTACGCGAGCCCGAGTTTCACCCAGACGGACTACCTGCTCGAAAACGGCCACCTGCGCGCCGGCAACCCGCGCTGGGCCGGCCTCGCGGAGCAGTTGGTGCGGCACAACCTCGTCCATCCCATGCCCAACCCCGGCGTCCTGGCCGGGGCCGCGCTGTCCAGGGGGAAGATGGAGGCGGGCGGCAAGACGCTCTCCTGCATCGCGATCACCCTGCCCGCCGCCGCCGAGCGCGACCAGCCGGCCCAGCCTTTCTACTGCTTCGACGACCCGTCTGGCCCCGCTGGAACAATCGGACCGGTTTTGCGGGTCGCCGGCTCCGCCGGGCACACCTATGAGACGACCTACGACCAGCCTGCCGAGCTCCAGGGGCACACAGCCGCCCGCCGGATCCATGTCGAGCGCGCGGGCAAGCCCTTTCTCGACATTCGCATCGAGGCGTTGAACCCGATGCAAGGCTCCGAAGACGCGCTCTTTGAGCCCCCGCCGGACGCCGCGAAGCCGCCTCCGCAGCGCGTCCGCATCTCGGCCGCCCTCGCCCAGGCTTACCTGCGCGAGGGCGCGGCCCCGTCGTACCCGCTGCTTTCCGAGCACGCGCGCATCGAGGGCGTCGTGGTCATCGGGGCCCTGATCGGCGTGAATGGGCGGCCGCTCGAAACCACCGTGGTGTCCACCCCGAGCAAGGACCTGGCCACCTCGGCCATCGACGCTATCCGCCAGTGGACCTACCGGCCCTACCTGGTCAACGGCGAGCCCGCGGAGATGGTCACCGAGATCAAGATGCAGTTTCGTTTGCCGAAGAAGTAAGGGCAGGCTTTCAGGCCGAGTGAGTCCGGCATACTAGGCGCATGAGTCTGTTTCTGGCGCTCGACGTGGGCGGCACCAAGACGGCCGCCCTGCTCGCCGACGGCACACGGTCCCTGGCGCGGGCGACGGCGGGCAGCATCAAGGTCCTTCGGGTCGCGCCGGAGCAGGCCGCCTGTAACCTTGCCGAGCTGCTTGCCTCCCTCACGCGGCAAACGGGGCAGCAGCTCCGGGGCAGGGTCGCGCGCACCTGCGTCGGATCCTCCGGCATCGCCGCGCCGGCGGTCCGTGCCTGGCTCCACGCTGCCCTGAGCGAGGCAGTCGGCGGCGAACTGATTCTGCTCGGTGACGAAGTCATCGCGCTCGATGCGGCGTTTCGGGGCGGCAGGGGCGTCCTCGCGATCGCCGGGACCGGGTCCAACATCGTTGGGCGGGCCGCCGGGGGCGAGCTGGTGCACACCGGCGGATGGGGTCCGGCGCTCGCCGACGGGGGCTCCGGCCACTGGATCGGCACCCACGCCCTCCGGGCCGCGTTCCGTGCCATCGATGCGGCGCCGCCCTCCTCCGCCGACCGCGTCAGCCCGGATGGAAACGCCGTGCAGATAGACCCAGCCGATCTGCCGCCGTTTCTTCGCGCCGCGATGGCCGCCCTGGGAACCGGCACGCTCGACGAGCTCATCGGCCTGGCCAACGCGCCCGGGTTCGCTGCCTCCTCCGTGGTGCCCGCGGTCGCAGAGTCTCCCAGCGCCGGCGACCCGCTCGCCTCCGGGGTGCTCGCTGAGGCCGGAGCGGACCTGGCCGCGTCCATCTCGGCGGTGATCCGCAAGATGAGCGCCTTCGAGCCTCTCCGCCTGCCGCCGCCCGAGGTCGCCTTCATCGGCGGCGTGTTGGCCCACATTCGGCCTGTGTCGGAGGCGATGCGCGCCGGCCTCCAGGCCCGGCACCCCGGCATCGTGGTGCAAGCCGTCCCGGTCGACGCGCTCGAAGGCGCTCTGTGGCACGCCCGGGGCCGCATCGCACCGGGCGCAGCGTAGGGAACGGCCCGCGCCGGACCATTTGACCATGCGTACACGGCGTACACGCCCGGCATGAGGCCTGTTCGGCTCACGCGAGCCCCGCCTTGCGCCCCGCCGCTGTTTCGTTTCAGATAGACCCTGATGAGCACGCTCGCCTTTCTCTTTCCCGGCCAGGGTTCGCAGGCCGCCGGCATGGGCCGCGACCTCCACGATCGCTACCCTGCGGCCCGCGCCGTTTTCGAGGAGGCCGACGACACGCTCGGCTTCCCGCTCAGCCGTCTGTGCTTCGAGGGGCCGGAGGAGCGCCTGCGGCTCACTGAGTTCACCCAGCCGGCGATCGTCACCGTCTCCGTCGCGGCGCTGCGGGTGCTCGCGGAGCATGGCGTCGCGCCGTCCGCGGGCGCTGGCCACTCGCTCGGGGAGTACGCGGCGCTGGGCGCCGCCCGGGTGCGGTCCTTCGCGGATGCCCTCAGGGCCGTGCACGCCCGCGGGCGCTTCATGCAGGAGGCCGTGCCCGCCGGGCAGGGTGCCATGGCCGCCGTGCTCGGCGCGGATGCCGCCGCCGTGGCTTCGGCCTGCGCGAGCGCCCAAGAGGAAACCGGCGAGACCGTCGCCCCCGCCAACTTCAACGGGCCGGCCCAGACCGTCATCTCCGGCACCGCGGCCGGGGTGGAGCGGGCGGGGGCGCTCGCCAAACAGGCCGGCGCGAAAAGGGTTTTGCCGTTGCCGGTAAGCGCGCCATTCCATTGCGCGCTCATGCGCCCTGCGGAGGAGCGGCTCGCGCCTCTTCTTGCCGCGCTCCCGTTTCGCGACGCAGCCGTGCCCGTCGTTCCCAACGTCCTGGCCGCGCCGGCAAGCTCCGGTCCGGCCCTGCGCGAGGCGCTGATTCGCCAGGTGACCGGCGCGGTGCGCTGGGTCGAGTCGATGGAGGCCATGCGCGCCGGTTTCGCGCCCTCGGCCTGGGTCGAGGTGGGTCCGGGCAAGGTGCTCGGCGGCCTGCTGCGGCAAATCGACCGCGGCCAAACCATGCTCAACGTCGAGGACGCGGCAAGCCTCGACCAAACCCTTGCCGCACTCCAGAAGGAAACCCAGCCCGCATGAAGCCCGACCTGCTCCCCATTGGCGAAATCGCCGCGAAGCTCGGCGTCCCCGAAAAGTATTTGGAGCCGCTCGGCCGGTATGGCGCGAAGGTCAAGCTCGGGCTGCTGAAGGACCCGGCATTCCCGCGCAAGGGCAGGCTGATCCTGGTGACCGCGACCACGCCGACCGTCTCCGGCGAGGGTAAGACCGTGACCTCGATCGGCCTGACGCAGGGGCTGGAGCTGGTGTTGCGCGGGACCGGCAAGCGGGTGGTGCTGACCTCGCGCGAACCCTCGCTGGGGCCGGTATTCGAGATGAAGGGCGGCGCGGCGGGCGGCGGGCGCTCGCAGGTCGAGCCGAGCGAGAAGATCAACCTCCACTTCCATGGTGACTTCCACGCGATCACCTCCGCGCACAACCTGCTTTCGGCCCTGCTGGACGCGCACATCTTCCACGGCAACGACTTGGGGCTGGACCCGGCGACGGTGGTGTGGCCGCGGGCGCTCGATATGAACGACCGGGGGCTGCGGCGCGTCACGACCAACGTCGCCGGACCGAAAAAAGACGGGAGCGCGCCGCGCGAGGGCTCGAACCAGCCGGCCGGGTTCGTCATCACGGCAGCTTCGGAGGTCATGGCGATTCTCGCGCTGGCGCGCGACCGCGAGGATTTGCGGGAGCGCCTGGGGCGCATCGTCGTCGGGGCAAATCGGGCGGGCGAGCCGGTGCGCGCGCGCGACCTCGACGCGGTGGGACCCATGATGGCGCTGCTGGCCGAGGCGATCGAGCCGAACCTGGTCCAGACGACCGAAGGAACCCCGGCGTTCGTCCATGCCGGGCCGTTCGCGAACATCGCGCACGGGACCTCCAGCGTGGTCTCGCAGGAGATGGGGCTGCGCCTGGCGGACTACGCGGTGAACGAGTGCGGGTTCGCCTCCGACCTGGGCCTGGAAAAGTACATGGACATCGTGACGCGCGAGGCAGGGATCGCGCCCGCGGCGGCGGTGCTGGTGACCACCGCGCAGAGCCTCAAGAACCAGGGCGGGGGTACGCTCGAGGCCGGGTTCGCCAACCTGGGCAAGCACGTGGGGATCCTTCAGGGGTTCGGGCTGCCGGTGGTGGTGGCGCTCAACCGCTTCCCGAAAGACACGGACGAGGAGCTGGCACGGCTGAAGAGCTGGTGCGACGAGCGCGGGCTGCCCAACGCCTTCACCGAGGCGTTCACGCGCGGGGCGGAGGGCGCGGCGGACCTGGCGCGTGCGGTGCTGGCGGTGTGCGATGGACCCGCGCCTGCGCTCACGCCGGCCTACGAGCTGGGGCAGACGCTCGAAGAGAAGATCGAGGCGGTGGCGACGAAGGTCTACGGCGCGGACGGGGTGGACTATTCCGACGGGGCGCTGGCGGCGTTGCGGCGGTTCGAGGGCTGGGGTTTCGGCGGCGTGCCGGTGTGCATCGCGAAAACGCAGTATTCGCTCTCGGACGACCCGAAGCTGCCCGGCGCCCCCGCGGGCTGGCGTCTGCGCGTGAACGGGGCCTCGCTGTCGGCCGGCGCGGGCTTCGTCGTGGTCATCGCCGGGAGCATGATGCTGATGCCCGGGCTGCCGAAGAGCTCGCGCGCGATGGGGATCGATGTGGACGCGGAAGGGGAGATCGTGGGGCTGCGGTGAATCTATGTCGAATGTGATTTACGTCCTGGCGGGCGTGTACATCATCGCCATGGGGTACTTCCTGAAGACCACGCCCGGCGAGTCCGGGCCCTACCCGGCCGGCGATGAGCGGGTCCGGCGGCAGGCGACCCCGCTCAAGCGCATCGCGGTCGTCGCGTTCGGCCTCTTGCTGCTGATGTATGGAGTTTCGAAGCTGGTCGATGCCCGGGCGCACCCCGAGTATCGAACGCCCGCCGCCACAGCGGCGAGGGAGTAGAAGCATGCCGTATTTGCTGAAATCAGAGCCGGAAAAGTACTCCTTTGACGACCTCCTCCGCGAGGGTGAGACCGTGTGGGATGGGATCAAAAACGCGCAGGCGCTCAACTCGCTCGCGGGCATGCGCAAGGGCGAGAAGCTGGTGATCTATCACTCGCAGACCGGCAAGGAAGCGGTGGGCCTGGCGAGCGTGGTCTCGGTCGACCCGACGGACAAGAAGAACCCTGTGGTGCGGATCAAGGCGGGGCGGCGATTCAAGGCGCCGGTGCCGCTCGCGGCGATGCGGGAGGCCGCCGTGTTCGCGGACTCGCCGCTGTTTCGGCAGTTCCGGCTGTCGGTGGTGCCGCTCACGGAAGAGCAGTACGAGTTCCTCGCCCACGCCGACAAACACGCCTGACGTAGACTCGGGAATGTGCAGGTACGGCGGCCCCCGGAAGTAGTTCCGGGGGCCGCCGTTGAAACGGGGAAGCCGGTGCGAATCCGGCGCTGTCCCGCAGCGGTGATGGGGAGCGGCGAGGCTGCCCTCAAAGTCCGAATACCGGCCTGCGCGCCGCCGACGCGGATGCCGCGGGTGTGCGCCTGGAGCTCGCTCGCCTCGTGGACTGGGCGCGGGAGCCGTTGCCGTCCCACACTGGGCCGGACGAGCGCACGGGTGGTTCCCTCTCTTGCTCCCTCAACACCAAAGAGGAACCGGAATGCCATTGAAGACAGCAGTTTTGGGGTTTCCGCGCGTGGGCGCGGCGCGCGAGCTGAAGTTCGCGCTGGAAGCGTATTGGCGCGGCGAGCGCACGGAGGCCGAGCTGCTCCGGACGGCGGCGGAGCTGCGCGGGCGGCACTGGCGCGCGATGCGGGCGGCCGGCATCACGCACATTCCTTCGAACGATTTTTCGCTTTACGATCATGTCCTGGACACGCTGGCGGCCGTGGGGGCCACGCCCGAGCGCTTCGGCGCGGGCCCGGTCACGACGGAGCGGTACTTCCAGATGGCGCGCAACAGCCGCGAGCAGACCGCGATGGAAATGACCAAGTGGTTCGACACCAACTACCACTACCTGGTCCCGGAGTGGTCGGCGGGGTTGCGGTTCGAGGCGGAACCGCGCAAGGCAGTGGGCGAGTATCTGGAAGCGAAGGCGCTGGGGATCGAGACGCGGCCGGTGCTCCTGGGGCCGGTGACGCTGCTGCTGCTGGGCAAGCCGGTAGAGGATGGGTTTGATCGCTGGACGCTGCTGCCCCGGCTTCTGGAGGCGTATGGGGCGTTGCTGCGGGCGCTCAAGGCGGCGGGCGCGCAATCCGTGCAGATCGACGAGCCTTGTCTGGTGACGGACCTGCCGGCGGGGGCGGCCGGGTACTACGAAAAGGCTTTCGCGGAGCTGGCGGAGGTGGGTTCGCCGATGCACCTGGCGACGTACTTCGGCGGGCTGGATGAGAACCTGGAGCTCGCGTTCGGGCTGCCGGTGGCGAGCGTACATTTGGACCTCACGCGCGATCCGGTCCGCGCTCCGGAGCAGCTCGCGACGGCGCTGCCGCTGGTTCGCAGGGAACAGACGCTGTCTCTGGGCGTGGTGGACGGGCGCAACATCTGGATCAACGACATGGCGCGCAGCCGGGCGCTGATCGAGGCGGCGGCGGCAAGGCTGGGCTCGGAGCGGGTGGTGATCGCGCCGTCGTGCTCGCTGCTCCACGCGCCGCTGGATGCGGCGGGGGAGCGGCGGATGGACCCGGCCCTTCGGGCCTGGATTTCGTTCGGCCTGCAGAAGCTGGACGAGCTGCGGATGCTCGCGGCGGGCGCGGACGGCGGCAACGGGGTCGCGGTTGCCGGGGATGGCC
>CAXUEU010000088.1:8715-13624 GCA_964250195.1 uncultured Acidobacteriaceae bacterium
GGTACGAGCGGCGCTGGCGGCGCTCAGGCCGGAGGACGCACGGCGGCGGACACCGTATACGCGGCGCGCGGAGGCGCAGGCGCTGGCGCTGGGGCTGCCGCTGCTGCCCACGACGACCATCGGAAGCTTTCCGCAGACGCCGGCGGTGCGCAAGGCGCGGGCGGCCTGGCGCGCAGGGACACTGACCGAGGCGGAGTATGAAGGGTTTTTAGAGGAAGAAACGCGGAAGTGCCTGCGCGAGCAGGAGGCGGCGGGGCTGGACCTGCTGGTGCACGGCGAGTTCGAGCGCAACGACATGGTGGAGTACTTCGGCGAGCAGCTCGCGGGTTTCGCGTTTACCGAGAACGGCTGGGTGCAGAGCTACGGCTCGCGCTGCGTGAAGCCGCCGGTGATTTACGGCGACGTGCGGCGGCCCGCGCCGATGACGGTGCGCTGGAGCGCGTGGGCGCAGGCGCAGACCGAGCGGCCCGTGAAGGGCATGCTTACGGGGCCCGTGACGATCCTGCAGTGGTCGTTCGTGCGGGACGATATCGCGCGCAGCGAGGTGGCGCGGCAGATCGCGCTCGCTTTGCGGGAGGAGGTGCGCGACCTCGAAGCGGCGGGGATCCGGGCGATCCAGCTGGACGAGCCCGCCCTGCGCGAAGGTCTGCCGCTGCGGCGAGCGGCCTGGGACGGGTATCTACGGTGGGCGGTGGAGGCGTTCCGGATCGCGACCTCCGGGGTGCGCGATGAGACGCAAATCCATACGCACATGTGCTACTGCGAGTTCGAGTCGATCCTGCCGGCGATCGCCGCGCTGGACGCGGACGTGATCTCGATGGAATCGGCGCGGTCGAAGGGAGAGCTGCTGACGGCTTTCCAAAAAGCGAAATACCCGAACGGGATCGGGCCGGGGGTATGGGACATCCACTCGCCGCGGGTGCCGCCGGAGTCTGAGATGGAAGGGCTGTTGGAGGCGGCGCTGGCGGTGCTCGCGCCCGCGCAGGTGTGGGTAAACCCGGACTGCGGGTTGAAGACGCGGGGGTGGCCGGAGGTGTCGGCGGCGATGCGGGAGATGACGGCCGCGGCGGCGGCCGTGCGGGTGAGGCTGGGTGTGGTTTTCTCCTGAACTCGACGCGAACATCGGGAGTGAGACCAACCTCACTCCTGTGGCGCTCCGCCAAAAGGTGAGCTCCTCACGACCAGCCTTGCTCGCGTCCCCTCCGGCATATTTCGAATCTGCTGTGCAAGAGATGCTCTGCTCAATATGCTTCTACGCGCTTCAGTCTTGTATGGGTTATCGATATGGAGGGCAAAGTCGAAAGCGTAGAAGCCGTTTTTGAGCTTCAGCATGCCAACGATTTGTTTTCGCGGCTTCCGAGCGCTGCCTCTCCCTATGACGGGGGTGCGCCATTGCCGAGTGGTTTTGAAGCGAGCGCGCAGAGCTTTTCCAGGCTGGTCGAAATCACTCCGGGCCGACATAAAGCTCGACCGGGGAGAAGCCGATCTCGTGGGTCTTGTGGTCGACGCGGAGGAACAGGGGCGTTTTGCC
This sequence comes from uncultured Acidobacteriaceae bacterium, assembly GCA_964250195.1. Classification (GTDB taxonomy): domain Bacteria; phylum Acidobacteriota; class Terriglobia; order Terriglobales; family Acidobacteriaceae; genus EB88. Next base: position 10,247 of record CAXUEU010000088.1, read on the forward strand.
GCCGTTGATGGCCACGCCCATAACCACGCCGCGGCCCGGGCCCGAGCCGACCGTCTTGGTGATCTCGATTTTGTGCGATTGGATGCGGCCGTAATCGGAGTTGGGACCCCAGTCTTTCTCGAAGTCGGTGAAGGAGTAGCCGGAGTAGCGGTCCGGGTGGTCGTGCCAGTGCCGGTCGTTGGTCCAGGCCGCATAGGCGGCGGGCAGATCCTGTTTCTCGACAAGCGCGAAGAATCGGTCGATGCGGTGCTGTTCGGGCCAGTCCCAGAAAACGAACGTCAGGATTGCGGCAAGCACGAGCGCGCCCAAGAAGGCGAGGAGTGAATCGCGGATCAGGCGGGCGCGTCGGGCGTTGTAGGCGGGTGCATCGAGCAGGGTCATGGGCCTTCGGGGGTCTCCTCCGGCAATAGACACCGGGTCGGCATCGCAGGTTTCACTCGCGAGTGTAGCTGGTGGCGGCCCGGTCCGCGGCACGTTCCAGCGCGAGCGCGATGAGCCGGTCGATGAGCGCGGGGTAAGCGAGTCCGGAGGCGGCCCAGAGCTTCGGGTACATGCTGATCGCGGTGAAGCCGGGCAGGGTGTTGATCTCGTTGAGGTAGATGGTTTCCGTTGCCGGATCGAGCAGGAAGTCGACGCGCGCGAGGCCGGAGCAGTCGCAGGCCTGGAAGGCGCGGATGGCCATGGCGCGCACGGCGTCGGACTGCGCGGGGGTCAAGGAGGCGGGGATGACGGAAACGGAGCTGTCGCTGAGGTATTTGGCTTCGTAGTCGTAGAAGGCCCTGGAGTCGACCGGGATGATCTCACCCACGACCGAGGCCTCCGGGTGGTCGTTGCCGAGGATGGCGACTTCCAGTTCGCGGGCCTTGCCGGCGGCACCTCCCACGCCCTCCTCGATCACGAGTTTGCGGTCGTAGCGAGCGGCTTCCATGAGGGCGAGCCTGAGTTCTTCCCGGGTGTTCGCCTTGCTGACACCGACTGAAGAGCCGCCGTTTGCCGGCTTGACGAAGAGGGGATAAGCGAGGGCATCCTCGACCGATCGGAGGACAGCGTCGGGATCGGCCTGCCAGCTGGAACGCAGGACGGCGATGTGGCGGGGGATCGGAAGGCCGACGGAGAGAAAGAGGCGCTTCATGACGTCCTTGTCCATGCCGGCGGCGGCCCCGAGGACGCCGCAGCCGACGTAGGGGATGCCGGCGATCTCAAGCAGGCCTTGGACGGTGCCGTCCTCGCCGAAGGTGCCGTGGAGAATGGGAAACAGGACATCGAGATGGAGAGCTTCCGGGCTGGGAAGGAGACCCCCGACAGCCAGATCCGTGCCCGGCTCAGGATGGGCGGTTCGGTCTGAAGCGGCGGCTTCGCCGTTGCTTTGAGGCGCAAGCAGGCGCTCGGCGGGCGTGCCGGTGAGCCAACGGCCGGCCTTGGTGATGCCGAGGGGGAGGATTTCGTATTTGGAGCGATCAATGGCCTGGAGGACGGAAGCGGCGGAAAGAAGGGAGACTTCATGCTCGCCGGAGCGGCCGCCGAAGAGGATGCCTACGCGGAGTTTGGACATGACTCTGCGATGGTAGCCGGAAACGCTTACTCATTGGGTAACCAAAGGAAGCAAAAATGCACGAGGTACCCGCCGCGGGAACTTGTTTCCGCATCTCTCCGGTATGTGGAAGGAGCCGGGGACACCGGCTTCGCGAACGGGCGTTCAGGAAAGACGAGGAGAGGCATATGAAGCGATTCGGCGGCGTTCTGGCTTTGGCGGGTTTATTGGCAACGACGGCATTGGCGGCGGACAAGGAGACTACGACGAAGGTGGATGACCGGTTAACGGCATCGACCTCGATTTTGCGCGACTTCGCGGGGGTACCGGATAAAGGCGTGCCGGACGCGATCGCGCGGAAAGCGCGGTGCATCGTGGTGATTCCGAGCTTCAAGAAGGGTGCCTTCATCGGCGGTATCCAGTACGGGCAGGGCGTGGCGACCTGCTATGTCGCGAACAAGGGTTGGAGCGCGCCGGTATTCGTACAGATGAGCGGCTTGAGCTTTGGGCTGCAGGCGGGCGGCCAGGCGACGGACCTGGTGCTGGTGGGCACGACCAAGAACAGCGCGGATGCTTTGCTGAAGGACAAGGTAAAGCTGGGTGGCGATGCCTCGGCGGCAGCCGGCCCGGTGGGTCGCGACTCACAGGCGAACACTACGGAACTGGCAAGCGCAACGTTCTTGACCTGGTCGCGCAGTCAGGGCTTGTTCGCCGGGGTGGATTTGACGGGTGACGAGGTGAACCAGAATAAGAAGGATACCGCCGCGTTTTACGGCAAGGAGATCCCGTACCAGACGATCCTGAACGGCGGCACGCCGGTACCGGCCGGGGCCAAGCCCTTTGTGGCGGAAGTCGGGCGCGTCTTCGGGGTGCACCGGGCTATCGCGAAGAAGTAGAGGTCCTGCTTGGCGAGTCGGCGGCTTTTCGGGCCGACTCGCCGGATGCAGCCAAGGACGGACAAGACCGCCTGCGCGGCCGGCGACCCTTTCGTAGCGGGTGTTCTTGAAAGCACGATTTACGGATACATCCTGTTGAGCGTCCTTGCGAAGGGGATGGTTTCGCGTACGTGGTCGAGGCCGCAGATCCAGGCAATGGCGCGCTCGATGCCCATGCCGAAACCGGCGTGCTGGACCGAGCCGTAGCGGCGCAGGTCGAGGTACCACTGGAAGGCGTCGAGCGGGAGGTTGTGCTCCCGGATGCGCCGCTCGAGCAGGTCGTAGGAGGCGATGCGCTCGGAGCCGCCGATGATCTCGCCGTAACCCTCGGGGGCGAGGACGTCGACGCAGAGGGCGTATTTGGGGTCGGCGGGGTCGGGCTGCATGTAGAAGGCCTTGACCGCCGCCGGGTAGCGATGGACCATCACCGGGCGGTCGTACCGGCTGGAGAGGTACGTCTCGTCGGGGGAGCCGAAGTCATTGCCGTACTCGAAGGGGGCGGGCAGCTCGCCGTTCCTGTGGGCTTCGTTCAGGATTTCGACCGCCTCGTCGTAGCGGAGGCGGGGGAAGGGTGCCCGGATCGTTTCGAGCTTGGCGATATCGCGGCCGGTGAGGGCGAGGTCGGCGCGGCGGCGGGTCAGGACGCGGTCGACGAGGAAGGAGATAAAGTCTTCGGCGAGCGTCATGAGCTCGTCGAGGCCGGCGAAGGCCATCTCGGGCTCCACCATCCAGAACTCGGTGAGGTGGCGGCGGGTTTTGGACTTCTCGGCGCGAAAGGTGGGGCCGAAAGAGTAGACCCGGCCCAGGGCGAGGGCGGTGGCTTCGATGTAGAGCTGGCCGGACTGGGTGAGGTAGGCTTCATCGCCGAAGTACTCGACCGGGAAGAGGGTTGAGGTGCCCTCGCATGCGGCG
>CAXUEU010000089.1:0-13573 GCA_964250195.1 uncultured Acidobacteriaceae bacterium
GACCAGCCCGAAGACGCTGTCGAGGTTGATGCCCATGGTGCCGCGCCATTGTGTTTCGGGCATGGCTTCGATGGGCGCGTCGTGCGCGGGCCAGATGCCGTGGTTGACCACCAGCGCGTCGAGCCGCCCGAACGCCGACGCGGCTTGCTCGACCAGCGCGCGGCCCTCGGCCGGGCCGCCCAGCGAGGCCTGCAGCGCCCGGCACGTTGCAGGCCCGCCACACTCTTGCGCAAGCGCCTCCGCAGCGCCCCGGGCCGCCTGGTAGTTGAACACCACACGCCCCCCGCGCGCGTAAACGTCCGCACCGTTTCCGCGCCGATGCCGCGCGATCCGCCCGTGACCAGGGCCACCCGGCCCGCGAAGGAAAGCTCGATCCCCATGCCCGAATCTCCCTTCCGAAACTTACACCAGCTTGAGCCGGATTGGACCTTTGGCGTGCGAGGGATCGACAGGGTGGCCGCCCTGCGTGACGACGAGCCGGCCCGCCGCGTGGAGCCGCCGCGCCGCGGCCCGGGCGGGCTCCATCAACGGCTCCCAGTGCTCCGGGTCGACGCGCCGGGCGGCTTCCGATGGGCAGATCGTCTTGCCCGCGCCGCGCTCCCGGAGCAGCGCGAGAATGGCCGCTTCCAGCGCCGCGTCCGTCGCGTGGGCGGCCCCGGACTTCGCCCTGCGCCGGCATGCGTCGGAGCAGTACTTCACCTCCGCCCAGTCGCGCTCCCACTTCTTGCGCCACTGGATTTCCCGTCCGCACACCACGCACGTCTTCGCCGGGACGCCCATAGGCCGTACGATACAGGCCATGATGCGCGCCCTTCTTCCGATCTTGCTGGTCTTGCTGGTTCCGACGCTCCCCGCCAATGCCCAAAAGTGGGCCATTGCCATCCATGGCGGCGCGGGCGAGGCCGAGTGGGTCCACATGGACCCCGCGACCGCCGCGGCTTACCATGCCTCGCTCGCCAAGGCCCTCGACGCGGGGCAGCGGGTCCTGGCCGCGCACGGCAAGGCGCTCGACGCGGTGGAGGCCGCGATCGAGGTTCTGGAGGACGACCCGCTGTTCAACGCCGGGCGCGGCGCGGCCTTTACCGCCGAGGGACGCAACGAGATGGACGCCTCCGTGATGGACGGTGAGACGCTGGACGCCGGCATTCGGTCCACGCGCCACCCCATCGCGCTGGCCCGCGCGGTGATGGAGCACTCGCCCTACGTGATGCTGGCCGGGCCCGGCGCGGACGCGTTCGCGAAGGCGCAGCAGCTGGAGCAGCAGCCGCCCCGGTTCTTCTTCACCGAGATGCGCTGGCAGGAGTTTACCGCCGTGATGCGCGCGAAAGGAAAGCCCGTTCCGCCGCGGCCCGACGGCGCGCCGCCTGTGCCGGCGTCAGCCGCGAAGCCCGGCCGCCACTTCGGCACGGTGGGGGCTGTGGCCCGCGACGAGCAGGGCCACCTGGCCGCAGGGACCTCCACCGGAGGCGCGCAGGGCAAGCTCCCCGGCCGCGTCGGCGACTCGCCCATCATCGGAGCGGGCACCTACGCTTCCGATCGGTCCTGCGCCGTCTCCGGCACCGGCGTGGGCGAGTTCTTCATTCGGCTCACCTTGGCGCGGCAGGTATGCACGCTCGTGGAGCAGGGCCAAACGCCGCAGGGAGCCGCCGACCGGATGATCCACGTCGAGCTGCCCGCTCTTCGCAACGCGGATGGACCCGGGGAGGGCGGCGTCATCGTGCTGGGGCGCACCGGCCCGCCGGTCTGGAGCAACAACACGCTCGGCATCTTCCACGCGCAGCGGGTCGCGGGCGGCCCGCCTGAGGTCTGGGTGAAGTAGCGACACTTGACGCCCTGAAAGCCCGCTCGCGATCGCCGCGCGAGGCACCCGCGTTTCCGCCATCGCAAGGAGGAGCATCATAGTCCCCCAAGGCTTGAAGGAGCTCCTCACCATGGCAACGGCACAATTCGACCAAACCATCAGCGCGCTCGCGAGCGGCCCCGAAACCCTCGACCTCGCCACCGCCGTCGAGAACATCGAAGGCTGGCAAACCTATCTCGCCGAGCACGGCACCGCCGGCACGCGGGCCGTGACCGCCAGCCTTTCCGAGCTCAAGCAGCACCTGACCGCCGTGACGCCGGACCCGGACGCGATCGAAGCCCTGCTGCAGCAACTGGGCGCGCAGACGCTCGAAGTGGCGAATACCGGCAACACCTCCAACAACAGCAAGATCATGGAAATCGGCGAAGCGCTCACCGCTTGATAGGTGCACGCTCGCGCACTAGCACACGCGAGTTACAGATGTCGTTCAGGCAGTGCGGGCAGGCTTTCACCCACCCAAACCGACCTTCCGGGCGATGGACCGCTTTCGACATCCGAGTTAATGAACACCACCACCCGCAAGGAGAATGAACTATGCCGGCAGCAAAGCTAGAAGCCACGATCAAGGCCGCCAACGGCGGCATCACCAAGCTTTCCCCCGACCAGGCCGTCAAGAACATCGAAGGCTGGGAGGAGTACCTGGGCAAGCACGAGGCACCCGGCGTCAAGTCCGTCGTCGCCGACCTGGGCAAACTCAAGACCCACCTGCAGAGCGGCAAGATTGACTCGGCCGCGATCGAGAAGCTCGTCAAGAAGCTGGGCCACGACACAGAGAAGGTCAAGGGCGAAGGCCCCAACGCAGCCAAGATCAAGGAACTCGGCGAAGCGCTCGCCAAGTAACTTCGTCTCGAACCTGAAAAGGCGCGGCCGCTACCTTCATCGGGTAGCGGCCGCGCCTTTTCCTTTTACATAACTTACAAGTCTACGCTGCTCGATTCAGCGGTCCACGTCCCGGCAGCTTACCGGCTCCCGCATCGAGACCGACAGGGGCGACAGCGTCATCCCCAGCACGATCACGTTCCGGTCGTTCGGCAGCGTGATGCTCCGGGCCGGTTTACGCGGATCGAGCGGCAGCGCGTACTGGTACACATTGAAGCCGATGTTCTGCTTCGAGCCGTCGCTCACGACACGGTAGCCGGTCCTGAGCGCGACCGCCTCGTTGGCGAAGCCGCCAGCCGTGGACCAATCGCTGAGGTCGAGCGCCACATCCTGCGAGCTGCCGTCGGCGAAGTTGACCCGCACGGTTTGCGCCGTCTGGTTGCCCTGCACGCCGGTGCCCAACAGCAGCAGGCCCCGGTACAGGCCGAACGGCAGCGGAATGGTTTGGCCCGCGCCATACACCACGTTGGGCTGGTTGGCCGCCGCCAAGTGGAATCCGTTCGAGCCCACCGCCAGTTCCGCGCCGTTCACCCCCGTGTCGCCCAGCAGGTTCGCTGAATACGCCGAGCCGCCGCCGTCGATGCCACCCTTTGCCGGGAAGGCCGTTCCGTCGGTGTAGAGGCCATTGGCGTTGTAAAAGCCCGCCAGGTCGACCTCACGCCCGGTATGCCGGTTCGCGAGGCTCGCGGCCAATATCACCACCGAGCGGTTCTTCGGCAGGGTCAGGGTCTTGGCTGTTTTTGCGGGGTCGAGTGCCAGGGTATAGCCGTAGATGTTGAACTGCACCTGCTGCTTGGTGCCGTCGGGCTGGTTGCGGTAGGGCATCGCGATCGCCTCGGCCTCGTTGGCGTTGGGCGTGGGCGTGCCGTACCAGTCGGTAAAGCTCTGCGCGAAAGTCGTACTGGAGCCATCGGTATAGGTCACGGTCAAAGGCTGCGCGGCTTGCGTCCCCTGTGCCCCTGTGCCCAAAAGCTGGAGCGAGTTGAAGCGGCCCGCAGGCAGAGCGATCGTCTGCCCGTCGGCGAGAATGCCGTTCAGAGTATCTGCCGCCCCGAGCACGAAGCGCGTTCCGTCGAGCACGCGGCCTGTGCCGGTCAGGTTCGCCGAGAAGGTGAAGCCGCCGCCGTCCACGCCGCCGTCGGTTGAGAGCGTTCCGTCGCTGCGCAGCGCGGTGACGTTGAAGGCCGGCTGCAGGTTGACCGCGGCACCGCGCCCGCAGTTCGCGAGCGCCGCGCTGATGGCCAGCGACAGCGAGGAAACCGTGTGCGTGGTGGGCCCGGCGGTCCCGCTCACTGCGATCGGCATCGCGCTGGTGGTGGGCGCGAGGGTGCCGGCGCGCAGGTACAAGGTGCCGGCGGCGGTGGTCGCCGGCGGTGCGAAGGCGGCCCGCACCCCGGGCGGGAGGGTGGTCGCATTCAGGGTAACGTTGCCGTTGAAGCCGTTCAGCGGCGACACGGTCACGGCGTCCGCGACCTCGCCGGACTGGTTCAAATACAGCGTGTTGCTCGCGCTCGCGAGCGTGAAGTCCGGCAGCTGCACCGTGACGTACGCAATCTGCGCGAGATTGCCGCTTGTTCCCGTCACCGCGACCAGATAGCTGCCGCCCGGGGTCGTCCCCGTAGTGCTCACGTTGAGCGTGGCCGTGCCTTTCCCGGTTAGGGAGGAGGTGCTGAGGGTCGCCTGCGCTCCCGCGGGTGCGCCCACCACCTCAGCGGAAAGGTTCACGGTACCGGTAAAACCGTTGACCGGGGCCAGCGTCACGGTCGCCTGGGTACTGCCGCCTGTCTGCAGGTTCGCCGTCGTGGGCGCGGCGCTCAACGTGAAACTGGGCGGGGCAGCGCCGCCGCCGATCGCGAGGGTCTCCGCCGAAGCCGCCAGCAGGAAAGCATCGATCGCCGAGTTCTGGCTCGCCCCGTTCGGGATGTCGAACGGCCCGCTCCAGATGAGCCCGAATTGGTAATTGGGTCCCTGATCCTTGAGCCAGATGCTCCGGGCGTTCACGTCCGCGAAATTTTTATAGCGCGCATCCGGGGCTGCCTCGTTCAGGGCCATCAGGTTGCGCATGAAAACGCCCTTGAACTCCGCCCCGTCTCCGCCGCTGCCCGGCTGCTCGCCCGCCTGCTCGTGCAGGATGCCGTTCGCGTCGGTCAGGCGCGCGATCGCCGTGTTCGCGATCGTCTGCGCCTCGGGGATCAGCGTCTTGTCGCCGGTCAGCGCGTTGAGCTGGACCAGGCCGCCCAGGATCACGCCTTGGTTGTACGTGTACACCGGCTGCCCGTTGTTCTTGCAGGTCGCGGGGTCCAGCCCGTCGTTGATCTGATTGTCCGGGTTGATCATGCCCGAGTCGCGGAACCAGTCCCACTCGGCTTGCGCCCATGCCTGGTAGGTCCGGGGCGGCGCGCCCGTGCCGATGCCGACAGCCGTGCCGGACGGAGTCCGCGCGGCCAGCTCGCCTGCGACCGAAAGGAAGAGCTCGTTGGTGATCGCGTTCTTGTACTTGCGGTCGGTGTTCCACCACACGCCGCCGCCGCAGGTAGTGTCCCAGGCCCCGGTCATGGCTTCGAAGATCGATTGCGCCTGCTCTAGGTACTGCGGCTGCTTGGTCAGGTCGTATACGTCGATCCAGCCCAGCGCCCACCACCCCGCGTCGTCGTAGTACCCGTCCAGGAAGTTGGGGTTTACCGTCGCGGCCTGCTTGAGGGTGTTCGCGAAGATGGGGTAGTACGCCTGCGTGTTGTTCAGCCGGGAGTAGTTGGCCAGCACCGTCATGGAGTTGCCGGCGTTCCACCAGCCTGTCGTGCGGTACAGGCCGGTACTGGGCGTGTAGAAGTTCTGGAGCGCCTTGACCGCCTGCGAGGCTTCGACGAGCGGAGGAGGGGTGGTTTGCGCGGAAACCGCTAGGGCGAAACCTGTCAAAACAAAGGCGAGCGAGGAACGAAGCATGGGGGCTCCTGAGATTCGGGCAAGGTGGAATCGTTTCCACTTTGCCGCGCGGAAAGGTCCCGCTTACTGAAGCGGCACCAACCTACACATGCCCATGCTCGCCTGTCAACCCGTTTCTAGGGAAATTCTCGTATTGGTGTAGAGAAAACCTCCGTGGCAGCGTGGCTTTTCCCGCCGGAAAAGCCGCATCCAGTGACGCTGACCGCTCTACGTGCGTACGAGAACTGCCCCTAGCGGCGCCCCCTCAGCAGAATCCCCGCCTGAAAGCCCGCCTGCGGCGAGATGTGCTGCGGCATCGCGCCCACCGGCTTGATGTTCGAGCCGAACAGCGGGTCCGCCGCCGCGACCGCATTCACATCGACAGCGGGGAGCGTTGTTTTCAAGCTCGCGTTCAAGGAAGCGATTATGTAATTGGCCAACAGCGCGTAACCGGTGTTGGTCGGGTGCGTCCCGTCCAGGCTGATCAACGCCGGGCCGACCGCGCTGCCGACCGCTGCGGAGGACATCTTGACGACCCTTGTTCTCGGCTTCCCGCTGGGCAACTCGAACACGCAATTGCAGGAGGCGGTCGATCAGGTCGTGCACGAGATGGCCCGGCACCGCGAGGTCCGTCGGCTGGACGCTCGCGTTGGTACGGCCGGAGCTGATGCCGCCTTTCATGTTCGTGACAGGCGGGGGTCCCACGCTCACCAACTGCTCCACCGCGGGCACGCCGGGTGCGCGCTATGAGCGGCTGCACGATGGTCGATCCAGCTTGCTTCGCGAACAGCGGTGCCCAGCCGTTCGGCTGCTGCGTTTCGAGCAGCGACTCGTTCTGGAACCCGGCGGTGAGTGAATCGCCGGTGAACACGGTCGTCGAAAAATCAACGGCCGCCAGGGGCATGGTCGGGCCCGGCGGGGGCGTGGTAGTGCTTGCGGAGTTGTTTCCGCATCCGGGCAGAACAGCGATGGCGAGGGCGGCAAATCCGGCTAGGGCAGGTAAGTCGAGTTCCGCATACAATATCTCCCTGGCGTGCATTCACGCCGCACTCCATGGTATGCCGTTGAGGCTGGTCTGACTATACTGATTAGTCTGGTCCTAATCATGCAAGCAACCGGCAGCCCTTTTCCCCCAGTCGACGAACAGCTCGACCTTCTGCAAAAAGGCGCGGCCGAGATCATCCGCGTCGCCGACCTGCGCGAGCGACTCGAACAGTCGCGCGCCGCGGGACGGCCCCTGCGCGTGAAGGCCGGCTTCGACCCGACCGCTCCCGATCTGCACCTGGGCCACACCGTGCTCATGCGCAAACTCAAGCATTTCCAGGACCTCGGCCATCAGGTCATTTTCCTCGTCGGCGACTTTACCTCGCTCATCGGGGACCCATCCGGGCGGTCCGCCACGCGCAAGCCGCTCACCCGCGAGCAGGTCGACGAGAACGCCCGCTCCTACACCGGCCAGGTTTTCCGCATCCTCGATCGTGAGCGGACCGAGGTGCGCTTCAACTCCGAGTGGCTCGATACGCTCGGTTTTGAAGGCATCATTCGGCTCGCCGCTCGGTTCACCGTCTCGCAGATGCTCGAGCGGGACGATTTCCACAAACGCTGGAGAGAGGAAAAGCCCATCGCGCTGCATGAGCTTCTATACCCGCTGGCCCAGGGCTATGACTCCGTGGCATTGCGGGCCGATGTCGAGCTGGGCGGCACCGACCAGAAATTCAATCTCCTGATCGGCCGCGAACTCCAGCGCCATTACAACCAGCCCTCGCAGATTGTCCTGATGACGCCTATCATCGAAGGGTTAGACGGCCATCAAAAGATGTCGAAGTCGTTGAACAATTCGATCGGCATCGACGAGCCGGCCGGCGAGATGTACGGCAAGATCATGTCGATTTCGGACGAACTGATGTGGCGGTTCTGGCTGCTGCTCACCGACCTGCGCAAGTCCGAGATCGAGGCGAAACAAGCCGAGGTTGCGAGCGGTGCGCTCCACCCCATGGAGGCGAAAAAGCAACTGGCCCGCGTCATCACCGGCGGCTACTGGCCCGCCGACGCCGTGCGCGCGGCCGACGAGGGCTGGGCGCGGCAGTTCCAGCGCGATGAGCGGCCGGAGCACGTGGACGAGGTTGCCGTCGCTCCGGCCGACCTGGGCTGGACCGAGAACAACCGGCTGATCCGCACCGACAAACTGCTGGTTCGCCTCGGCCTGGCCGACTCCGCCACCGATGCGGCCCGCAAGCTCAAGCAAGGTTCCGTCCGCATCGGGGGCGAGCCTTTCTCGAGCCCGCACATCTCCGTCCCGAGTCTCCCGGCGACCCTGGTTGTGCGCGTCGGCAAGCGCATCCGCGCGGCCGGCCTTGCCGACTTGTAAAGCCCGGGCGCTGCGGCGTTGGAGTCTGTGTGCCCCTCTCCAACCCCGGGCTCTGCGGATAAAGCCCTCCGAACGCCCGCGGTTTGACCATTGTCTTACGTCTTCACGCTAAAATCGCTCCCATTGCGGCCCTGCGTTGCCTTCTCCCCGGCTCTGCCTACCCTTCGATGGAGAGGAGCACGACCCCTTGAGGATCGTCACTCTGGAAGAGCACGTCCTCACGCCCGCGTTCGCGCGCGCCGTGCGCCACCTGCCGGGCCGGCCGGCTGCGGCTCTGCTCGCCCGCATGGAGCCGTTTCTGCTGGACATGGGGGAAGGCCGCCTCGCCGCCATGGACGCGGCCGGGATCGAGATGCAGGTGCTCTCGCTGGCAGCCAACGGGCTCGAACAGCTGCCGCCGGACGAGGCCGCGGAGTTGGTTCGCGACGCGAATAACCGTATCGCGGCTGCGGTCCGGGCGCATCCGGACCGTTTCGCCGGATTCGCGACGCTCGCCCTTGCCGACATCGAAAGCGCTCTCGCCGAGCTGCACCGGGCGCGCACAGTCCTGGGCTTCGCCGGCGTCATGCTGCACGGCATGGCCGAGGGCGTGTTCCTCGACGATGAGCCCTTCGCGCCTCTCTGGGCCGCCGCCGAAGCCCTGGACATGCCCGTCTACCTTTATCCCGCGCCGCCGCCCGCGCCGGTCACCCAGGCCTACTACAGCGGCCTGCCGGCCAACATGGGCAACCTGATCGCGATCGCCGCCTGGGGCTGGCACGCGGAAACCGGCCTGCACGTGCTCCGGCTCATCGTGTCCGGCCTTTTCGACCGGCACCCCGGGCTGCGGGTGATCGTCGGCCACATGGGCGAGAACCTGCCGTTCTCGATCGACCGGGCCGCTGGAGCTCTGGCTCTGATGACCTCGCATCTGCGCCGGCCGGTGGCGGAATATTTTCACAGGCACTTCTGGATGACGACCAGCGGCTACTTCACCGCTGACTCGTTCCATCGCGCGCTCGACGTAGCCGGCATCGACCGGATAGTGTTTTCCGTCGACTACCCATTCCGTTCGGCCGAGCGGGGACGCGCCCTGCTCGACAGCTTCGGGCTTGAAGGCGAGGCTCTCGCGAAGCTCGCGCACCGCAATGCGGACGCGTTGCTCGCTTTCACTTCGGCGAATATCTAAAAGTCTTGAAACGCTCGATAGATGAAGCTGCCCAGCCACCAGCCGTCGAGAAACTTGTAGGGCGTTTCGCCGGTCGTGTAATGCCCGCAGGGCAGCATGCGCGACTCATGCGGCACGTCCAGCTCCTGGAATGCCCGCAGCACCTCGAGCGAGTACCGCTCCAGGAAAGTCAGATCCCACTTCGCGTGAATGACCAGGGTCCGCCGGTTCCGCACGCGCGCCGTTTGCGCGAACCGCTCCATGTAGTGCGCGGGCGAGATCGCCGCCCACAGCGCGCGCAACCGGTCCTGCGTGAGCCCTGCCTGCTCGAAGCCCGCCCGGATGTGCCGCGTGCTTTGCCCCGTCCACACCACGTCGCCGAAGGTGTACGAGGCATGGTTGAAGGCGCACACTTCGAGGCGCGGATCGTGCGCCGCCGCCAGGAAGCCGTAGGCCGAGCCGAGCGAGGTCCCCAGAACGCCGAACCGCCGGTAGCCCCGCGCCTCGAGCCAGTCCAGGCAGCAGCGGATGTCCACCACCGCCTGCCGCGCCGCGCCGAGCGTCCGCCCGATGTTGGACGACACCGCGTAGTCCGAACGCTCCAGCTCCGCCGGCCGGCGGATGTCGTGGTAGGGCTTGGACAGCCGCAGCGCCGACACGCCGAACCGGTTGAAGATGGCGCACAGGGCGTTGTGCGAGAAGGCGTCCGCGTTCCATTGCGGCATCACCACGATCGCCTTACGGGGCGGCTCCCCCGTCTGCGGGTCCGGCCGCGCCGGATACCAGCGGGCGTTCACCAGGTCGTTTTCGGGGTAGGGCGTCCGCACCGGCGAGGTAAACCGCAGGAACTCCGCTTCCCGGAGCTCGCCGCGTTCCGCCCGCGCCCGCAGCTGGGCGTCCTGGGCGAGCGTCTCGGGACGCACGTTGGTCGGGAACAACGCCGGGTGGCGCCGCTCGAGTCGGAAGTCCTCAGGCGTCTGATAGCCGAAGAACGCCTCGCTCTCTGCGATGATCTGCTCGTTGAGCCGCAGCATGGCGGCTTCCGGGTCAGCCTCCAGATTTACTTCCGCGTCTGCTTTCAGTTCCGCACGAGGGTCCGCGGCGAAGTCCGCCCCGAGCCAATCAAACCCCCACTCCAGGGGCCGCACGACCCGGTTCTCGTCCCGCGTCGTCAGCTCCGTCTCCCACCGCACCATCCAGTCCGCGTACCGGTTCGCAAGCATCGTCACTTACCTTGCTCCATTTCCCCGACCTTAAACAAGTGGTTGTACCTCTTACTCAGCCTGCAGTTCTCCCTGCAAAGTAGAAAGATTCTCAATAGCGGCGGGGCGGACGACATCTAAAAAGCGCAGGAAGCTGGGAGATTCATTTCGCTCCACTCGAATATGCGGCGATATGTTCTCAGCCCACTTGAACTTCTCTTTTCCAATCGCCTGGTGCCCGCGCTTCCTGAGCGCTTTTTCCCCACCCTCAAATACCGCATTAGCGAGAATCTCCCAAGTCCCGCAAATACTGTCTTTTACATAGGCATCCAGAACATCCCTTCGAGCATTGGGGTAAGCCGTGACAACCGCTTGCGTGTCTCCCAAGAGCCATGCCTCTCCTTCCTCAATCGCTAGACAGAATCGCGCGTCGGGCTTTGGACTGCACGACACTAGAACATACTCGAGATCTCGCTCGAAAGCCATTTGATCTTTCTCGTCAAGATCGCAGATTATCACGACCATGGCGTACCCAGACCCATAAGCATTGAAAGCTTTCCCATAACCCCTCAGGAGTCTCGGCAGATTGTTCAAAAGAATTCTTTTAGGTGCATCAACTGCGGCACCAAGATTATGCGGTATGTGGCCTATCCCTTTGTAAGCTATTATCCGGAAGGTGTCCGGCAATGCGACTACACGCCCTAAAATTCCTTCGAGCATCTTCTTCCCAGAAATGTCCTCTATGAGAATTTCGTAATGCAATGTCACCTCGCGTCAAAGTAGTCGCTGTACCAGAGGCTGCCGAGCGGAAGGCCTTCCTCAACCAAGCTGTTCACTACCCCATCACCGCTCGCTCTTCGAATACTTGAAAATCCGTCCTTACCCTTTTCCAGAATCCACACCTCCTTCGGAGACAACGCATCCACGAAATAGGGCTGATGTGTCGTCACAAACACCTGCGAGCCGGATTTAGAACTCACGGCATGACTGCGAAGCTCAACAGCCAGAGAACTCAAAAGTTTATGATATAGACCATTCTCAGGCTCCTCGACACACACAAAGGGTGGTGGCATCGGATCTTCAAGCAGTAAGAGGTATGCAAAGACCTTGAGGGTTCCATCGGACATCTGCTGTGCGTAAAAAGGGTCTTGGAATCCCTGATCGTTAAAGCGAAGGAGAAGTCTGCCGTCTGTCGTCCGCTCTGTGTCAATAGTCCGCACACCTGGTATCTTCTGTGCAATTCTATCTAAAATGATACGAAAGCGTTTGGGATGCTCTCGCTCCATGAACTGAACTACATTCCCCAGATTGTCGCCATGTATGTTCAGGTGCTTCTGTGGTCCCGCGAGCGGGAGACTGCGCGCCGCGTCAGGGCGAAAATAGCTTAAGTACCAGCCTTCGATGAATCTCCTGAACGAGGAAATTCTAGGGTGCTGCTTCAATGACCCCAGCGTAGCAATTCCAAGCTTTCTGGAATCGTCGAGTTCTATGACTTCAGTTTCTCGGCTTTCCTCTTTGCCCTCGTTGCTTTCTATCGTTTCGACAAGATGTGCGAGATCGAAATCATCACTCGTTTCATCAATCTGGCGTCCCTCTTTGTCGCCTTTCCAGGCGATCCCCTTGCCTTCATTCAATATCAAAAAAGAAAAGGGCCAGCCATGTTTCTGGCCTTTTCGCCTTTGACGAAGCCGTTCTCTAAGAACGTAAGGCCGCCCATTCTCATCCCTATCAATCGACAATTCGTACGTTATCGGTCTTGCATTGCCTTCTTCTTTGTAGGATATCTCAAATTCGATCGGCCCATTTACGCCTTGAGATTTAACCCTTTGAAATCCTCCCCTTCCTCGCGCATCGAAGGCATCCTCCACCCCAATCCTCAGGCAATCCGAAAGAAAACCGAAGGCGTCGAAGAGTGTGCTTTTACCGACGCCGTTTTTCCCTATCACTGCAGTCATCGGCATAAGCGGATCGGGAGTTCTATCGCTCAATACCCGGCCGAGAGTCACATCTTTGAGTGACCTGAAATTACGAATCCGAATTCCTTCGATTCTTGCCATGCTCTACCGTGCCATCGACGCTTCTCTTTTACAAGATTTATCAGCGGCAAAGTCGAGGAAAGGAGTGGCGAAGCACCCCGGGCAGATGCGCCGGGAGCTGATAGGAGCCCCAGAAAATACTCGAGCGCCTTCACCCCACCCGCAGCTCCCGCCGCGCCGTCTCCGCCATCCTCGGCAGGTCGGAGGTGGTCATCACGCGGATGCCGCCGACTTCCATGGTTTCGACCGCGAAGCGGTAGCCTTCGGCACCGTCGTCCTCGGGGGCGAAGAGGTCGCGCAAAGGCTCAATGACCGCGGTCAGCTCAAGGGTCGCGCCTTCGACGCGGGCCACGCCTTCGCGCAGGGCGGGCATCGAGAAGGCAAGCACCTTCGCCAGCTCGAGCTCGCCTTCGAGCGAGACGGCGTGCGTCATCCGGATCACCCCGTTGGGCCGGTAGCCGCAGTCGATCCGGAGCGGATCGCCGGGCCGCGTGTACGCCGAGGCCGCGATGCGCTTGCGCATCAGCTCCCACACCCCGGCCCGCTCGAACTGGCTGCGCATCAGCTGCTGGATCTTGGCCCGGCCGCTCCGCTTGCGCGCCCCCGCGGCCTTGCGCGGCTCCACGTACACCCGCATCAGGGCTTCGATCTCCGCGGGCAGCGACTCGGCCAGGCACCCCTTCGCCTCCGTCAGCTGCAGAAGATTCGAGAACGAGTCCTCCACCACCTCCAGAATGGGCCGCGCGTCCCCGTCCAGGCTCGCGCCGCCCAGACGCGCCCGCAGCTCCCCTTCGAGTGCTTCCAGCATCGCCGTGTCGGCTTCCGGGTCCACGCACCGCACCCGGCCCCAGTCGCGCGTCATGCGCAGCACCGGCGCGGCTTCGACACCCGCGCCGGGCGCTTCCCGCAGCAGTACGCCGATGTTGACATATTCGTTCCGCACCGCGTCCGGGACGTAGCGGATCAGGAAGAACTCGCACTCCTTGCGTCCGTTCACCATTGGTTCGAGCTCCTCGCGGCAAGCAGGGGGCAAGAGGACGATGCGGCAAGGGAACAGGCCGGCGCCCGGCGCGCTCCGCGGCACCGGCGGACCGCGCGCAAGCCCGCGCGCCGCCTCCGCGCGGGTGCATACGCCCTCGCCCCCTCGCCCCCTCGCAC
>CAXUEU010000090.1:0-1298 GCA_964250195.1 uncultured Acidobacteriaceae bacterium
GGTCGATTTTGGTGATGGCGGGGGATTGGGCGTGGGTGATGGCGGGAACAAGGAAGAGCAGTGACAGAAGAAGGCGCATGATGGATGTCCGATGGCAAGAAGAGGAAAGCAGGTCCTTGCCGCGTCGCTCCTCAGGATGACAGGTTATCAGCGTCTAAGAAAGAACTCGTCGCGAAGTGACCGCAAGCCGCGCAGGCGGTTTAGCCATGCGATCGGCAGGGCGAAGCAGGTTCTCCACTTCGCTCAGAATGACAGCTTCAAAAGCTGCTGGCGAGCGATAGCGCCGCGCGGGGTGAGCCGCGCGGCGCTGGGGTGAGAAGTTTTAGCTAAAACAGGAACCGGACGGCGAGCTGGATCTGCCGTTCGGAAGCGGTGCGTGTGGCCAGAACCCGGCCGAAGGAGCTTTGCGGGCCGGTGGTGTACACGCCGTTGGTGTTGACGGCGTCCTGAAGGTTGGCGTCGGGGCTGGTGAACTGCGGGGTGTTGGTGATGTTGAAGATCTCCCCGCGCAGCTCGGTGCCGAAGCGCTCGGTGAACTTGAGCGTTTTGAAGACCGAAACGTCGCCCTGAGCCAGCCCGGGCCCGTAGAACTGGTTGCGCCCGGTGTTGCCCTGCCGGCCCGGCGCGGGGATGGTGAAGCTGCCGGTGAGGAACGGGTTGACGATGCTGTGCGTGGTGCGGACCGGGCCGACCGCGTTGGCGCGCTGCGAGAAGGTACCGCCGTACTGGTTGATCAGGATGGTGTACGGGGAGCCCGTCTCCGCCTGGACGATGGTGTTGATCTGCCAGCCGCCGGCGGCGAGCTCGAGACTGCGGCCCCAGTGGTCGCCGAAAGCGTGTCCGTGGCCGAAGGGCAGGTCATACAGCGCGCTCGCGACGAAGACGTTGCGCTGGTCGAGTGAGGAATTGCCCAGGTTGGATCGGGTGTTGTAGACGTTGAGCGGGCTGACGGCAAAGAAGCCGAGGTATCCGTCGGTGTTATCGCGGTTGTGCGACCAGGTGTAGGAGCTGGTGAAGGTGAAGCCCTGACGCAGCCTGTAATTGAGCTGGGCCTGGAAGCTGTTGTAGTGGGACACGCCGCTGGTCTCGTTCAGGATGACCTGACCGAGGGTCGGATAGGCGACGGCGGCGGTGTTGCTCTGGCCTTGCGGGTTGGTGTTGTCGTTGAAGCCGGTGGCAAGGTGGGTGCTCTTGTTGCCGACATAGCCGAGGGTGGCCTGGACCTTTTCGCCGAACTGCTGCTGGAGCTGTAGGTCATATTGCTGGACGTTCGGGGTTTTCTCAGTGCGGTTGACGGC
>CAXUEU010000090.1:1308-13406 GCA_964250195.1 uncultured Acidobacteriaceae bacterium
GGGGTAGCCGGGCAGCGGCAGGGGCGCGGTGGCGTTCGCGTTGCTGGGCGCGCCGTTCGGGGCCGCGCCGCTCAGCGTGATGCGATTGCCCGTTCCGGCCGCATAGCTGACGCTGCCGCCGAAGGGAACCTGCTGGCCGAGCTGGTTGTCGATGCCGCCGCGGTCGAGGAAGTAGAAGATACCGTAGCCGCCGCGCATGACGGACCGGCCCTTGCCGTAGAGGTCGTAGGCAAAGCCGACGCGCGGGGCGAAGTTGCGGAAGTTATTGTCAATGATGGACTGCGAGACGCCGTTGACGCCGGCCAGGTCAATGGCACCGGTGAGTGGGTTGAGGGCGGCTTGGCGGTTTTGGACCTCGAACGGGAAGGTGAGCAGGTCCCAGCGGACGCCAAGATTAAGTGTCAGGCGCTGCGTGGCTTTCCAGTCGTCCTGGGCGAATGCGCCGACCTCGTAGTTGCGGGTGTCGAACAGGCCGGTCTGCGCGCCGATCGCGTAGTTGTCCGCGAAGCCGACCAGCAGCTCGGAGGAGTCGAAGCCGGTGAAGTCGCCATTGTTGAGCTGGAAGTAGCCCTTGCCGGCGATGGGGCGAAAGAAGGCTACGTCGCGGCGGATGCCGTTGCCGCCGAACTTAAAGGAGTGGCGGCCGCGCAGAAAGGTGACCGCGTCGTTGAACTGGTACGTGTTCTCAGGCACGACATAGGTACCGTAGTCGCCGGTGTAGGAGAGCTGCGAGCCGTTACCGCCGATGAGCGCGCCGCCGCCGAGCGCCGGGGTGCGGTTGGCGTTCACGATGCCGAGGTTGGCCGCGATGGGGACGCCTGAAAAAACAGGAACGTTCGCGATGGTGTAACGGTTGTAGCCCGCGCGGAACTCGTTGATGAGGTTCGGCGAGAAGGTGTGGGTCTCGCCGAGCGCATAGCCGCGGGCGTGGACATAGTTGGAGCCGGACGCGAAGCCGGCCGGCAGGTTCGGCAGCTGCGAGGTGCGGGTGAAATTGGAATTGTCGTAGATAAAGCGGAAGAACGCCCGGTCGGCCTGGCTCAGGTTCCCATCGAGCCGGACGTCGAAGGTGTTGTTTTTGGTGACGTTGTTCCGGATGGTGCGGTAGTTGTTCTCAGTCCCATTGCCGGTGCCGGGGATGTTCGGCAGCGGGAAGGCATTGAGATAGTTGACCGCGACCGGGTTGAGCCGGTTGGCCGGGATGATGTTGCCCGCGAACGGCAAACCGGTTTGCGGATCGTAGATAGCCCCGGAAACGCCCGTTTTCAGGGCCGCGCCTGGGCCCTGGGTAGGCGTGGAAGTAAGGCCGGTGCCGAGCAGCTGGGCGAAATTGCCCTGGCGGAACTGCGCCGTGGGCACCGTGATGATCTCCGGGTTCAGCGGGTAGCTGTCGCGCAGGCCCTGGTAGTCGCCGAAGAGGAACAGCTTGTCCTTGAGGATCGGGAGGCCGACCGAGCCGCCGAAGGTATTGCGCTTGAACGGCAGGGGCGGCGTCGGGGCCGCGCCGAGAAAGGTGTAGTTCGGGCTCGCGTCGAACAGGCTGGAGCGGGCGAACTCGAACGCCGAGCCGTGGATCTGGTTCGTACCGGATTTGATGGAGGACTGGACGACCGCGCCGCCCGCGCGCCCGAACTCCGCCGGGGCGGTGCTGGTGTTGACTTTGAACTCCTGCGTGCCCTCGATGTTGGGGAAGAAGTCGAGCGTGTTGACGAGCGATTCGTTGTTGTCGATGCCGTCGAGGATGAAGTTGTTGGCCTGCGGGCGCAGGCCGTTGGTGGTCAGCGAGCCGCCGCCGGACTGGGAGTTGCGGAAGGTTTCGACGTTGCCTGCCTGGCCCGAAGCGGCATTGCCGTAGTTGCCGCGGGTGACGCCGGGGGTGAGCAGGGCAAGCTGGGTGAAGTTGCGGCCGTTGAGCGGCAGCTCCGTGACCTGGCGGCCGGCGACCACCTCGCCGATGGTGGAGTCGGCAAGATCGATGATGGGGGCTGCGTCGGTGACCTGGACTTCGGTGGTGGCTGCGCCCGCGCTCAGCCTGAGTTCGAGCGTCTGGACCTGCGAGACCTGGAGGGTGAACTGCTGGACGATTGTCGCGAAGCCTTCGTGGCCGGCTTCAACCTTATAGTTGCCGCGCGGCTGGGCGGGGAAGCGGAAGTTGCCGTCGGCACCGGAGTTGACGCTGACCACCGCGCCGGTGTCCTGGTTGGTGAGCTTGACGGGCGCGCCGGGGATGACTGCGCCGGTGGCGTCTTCGACGGTGCCGTTGATGGTGCCGGAGTCGCTTTGCGCGAGCGCGGGCGACGCGGCGAGGGCCGCGAGCAGGACATAGCTCGCCCAGCGCGTGAGGGGAAGTTTCGACTGCATGGGGGACTGCCTCCAAAAAGGGGTAAAACGGCCGGGCGAGGGGGTCGAACGCCTTCGCCTGCGGCTTCCGGTTGCGTCAGCGCATGAAGCTGTCGGCGCTGACAGGAACGGCGCGAGAGTTCGCTCGGCCTGTAATAACTTGATAACACAAATGGGGTACGGGGTCCGGGAGGAAAGCACCTCCATTGTGACGAAAGTACCGGATAGCCGCTCGTTTTCGTTCGCCGGGGACGCTCCTTACGCGGTGGAGTGTAGAAAGCCTACGGCTTGAGGATCACCTTGATATAACCCTCTTCCCGAGCGTCAAACTTTGCGAACGCGTCCGGAGCTTCGTCGAGCGAGAGCCGATGGCTGACAACCTGACTTGGTTTGGCCGCGCCGGTCAGGATCATATCGCGCAGCTTCCCGTTCCAGCGCTCGTCATCGTCCCGGCCCAGGGTGATGCGCACGTTCTTGCCGAAAAACTTGTCCCAGGGGATTAGAAGCCTGCCTTCCTTCAGCGACGGCTCACTCCCGTTCGGGTCCTTGGGCGGCCACAGGCCGACGACACCCACGCGGCCGTTCGGGTTGATCAGCTCGGCAATGGCCTCGGTGACCCAGTGCGGCTCCTCCTTGCTGAAGTCTTCTTTCGACCGAGCCTGGAAGCCGATCGCGTCGATGGCGCAGCTCACCCCGAGCAGCGGCTGTTCGTTGCGAAAAGCGTTGCCGGTGCGCCACTTGGACTGCTGTTCCTTGATCTGCTCGACCGGATCACCATGGAGGAAGTCGATGGGGATGCAGCCGAGCTCGCCCGCCTTTTCCAGACGCTCCTTGACCGCATCGACGACGTAAACCCTGACCGCGCCGCGTAGTTTGGCGGAGTAGGCGGCGAGCAGGCCGACCGAGCCCGCGCCGAAAACCGCGACCGAGTCGCCGGGCCCGATCTCGCAGATGGCCGCGGCATGGTAACCCGTGGTCCAGGCATCGGCGAGCAGGACGAAGTCGTCTTCCCACCGGTCGCCGGGCTCGCCGGGCAGCTTGAGGCAGTTCGCGTCGGCGAAGGGCACGCGCAGCAGCTCTGCCTGCGCGCCCTGGTAGCCGCCCTTGTTCGGGTAGCCATAAGCCGCGCCCGCCGCGCCGGGGTTGGTGGTGAGGCAGGCGGAGGAGTTGCCGGCGACGCACAGCGCGCAGAAGCCGCAACAAATATGGGTGGGGACAGTGACGCGGTCGCCCTTCTTGACACTGGTGACGGCGGACCCAACCTCGGCCACGATCCCGAGCGGCTCGTGGCCGATGACCCCACCTTCGATGCCGCGCATCCGGCCCTCGTAGAAGTGCAGGTCCGTTCCGCAGATCGCCGACGAGGTGACGCGGAGAAGGATGTCGGTCTGCGCCTGCATTTCAGCGTCGGGAACTTGTTTTACGACGATCCGGCGGGTTTCCTCGAGGACGACGGCTTTCATTGCGGGCTCCTGTTCCGGTTTGGATGCGTTACCTCGGTGTTTTCTCAGCACGGAAGTACCGTGAAACGAATGCGCGGAGCTGCCGATAAGAGGGCTACCAACCCGCTGCGTTCTTCCCGGCTCCGAGTTTCGGCGTCGCTCGCCCGCGCCTTGTCTGCGCGTGTGATGGAGGAAACGGCGGCCCCGGTCGAGAGGCTTGATGCGTCCGCGAAGTTCCCGAGGTCTGCTGTTGCTGCTGCTCCTGCTCTTGGCAGGGGGCGCGGACGCGCGCGGGCAGCAGGCGGCGCGGCAAAAGGCGGCGGACCGGCGATTTTTGCTGAACCGGGGCATCGGGCTCGACCCGGCGCAGGGGGCGGGGACTTCGCCCGTGCCGGCACTCGCCGCGGCTCGCCGGCAGCAGGCGTCACACAATGCCATGCTCGGGGCGCGTCCGGCCGCGCATGCCTTCACGCAGCAGGCACCCTCGGGGCAGTCCGGAGCGCAGCCGGCCTTGAACGCGAACACAGCGGCCTGGCAGGCGCTGGGGCCGCTCCAGGTCAACACGCCGGCCTTTGGTCTGGTTACGGGGCGCATCAGTTCGCTGGCGGTGGACGCGAGCGACTCCTCGGGCAGTACGGTCTACGTCGGCGCGACCGGCGGCGGCGTTTGGAAGAGCGGTCCCGACCCGCAAACGGGCAAACCCGTGTTTCACCCGTTGACGGACGACCTGGGTTTTTTCCAGAGCAGCGCTCCTTACCTGCCGTCGCTGTCGATCGGCTCGCTGAGCCTTGACCCGGGGAACAATCAACTTCTGCTGGCAGGCACGGGCGATCCGAACGATGCGCTCGACTCGTATTACGGCGTGGGCATCCTTCGCTCCAACGACGGCGGCGCCACCTGGTCGCAAATCGTCGCGAGCAGCGATGGAAATTTCCATTACTCCCTCGTCGGCGCGGGTATCGCGGGCTTCGCCTGGAGCAGTCCGACCAACGTGGTCATGGCAGTCTCGCAATCGCTCGAAGGCCAGATCGTCGGGCTGCAGTCCTACTACACCGGCATGCCCATGGCGGGTCTGTACTACTCGACCGATGCCGGGCAAACCTGGTATCTATCCACGATCACCGACGGCACGAACCAGGTTCTGCAGTCGACGAACAAGAACTCGCAGCCGCCGGGCAATCCGGCGACCTCGGTGGTGTGGAACCCCCAGCGCAGCATGTTTTTCGCGGCGGTACGGTTCCATGGCTACTACTCATCGCCGGACGGCGCGACCTGGACGCGCTTGAAGAACCAGCCCGGCGCGGGGCTGACCGCGCAAAACTGCCCGTCCAATCCGAACGGCGTGGGCAACTCGGGCTGCCCGATTTTTCGCGGGGTGCTCGCGGTGCAGCCTGTGACCGGCGATACCTTCGCGCTGACCACCGACCTGAGCAACAAGGATCAGGGACTTTATCAGGACGTGTGTTCGTCGAGCGGCCTGGCGGTCAACTCCTGCAACACGTCCTCGACTCCCGCGTGGGGAACGAAGCGCGGCACGACGGCGCTGGAGGACGGCAACGGCGGCATCGCGGGCGCGGACTATAACCTGTCGCTGTCGGCGGTGCCTTTGCAGCAGGACACGGTTCTGTTTGCTGGGACGGAAGACATCTTCCGGTGCTCGCTCGCGAACTCCTGCACGTGGCGCAACACGACCAACACCGCCACCTGCGGCGCGGGGCAGGTCGCGCCGTCGGTGCACGCGATCGACGGGACCCTGGGCACGGCCGGGCTGGTCTACTTCGGAACCGACGGCGGCCTTTGGCGGACCACGGACGGCCTCGCGCAATCCGGGCCGGTTTGCTCGGCGAACGACGCCTCGCACTTTCAGAACCTGAACGCCGGGCTGGGCTCTCTGGCGGAAGTGAGCCACCTGACCGCGAGCCCCGGCAATCCCTCGCTGGTACTGGCCGGCATGGGCGCGACCGGCATCGCCGGCAGCGCGAGCGGGACAGGTGTGTGGCAGCAAATCCTGACCGGCGAGGGCAGCTACGTCGCCATCGACCCGAACACGCCGGGTAATTGGTACGCGGACGCTTTCCCCGGTGTGGGCATTTACCGATGCACAGGCGGAGCGAATTGCGACGCGGCGGGGTTCGGCGCGGCCCCGGCGATCGCGCGCGCGCAGGTCCAGAACGACACCGATTACTTTGTGGACCCGGCACCGTGGATCCTGGACCCCGGCAATCCTGCGAACATCCTGATGGGCACCTGCCGCATGTGGCTGGGCCCGGCGAGCGGCGGCTGGACCGGCTCGAACCTGCTCAGCGTGCCGCTCGACGGCGCGGGGGGCAGCTTCTGCGACGGCAATGCCGTGGTGCGCTCGGTGGGCGCGGGCGGCAGCTACAACTCCGGCGGCGAGCAGATGTACGCGGGCATCGCGGGCCCGACCGACGGCGGCGCGAGCGGCCCGGGCGGCCCTCGCTACAGTGTGCCGGGACATGTGTACGGGGCGACCGTGCCGCAGAGCGGTGGGGTGGTGACCTGGAACGACTTGTGGCGCAATCCTGTCACGAACCAAACCACCAGCGACAAGCAGTTCAACCCGTCCGGCGGGGCGATCTCCACGATCACCGTCGACCCGAGCGACACGTCGGGCAAGACGGTGTACGTCGGCGTCGCGGGCTTTCCGCAGGGGCAGGGCGGGATCATCTATCGCTCCACCGACGGCGGCGCGACCTGGGCCAACCTGTCGAACAATCTGCCGGTTGCGCCGGTGAACAAGATTGCGGTCGACCCAAACAACCCGAATTACGTTTATGTAGCGGGGGATTTTGGCGTTTACGGGACCAACAACGTAGGCAACTGCGTTCCTCGCTTCACGGGGTATCAAGCGTGTTGGACACAGCTGGCAGCGGGACTGCCGAACGCGCCGGTGACAGACTTGCAAGTCGTGAACAACGGCGGAACGAACGCGCTGGAAGCGAGCACCTACGGGCGCGGGATCTGGACCCTCGGGCTGACGACATCGTCGGTGCCCGCGCAGGCTGCACTCTCGCCCGGCAGCGCGAGCTTCGACGCATCGGGGGTCGGAACCGCCGGCCCGGGCACACGCAGCTTCACACTCACGAACAGCGGCGGTTCGGTCCCGCTCAACATCGCGCAGATTGCGGCCTCTCCGGCGGACTACACGCAGACCAACGGGTGCGGGGCCTCGCTCGCGCCCGGCCAAAGCTGCTCGATTGTCGTGACTTTCAAGCCGACAGCGACCGGCGACCGTCCGGGAACGTTGAGCGTCATCGCGAACACCCAGCCCGGTACGACGACGGCTTCGCTGGACGGTACGGGGCTGACCCCCGGGCACTTGTCCGTGAGCCCCGGCACGCTCAGCTTCCCGACGACGGCGACCGGCTCGCAATCCGCTCCCATGAACGTCACCCTCACCAATGACGTGAGCGGCGGAGCGGCGGTGCAGCTCGCCGGCCGGAGCTTGTCCGGCACGAATTCAAGCGAGTTCGCGCTTGCGCCGGGCAGCACTTGCGGGAGCTCGCTTTCGGCGGGCGCGAGCTGCACCGTGCCGGTGCTCTTTCAGCCGTCGATGGCCGGGACGCGCACGGCCGTGTTGACCGTCGCGAGCTCGAGCAACAGCCCCACGGTGAACCTGGCCGGACAGGGAGTGCTGCCCGCACACCTGACCTGGACGCCTTCGTCGTTGCAGTTCCCCGACACGGGCACGGGCAATGTCTCGAATGCGCAGACGATCACCGTTACAAATACCGGGCAGGCTGCGGCGCAACTCGGCATGGCCACGCTTGGGTCCGGCGATTACACCCTCGGGTCGGACGGATGCTCCAATCTAGCCCTTAATGGGAATGCGAGCTGTACGGTAACGGTGAAATTCACGCCGAAGCAGACGGGCACTCGGTCGGGTCTCTTCACGCTGCCGACCACCAGCGTTCCCGCAGGCGACGTACCGCAGATCCCGCTGAACGGGACTGGGCTCCCCCCGCCGGTCGTCGCGCTCTCTCCCAACCCGGTCGCCTTCGACCCCCAGCAGCAGGGGACGACTTCGGCGGTGCGTTCCATAGCCGTAAGCAACAGCGGCGGGAGCGAGGCGCAGTTTGCGCCGCCCGCCATCACCGGCGACAACGATTTCGCGATCGCGAGCAATACCTGTGGGAGCTCTCTGGGTCCGAACGCAACCTGCACGATCGGGCTCACGTTTACGCCCTCGCAGCCGAACTCCCGGCCCAACGGCACGCTGAATCTGCCATACGGAAGCAACGGTACCGGCACCGCGACACTGACGGGGACAGGCACGGCACCCGCCTCGATCCAGCTCTCGCCGAATCCCGTCACCTTCTCCACGACAGCCCAGGGAGCGACCTCGGCTGCATCGGCTCTGCTGGTGCGCAACACGGGCGGCAATGCCGCGACGCTCAATCTCCCACCCGCGGTCGGCGGACCGTTTGCCGTCGCGAGCACGGATTGCCCGGCCGCCCCGCAGACCCTTGCCGCAAATGGCGGCAGCTGCAACATCAACCTGACTTTCACCCCGCCGGGTACGCAGGCCTACACCGGGCAAGTCACGCTGGCCGGCGGTTTCAGCAATTCACCCGCGACGGTACCGCTGCAAGGGCAAGGGGCCGCACCGCCGAACGCGACGATCACCCCCACGTCGGTCACTTTCCCGGACACGCCCCAGAACTCGCCTTCCGCCGCGCGGACCTTCACCGTCGCGAGCACGGGCGGCGTTCCGGTCACGCTCGGCGCGCCAACCCTGAGCACGGCCGACTACTACCTGAGCGGGTCGAATTGCCCCCAAAGCCTAAACCCAGGCGCGAGCTGCCAAGTGCAGGTTATCTTCCACCCCAGCGCTCCGGGGCTCAAATCGGCCGCGCTGCAATTTACGACGAACGCATCAAGCGGAACGCTGACCGCGAACCTGACCGGGACCGGCACGCCGCCGGGAGTTCTGACGATCTCCCCCGGCAGTCTGCAATTCGGCACACGGGTGATCGGCACGACGAGCCCGACGCAGGTAGCGACGGTCAGCAACACGGGCGGCACTTCCATCGCGCTCGGGACTCTCGGGATCAGCGGCGACTATGCGATCCAGAGTACGACCTGCGGCGCGGCGCTCGCGCCGGCCGGTATGCCGGGCAGCTCGTGCGTTGTCAACGTGAGTTTTACACCCGCGGCGCGCGGCGACCGTCAGGGGCAGTTGACCGTGCCCGGCGACGGCGCGGAGGCTTCCGCGGTGACCACGCTCGACGGAAACGGCGTGACGCCGGGAAGTCTAAGTTTTTCGCCGGTTTCGCTCAGCTTCGGCAATGTCGCAACCGATGCGGTCGCGACATTGCCGGCCACGGTAACGAATACCGGGGACACGGCAGTGCATATTTCCTCCATCGCGGCATCGGGCGACTTTTCGTTCAGCGGCGGCACTTGCACGGCGACCACGATGCTGGCGGCGGGAGCCTCCTGCACCGTCCAGGTCACCTTCGCTCCAAGTGCGCAGGGCACTCGCTCCGGCACGCTTACGATCGCGAATGATGGCACCCCCTCATCGGCCCCGGAGCCTTTGAGCGGAAGCGGAGTCAAGCCCGGAAACCTGACCATCGCCCCCGCAAGCTGGGATTTCGGCCAGGTCGTCGTCGGCAAGGCGGCCCCGGCGCAAGCATTCCGCCTGAGCAATGCGGGCGATACCCCAGTTTCGCTCGGGACTGGAGCCACCTCCAATGCCGCCTTCACCTTTGCCCCCGGCGATTGCGGTTCGACCCTCTCCGCCGGCGGTAGTTGCACGGTGCAGATCGGTTTCCGTCCGCAACAGCGCGGTCCGTCTTCCGGCACGTTTACCTTGGCTTGGCATGACACCGGCAGCGGCGGCGGAACGGCGCAGGCCGCGCTTTCCGGGTCCGGGGTGAACCCGGGTTCGCTCAACTTCCTGCCCAACCCCGTTCAGTTTGGGCCGGTCGTCGTCGGGTCCTCAGCCGCCCAGACCGTCTCTGTCATGAACAGCGGGGATGTTGCCGTTCCGCTCGGGGTGCCCTTCACCAGCAGCGGCTATAGCGTCACGGGTGCCTGCGGCAGCTCCCTCGCGAGCGGTGCCGGCTGCACACTTCAGGTTGCGTTCGCGCCCTCTGGCAAAGGCGACGTGCCGGGGCTGCTGACGCTAGCCGCCTCGGACGGAAGCGGAACATGGACAGACTCACTCGACGGAACGGGCGTGCCGCCGGGCAGCATCCAGGCCTCACCGGGAACTCTGACGTTCACGGGAACCGTGGTCGGGCAGACTTCCGCGCCGCAAACCGTGACATTCTCGAACCCCGGCGGCGTCAGTGTGCCGTTGAACGCCGTTCAAAGCTCCTCTTCGGAGTACACCACCCAATCGACCTGCGGGCAGACTCTCGATCCGGGTGGTTCCTGCACGGTCGCGGTGACCTTCATGCCTGCCGCGCGCGGGGACCGGACGGCGACGCTGACCCTCTCGGGCGGCGGCCGCTCCGCGAGTGTCGCCTTAGACGGCGCGGGACTCGCCCCAGCCCAGCTCGCTTTTACGCCCGCCTCGCTCGATTTCGGCCCGCAAGCCGAGCAGACCAGGACGCGCACGGCGCAAACCCTCACGCTGCGGAACACGGGAGACGTCGCGACCCAACTGGGCTTGCCTGTACTGGCCGGCCAGTATGTGCTCGCGAGTGACGGCTGCGTCGACAGCACGACCGGCCTCGGCGTGGTTCTTGGCGGAGGGGCCGCGTGCACGCTGGGTGTGCAATTTCAGCCGACCTCGAACAGTACCCAAACAGGCTCGGTCTCGATCGCGGACACGTCCGGCACTCCGAACGCAAAAGCGAGCCTGAGCGGGACTGGACTTGCGCTCACGCTCGATCCGGCGACCCTAACCTTTGACAAGCCGCTGCTCGTTGGGCAAAGCTACACCTCCCCCACCTTGATCAGCATTACCAACCTAGACCGGACGAAATCGCTCGCGCTGCAGCCGCTCACGATTACGGGGGACTTCGCGATCGTGGCGAACACCTGCACGGCGTCGCTTTCGCCGGACACGGCGTGCTCGCTGTACGTGTCCTTCACGCCTAGTGCCGGCGGCCAGCGGACCGGAGTGTTGACCGCCTCGTCTGGAAGCGAAACGCAGACGACTCAACTTGTGGGCATAGGCCTGACCCCGCCCACGGACACCCTCAGTGCGGCCTCGCTCGCATTTCCGCCGACGGAGATCGGTCTGAGCTCCCCGGCGCAGTCCATCACCATCACCAACTCCGGAGATGCCGCCCTTATGCAGATCGCGGCCGTGACCACGGTCAACAATCGGCCGTTCAGCGTCGCAAACAACTGCGGTCCTTCGCTTCCGGGGCATGCATCCTGCTCGCTCGCCGTGCAGTTCATCCCTCAGGCGATCGGGCCGGTGAGCGGCACGCTCACCATCACGGACGCGCTGCACACGCAGACGGTCTCGCTCAACGGGCAAGGAACGCTGCCCCCGCTCACCTCCCAGGCTTCGCCGCCTCTGGCTTCGCCGTCCAGCGTGGACTTCGGCGGATACGCCCTCGGCATTGCGACGCAGAGCCAGACCGTGACGATCAGCAACATCAATCGCACTGCCTTGGCGCTGCTTCCGATCGCGCAACCCGATGACCCGAGTTACTCCATCACCTCCTCCAGTTGCAAGGGCCCGCTCGACCCCGGCGCATCCTGCCAGGTAACCGTCGCTTTCACACCTGCCGCGATCGGGCCGCATGCGAGCACCTTGAAGATCAACGGAACAGTAGGCAGCACCGCCGAGGCGACGTCCGTCACCCTGGCCGGTTCCGGTGAGGATTTCCAGCTGTCCGTGACGGACCCGGTCGCGGCAGCCTCGGCGGCACCCATGCGCGTGATCACGCAAGGCCAGACCGCCGTCTACTCGCTCGCCGTCACACCGGTGGGCGCGTCGACCGGCAGCGTGACCATCGCCTGCTCGGGCGCGCCGGCCAACACCACATGCACGGCGAACCCGTCCACGGTCTCGGTCGCGGGCGGGGCACCGGGTTTCGTCAAGGTCTCGATCGTGACGAACACGACCGCAGCATTGCGGGAAAATCCGGCGAGCCGCTGGTGGACGGGCGGCGCGGCCCTGGCGCTGCTCTGCCCGGTCCTGTTCCTTGGCGGGGAGTCGCGGAGGCGTTTGCTGGTGGCCGCCGCCGCGGTGCTGACGCTCTTCTCGCCCATTGCCTGCGGCGTACACGCGACCGGCGTGCAAGCCAACGCGAACGGGACGCAGGCCGGGCAGACGCCCACCGGCACCTACACCGTCACTCTCAAAGGAGATTTTCCGGGCGCGGA
>CAXUEU010000091.1:0-13183 GCA_964250195.1 uncultured Acidobacteriaceae bacterium
GCTGCCCGGGGCGATCGCGGGGGCGCAGTACTCGGGCAAGGTGGGCGGGGGCGCAACCAAGCCGGTGCTGCGGGCGCTCGCCGTGTACGAGTACACCGGCGCGTTCAGCAAGCCGAACGCGAGCCGCCTGGTGCCGATTGCGGTGTGGGACGGGGTGAACTACCAGCCGGGCGGCCTGTACCTGGCGCGGCCGGAGCCGCTGGCCGTCGCGCCGGGCACCCAGTACGTGCTGGAGCAGGGCGGGGTGCCGCAAGGCTTGTTCAACATCGGCTCCGCCGCCAAGCTCGGCACCGGCGGCTGGGTGGGACTGGGCCGGTTCCAGGCGGAGGCCCCGCCGCCGCCCCCGGCGAAGCTGAAGCCCTCAAAGCAGCTGCCCACGCTCACCGGCGGTTCGGGCCGGGGCAAGGCCGAGCCTGACCCTGAGCCCGCTCCCGCCCCTGCTTCCTCCGACAGCCGGCCGACACTGCACAGGAAGACGGACGCGCCCCCATCCGGCGACGACACGGGCGGGCCGACCCTGCACAAGCGCGACAGCGCCGACCCGGCACAACCCGACCCCGACCGGCCCACTCTGCACAAGAAGGACACGAGCGAGGCGGCCCCCGACCCTGACCGCCCGACGCTGCACAAGAAGGACACGAGCGAGGCGGCGCCGGATCCCGACCGGCCCACACTGCACCGCAAGGACTCAGCCCCGGCGGCGGCGGCCGCACCCGACCCGGACCGCCCGCACCTGCGCTACGGCGCGGGGCCGGAAGACACTACCCGGGTAGCCCCGGCGCTGCTCGAAACCAAGCCCGGCAGTCCCCCGGGCGCGCCGGTAGCCGATGCGGTCGCCGTGTCCGATACGCAAACCGACGACCCGCACCCTTACGCCTACGCCTGGCCCGACCCGAAGACCGAGGCCGACGCCCAAACCGCCATGCACGCGCTCGCCCTGCGGGCACTGGCTTCCGCCGCGCAGGCCACCTTCGGCCCGGCCGCCGCCGGCGACGCCGCCCTGCACAAGGCCGCCGATGCCGCGCAGGCCAGCTTCGGACCCGGAACGAAGGGACTTGGGGCGAAAGGCGCCCGGAAGCGGCCCGCCGCGGCCCCGGCTCCCGATCCGCTGGTGGACGCGAAGCTCTCCGCTTTCGAACTGAGCTACGGCGCGGGCGCGACTTATGTGTACTCGGCGCACACCGCTCCCGAGGGCCCCGCGCGCCGGTACGTGACGCTGATTGCCCAGCCCGACTTCTACGGCAAGCCGCAGGTGGTCTTCTCGCAAACCACCCGGGGCGAGCTGCTGAACGACTCCCCGGCGCTGCGCCTTGTCGACGCGGTCGACGCCGACGGCGACAAGCGGGCGGAGCTGCTGTTCAGCCGCGAAACCGCGGATACGCTCAAGGATGCATCGGCTCCCCGGCAGTTCGCGCTGTACGCGGTGGCCGGCGGCCGCGCGCGGCTCCTGTTCGCGACCCAATAGCGCGCCTCAGCGCTTGAGCAGCGTCGCGGGCAGCACCGGGTTCCAGGGCACGGGCGAAGCCAGGACCATGGACGTATTCGTCGCCACATACGGTGTCAGCGAGTCGATAACCGCCTCCAGATGGGGCAGGTCGCGCACGGCCACCTGGAGGATGTAGCTCTCCGCGCCCGTCACCCGGTGGCATTCCCGAACCTCCGGCACCCGCTGGGCCAGAGCGTTGAAGTGCGGAAGCCGGTCGCCCGGAACCGTGATCTTGATGAAGGCGCGCACCGGCAGGCCGACCTTGGCGGGGTCCACCATCGCGACGTACCGGCTGATGACGCCGGACTCCTCCAGCCTGCGGACCCGCTCCGCCACGGCCGGGGTGGAGAGCCCGACGCGCCTGCCGAGCTCGGCGAAGGAGAGCCGGGCGTTCAGCTGCAGTTCGGCGAGAACCTTGTGATCGAGCGAATCGAGTATTTCCATGGCATCCTGTGTAAACGGTCTTCGACCAAACGATCGTAACCGAACCGGCATAAAAAGGAGCGAAAACCACTGTATCGGGCCGGTTTTTCCGCCTAAACTCGAAATCATGCACAGCGCCGCCATGCTCGCGCCCTCGCTCGTCGTCCCGCCCCCGCCCCCGGCCTGCCCGGCGCAGCGGCGTCTGCGGGCGCTGGGCGAGGCCATCGGCAACACGCCGGTGTTCGCGGTCACCTACCGGTTTCGCGGGCGCGTCGGCGTGGTGTATGCCAAGGCCGAGCACCTGAACCTGACCGGCTCCATCAAGGACCGCATGGCCCTCCACGTCTTGAGGACAGCGTACGCGACCGGCGCGCTGCGGCCCGGCGATACGCTGGCGGAGGCGACGAGCGGCAACGCCGGCATCGCCTTCGCGGCTCTGGGCCGGGCGCTGGGCCACCCTGTCCGCATCTGCATGCCGGACTGGATGAGCCGGGAGCGGCGCGATCTCCTGCGCTCCTACGGGGCGGAAATCTCGCTGGTCTCGCGGGACGAGGGTGGCTTCCTGGGGTCCATTGCCCGAACCGAGCAGATGGCAGCGGCGGACGAGAGCGTTTTCCTGCCCAAGCAGTTTAGCAATGCGGCGAATGTCGACGCGCACCGGCTCCACACCGCGCCGGAGCTTCTGGGGCAGCTGCGCGCGGAAGGGCTGGAGCTGGGCGCATTCGTCGCCGGCGTCGGCACCGGCGGCACCGTGATGGGCATCGCGCGGGCTCTGCGCGGGCGCGCGGGCGTCGCGAACGTCAAAGTCTGGGGCGTGGAACCGGCCGAGTCGCCCACCATGTCGACCGGTTACAAGGTAGGCTCGCACCGCATTCAGGGCATTTCAGACGAATTTATCCCGGCGATCGTCAAGCTGGACGAGCTGGACGGGGTGCTCGCGGTCTCGGACGGCGACTCGATCCTGATGGCGCGCAAGCTCGCCTCCTCGCTCGGATTGGGGCTCGGCATCTCCTCGGGCTGCAACCTTCTGGCGGCTGTGATGGCGGCCGAGCGGGTGAGCGGCGCGGTCGCGACCGTGTTCCCGGACGACAACAAGAAGTACCTGAGCACCGCGCTGCTCGGCGAAGAGCCCGTGCGGGAGGGCTATCTGACGCCCGAGATCGAGCTGCTGGACCTGGACCTGCTGCCCAGGCCCGCGCACAACTAAAACCCCGGAGGGGGTCCCTCGCGCCGGTGCCAGCCGCCCTGGCCGGACTGGGGCTCATTCTCCCGCAGCTTTTGCCACTGCTCCGGAGTGAGCACGCCGCGCAGACCCAGCAGCATGCGCGCGTTCGCTTTTTCGAGCTCGGCCCGGGCCTGGGCCACGCGGTCGATCTGCGCCAGCACCTGCGCCTCGTTGGGCTGCTCGGCATCCACCAGCGGCTGCATGGCCAGCTCCTCCTTCTGCACCGCCGCGCTCAGGTCGATCAGGTGCGGGCGGTTCGCCTGGAAGACAGCGTCCATGCGCTTTTGCTGGTCGGGCGTCAGGCTCAGCAGCTGGATGAATTCGGCGTTGGCCCACCAGCGGCCCGGCGGCCCGGCGTGCAGGGTGCGGCCCAGGGGGGAGCGCCCGTGGGTGAACGGCGGTCCGTTTTGCGCGTCGCCCGGATGCGGCCCTCCATCCCCCTGCGCGAGCGCGGGCCCCGCGCACAGGCCCGCGAGGAGACCCAGGCTCAGCAAGCGTGCCTGCCTCATCGCGCCGCCGCCCGCGCCAAGGGCTGCATCGCCTCGGGAACGCTGCCGGAGACCTGCTGGTCCACCTGCTCGAGCAGCGCGTCATCGCTCATGGATGGTGGGGCGCTCGGGGCCGCCGTCGTTTGTCGGGCGTGAGGCAAAACCGCGACCAGCCCCATCGCCGCCGCGAGCCCGGCCGCCGCGCAGCCCGCGGCCCACCCGTGCGCGAATCCGTGCCTCGGCGCGCGCCGTGGCAGCTTTCTCCGCAGATGCGTTTCCGCGCACTCCGCGCTCCAGCTCAGCGCCGATTCGCGAAACCAAGCCACCCCGTTTTCCAGCCGCTCCGCCGCCGCGCGGCACTCCGCGCAGTCCAGCAGGTGCCGCTCCGCCGCCGGGGTGCACTCGCCCAACAGGTACTTTTCCTGCTCCCACTCGCTCAGGTGATTGCCGTTCATGCCCTCTCCCCCATCGCTCCGCGCACGGAGCCCAGCGCCCGGTGCAGGTGGCTCTTGACCGTGCCCAGGTTCATGCTCAGCGCTGCGGCGATCTCCGCCAACTCCATCTCTTCCACAAACCGCAGGATAAACACGCTCCGCTGTTTTGCCGAGAGATTTTCAACCTGCGCCCATACGTCGCGCAGCTGCTGGCGCACCGCGAGCGAGGCTTCCGGCGAGAGCCCGGGCGCGCGCAGACGGTCCGCGATCTCGTTCGCGTCCACCGCCGTTTGGTCCACCGCGCGCCAGAACTGGAACTTGCGCGAACGCGCCGTGTCGCGGATCAGATTGGTGGCGATCCGCGTGAGCCAGGTAGCCGCGCTGCACTCGCCCCTGAACTCGTGCCGACTGCTGTACGCCTTCAGGAAGGCGTCCTCGGTGATGCTTTCGGCCAGGTCCGGGTCGCGCAGCGAGAGCAGCACGTACCTGTAGATGCGGCCGCGATAGGCCGTCCACAGCGCGTCGATATCGTCGAGCTCGGTGGCGGCCCGCTCGCGCAAGGGCATGGTCCGTTCGGCGTACAGAGTGTGTTCCATCCCGCGTTCATGGACGGGCGCCCGCCCGCAAAGGTTTACACTTCACCCATTTACTCGCTTAAACCTCCGTTCGGCAGGTTCAGCGTAGTCGAGTCCTGCCCGCTCTGCACCGACGGCGTCAGCCCGCCCTGGAGGGTGTAGTTCCTGAGTGCCGCGCCCGTGGTCCAGACGGTTTCAAGCGATTGCAGGTAGCCGATCTGCACCTGAAAGAGCGTCCGCTGCGAGACGATCACCTGCGGGTAGGCCTGGGCCATCTGCTGATACTTGGTCAGGTACAGCTCGTACGCGCGGCGGGCGCGGGGGATCAGTTCGTCGCGATAGCGGTCGGCCTGAAACCGCGCCGTTTCGTAAGCCTGCGCCAGCGGTTCGGCCTGCCGGCGCAGGAACAGCTGCGTGCGCAGGACATCCTCGCGGGCCCGCTCGACTTCGGCCTTGGCGGCACTGATGTTGCCCTGGTTGTGGTTCCAGAGCGGGATGGTGACGCCGGCGCTCGCGAAGCTCTGCGGGCCTACGCGTTGCGGCGCGATCCCGATTGAACCCGGCACCAGGGTTTCCCCATTGTCCTGCTCGCCCGCGCGGAGCAGCAGATCGGGGATCGCCTCACGCTTCGCATCGTCGAGCCTGGCCTCGGCGACCACGACCTCCTGCCGGGCGCGTTGCACCGTCGGGCTGTTCGCGACGATCTCCTTCACCTTGGCCTCCGCATCGAAAGCCGGAGGTTTGTCCAGTTCGCCCGCGAGCGGGCTTACGGCCAGGTCGGGTTGGCTGCTGGATGCGGCGAGTACGCTGAAGTTTTGGAGGAAGTTGCGCTGCGCCGCGACGAAGTCGACCTTGGCCTGCTCGGCCTCGACCTCGGCCTGGAGCACGTCGGGCGCATCGGCCTGGCCCACGTTCGCCAGCTGGTGCGCGGTGGTGAGCGCGTCCTCGGCCACGTGGAGCAGCTTTTGCCGTTCCACCGCGATCGCCTGCGAGGTAAGCGTGGTGTAGAAGGCCTGCGTCACATCGTCGCGGATGCGAAAGCGCTGCTCCTCGACGCCGATGGTGTTCGAGCCCGCCTGCTGCTTGTAGATTTCGCTGCGCGCCCGGAGCTTGCCGCCGAGCACGATGCTTTGCTGGATGTAGCCGCCCTGCTCGCCGCCGCCATACGCGCCGCCGCGGATCTGCTCGCCCTGGTAACCCGCTGACGGGTTGGGGTACAGGCCCACCTGGCGGGCCTGCTGCAAGCTTTGCCGGACTTGCGCCTCGCTTTGCGGCAGGGTCGGATTGCCCCGTTCCGCCGCGTCCAGGAACACCTGTAGAGGCAAGGGCGTCCGCTTGCTGATCCCGCCGAGCAGAAGGGGGGCGGGGGTGTCCGTACCGATGTGAAAGGCGGGGTTCTCGGCCTCCTGCATATGTTGATTGTCGCGGGTCAGCGAGCCCGCGTCGCTTGCCGGGCCGGGCTGCCCGCCCCCCTGTTGCGCCTGTTGCTGCCGCACCGAGTCCCCCTCGCTCCGGGACTCGTTCCGCGCGGCGGGGTCGTTGGGCATCGGGTGCCGCATGTCGCCGGGCATCCCCTGCGAATTTTTATCGCCCGGCTGCATCCCCGGCATGTCCGGCATCCCCCGCTGCCCGGCACCGGGATGCTTCGGCGGGTTGGCCTGCTTTTCATGATCCATCCCCGGCATCCCCGGCATCCCCGGCATGGACTGGTCGGTCTGTTGGCCGTACGTGCCTCCCGCGATCAGCAAAGCCGAAAAGAGCAGAACCATGTGTCTCGCCTGCATCACAGCCCCTCCTTTCCGGCCGTCGAGGCGCGGGCCAGCAGCGTGGCGTAAGGGTCGTTTTCGCGGTTGGCTTCCCGCATCTTCGCGATCACCGCCTCGTACTTATCCGGCGGCAGCACGCGGATAAACGTCATCATGCCCTGCATGTAGGCGCTCCAGCCGGGGCGCAGGCCCTCGTTCTCAGGAATTTGAAGCATCTTCGTCTGCTCCATGCTCATCATGGGCGACTCCATGTAGGCGTCTTGCGGGAAGTTCGGGATGCTGCCCGCGTTCTTCGCGATCGCGTTCTCGGTCTCCCCCATCCCGTCCATATTCATAGCCATCATGTTGCGCATCTGCTCCGGACCCATCTCGATCTGCCGCGGACCGGGCTGCATCCCGGCCATCATGCCCTTCATCGAGGTGTCCGCCGCCGGGGCTGACAGCGGGCTGTTGGTGGTCGAAATGTCCGCGTTGTTGCCGAAGCCCATGCCCCGGCCCAGGCTGGTCCCGTAGTCCTCGCCGCCAGGCGCGCCGGGCTCCCCCGTAAGCATGCCCATGCCGTTGTTCATGTCCAATCCGGCAGGCTGGTTTTGCGACGTGAACCCGCGGCTGATCAGCCCTACATTGGACGACATCTGGTTCATCATGTGGTGGGGCAGGTGGCAGTGCAGCATCCAGTCGCCGGGGTTGTTGGCGACGAACTCGATGTTTCGGGCCTGCGCCACGCCGACCAGGACCGTATTGCCCGGCCACCATGCGGCTGCCGGAATACGCCCGCCCTCGGTCCCGGTCACCTGGAAGGTATGGCCGTGGATATGCATGGGGTGGTGGTCCATGCCCAGGTTGATGAACCGGATGCGGACCCGATCGCCCTGCCGCACGATCAGCGGCGTAATCGCCGGGCCGGAGCGCCCGTTGAGGGTCAGCCAGTTGTACTCCATGTTCATCGTGTTCGGGACCGTGTTGTTCGGCAGCACCGCCCACTCCTGCAGCTGGATCACGAAGTCCTTGTCGCAGTGCGGGCTGTACGGGACCTTCGGGTGCATGATGAACGCGCCCAGCATCCCCGCCATCTCCTGCATGGCCATGTGCGAGTGGTAAAAGTAAGTCCCGTTCTGGTGGATGTCGAACTCGTACACGAACCGCGCGCCGGGCTTCACCGGCGTTTGGCTGATGCCGGGCATGCCGTCATAGCCGATGCGGTCCTCGAAGCCGTGCCAGTGCAGCGAGGTCGCCTCGGGCAGACGGTTGTCGAAGACGATCCGCACGCGGTCGCCCTCGTTGACCTGGATGGTCGGTCCCGGCGCGGTGCCGTTGAAGCCCCACACGTCGATCGTCTTGTTGGGCGCGATCTGCCGCTTCACCACCTGCGCGGTCAGGTGGAAAACCTTGGCGCCGCCGTCCATGGTGAACGGGAGGTCGCCGATGTCGGGCGTGGTGACGGGGATGTTGAAGGCCGGGCCTGGATCGGTGCGGCGGCTCGCTTTGAGCTGTTTGGCGGAGGAGGATTGTGCGATCAGCTTGTCGGACGCGAAGAGACCCGCGCCCAGGCCGAGAGCGCTTTGCAGAAAATTGCGGCGGTTCGCCATTGGAAAGACTCCGGTGTCATGGAAATGCTTGCGTCGGAGAACGGCCTGCAAGGGTCGCTCTCGCGGGAGGCGAAGCTGTGTCTAGACCCGAAGCGTGGTTTGGAGCGAGACGACGGCTGACGATCGCGATGAAGGAGCCGCGAGGAGCGCGCGCGCCGCTTCGCCGGCCCGGCCGGGAAGCGGCAAGGGACTGCACGGCACGGAGGCAAGATCGTCGGCCGTGAGCCGGCAAGCATCTCCCGGAGCGATCGCAAACTGGTCGTGCGAGGTGCATGCTCGGTGACCGCAGGAGGGCGCGGCCTGAGCTTTCGCGGGAGCCGCGTGGTCCATGGAACCATGGTCCATGAAACCATGAGCCATGGAACCATGAGCCATGGAACAATGAGCCGCGGTTGCGATGGCGGAAGCACCGCGGCAACCCGTTCCGAGCCGCGCGAGGTCGCAGCGAGCCGCGCAGGCCGAAGCGACGCAGGTGAACAGCAGCAGCAGAACCGCTGTCCATCCCGCGAGAGTCGCCTTGACACGCATAAACATCCGATGCGCCGGCCGGAAAGCGCGGCTCTAAAAATCGAGCCGCGCCGCTACCTGCCCGGTCCGGCTGCCGCCGAAGTCCGAGCCGCGCGCCGTGGTGATCCGCCCGAAGTTGCCGTTCGTGATGTTGAGCGACGGGTCGGCCAGGTTGGTGTGATTCAGCACGTTGGTAAAGGTGCCCTCGACGCGGAGGTGGACCCGCTCCGTGACCGGGAACGCCTTGAACAGCCCCGAAGACAGATTAACCGTGCCGGGGCCGGTAATGGACCCGATCTGCGCATTGCCGAACCGGCCGATGGGCGGCAGGTAGCCGGCGGCGAGCGCCTGCGCGGGGGTGTCGGCCGGCGACAGGTCGACCGCGCCGGTGTGGCAGGCCGTACCCGGCGTCCACTGGGGATTGCCGGGGCAGGTAAACGCGGCGGTGTTGATCCACTCGTTCCGGTTTTGCCCGGCGGGCCGCGCGGGGCCTACCCGGTCCGGCTTCTGGTTGCGGTGGCCCAGGTCGCCGTTCAGGCCGCCGTTCAGGCCCGAGCCGGTACCGGAGGGGTCCGCCTGCCCCGCCGGGATGTACGCCGAGAGCAGCGGGCCGGACTGCCAGGTGAAGATGTTCGAGCTCTGCCAGCCGCCCACCGCCAGGTCCACGAGCCGGTTCATGTTGGAGCCGAACTGCCGGCCGCGCCCGACGGGCAGGTCGTACAGCACGGTCGTGTTCCAGCGGTTGTGCCGGGTGCCGTACACCTGGCCGAAGTCCACCGATCGGTCGCCCGCGTAGGAAGCGCGCGCGCCGCCGGTTTCGCCCGCGAAACCCGTGTTCGCCGGACCCTGATTGTCCGCCAGGCTCTTGGCATAGGTGTAGGTGGAGTCGAATTGAAGCCCCGCGCCGATGCGATGGGTCACCTCGACCTGCGCCGAGTTGTAGCTCGCGTTGCCGCCGGTCGAGCGCGTGTTGATGCGCCCCCAGTTGGGGAAGGGCCGCGCGCCGAGCGGCTGGTTGTAGGCCGAGGTCGTGGTCGAGTAGGGCAGGTCGTTGAGGTTCGGCGCCCATACCAGCTGGTGCGTTTCCATTCCGATAAACGACAGCCGCAGCCCGGTTCCGCGGCCCAGGTCGCGCTGGACCGAGAGCGAGTACTGCTCGGAGTAGGGGTCTTTCCAGTGGATGTCGTTGGCCGTGCCGAAGTACGCCTGGCCGAACGCCGCCGCGCCCGAGTTGCCGCTCGCCGCGTTCGAGATGACGGGCCATGCAAACGCCGGGCCGGCCCCGGTTTGGGCGTTCTGGTAGGTGGAGGTGTCGGACTGGAGCGTACCGGTGAGCGAGTAGAAGTTGCCGCCCAGCAGCGTGATGTAGTAATCGCCGAAGCCGCCGCTGACCACCGTCTTGTCGTCGTTGAACGGCCGCCACGCGAAACCGAAACGCGGCAGGAAGCGTGTGGTCGGGACCGTGCGCAAGCCCGACGGCAGCCCGGCCTGCGAGTTCGACAGCACCGGCGTGCAGGCAGCGCCGTTGGCCGAGGCGACCCCGGTCGAGGTGCCCACGTTGCAGGCGTTGAAGCTCTGGAGGAAGTTCGGCGCGAGCGTCGCCTGGCCGCCGTCGGGATAGATCACCCGGCCCGACTTAGGCACGGAGGGGTCGAAGTTGCCGATATTGCCGGACGGGTCGTTGTAGGCCGGGTGATACTCGTAACGCAGTCCATAACTTAGGACCAGGTGCGGTGTCGCGTGCCACTCGTCCTGCGCGAAATAATTCTGATAGAACGAGCGGCCGTCGTTGTCGGACCGGACTACGTCGTAAGCGGTGGTGTTCGGGATGCCGAGCAGAAAATCCGCGAACTCCGCCCCGGTAAACTGCGCCGTCGAGAAGTCAAAGGTGCCGTAGTTGTCCGCGCCCTGGAAGCCGAGCGGCGTGATGGCCCGAACCTGGCGCAAGTCCACGCCGAACTTCAAGTTATGCTGCCGTATCTGCCAGCTGACCGTGTCCAGATATTGCCGGGTGCGCGATTGTGTCTGCGAAGTAAGCCGGTCCGCGTTGAGCGAGGTCAGGGAGGAGAAGTCGAGCTCCGGGATGCCGTTGTAGTAGAGGTTCTGCAGACCCTGCAGGCCGCTCTGTGTCGCAAACGCCTGCCCGTTGAAAGTATTGGTGTTGCCGGTAGTCTCGTACGTGAAGCCGAACCGGAACTCGTTGATCAGCGTCGGTGAGAAGTTATAGTTCCCCGCGACGACAAAGATACGGTCCTGCGTCGCTGCCACGCTCGAGGGCACGAGCAGGGGCTGCGGGTTCTCGATGTTGTAGTTCTTCCAGCTGTACCGCGCGAAGACCAATGCTTTCTGCCCCAGGTACTGGTCGCCGCGTATGTCGAATTGGTTCGAGCTCTGGCTCGCGCTCTTGTTCGCGTAGTAGTTCGGGACGCCGTTGGCGAAGGCCGCCGGGTTGCCCACGTTCGGGTCGGGAAAGAACCGGAGAAACTGCTGCGCGGACGCGTTGATCGCCGGCAGCGTGTTGTTCGCATAAGTCGTGCCGGGCGCGAACGGGTTCAGCAAGGAGTTTCGCGGGAGGTAATTGAAGTTTCCCTGCTTCTGGAGCGTCGACGGCACGACATACTGCAGCGGGGTCGACTGCGGCAGCCGGAACCCTTCGTAAGTCCCGAAGAAAAAGCTCCTGTCCCGCCCGTCGTACAGGCGCGGGATCGCCACCGGCCCGCCGATGGTCCCTCCGAAGTCGTTGCCCACCAGCTTGGGTTTGGTGGTCGCGCCGAAAGGCACCGCGTCGAACGCCGCGCTCTGGTAATACCAGAACGCCCCGCCGTGAATCGTGTTCGAACCGGACTTCGAGATCGTCGTTACTTCGCCCGGCTGGCCGAACTGGGCATTGTTGAGCACGCCATCCACGCGCAGCTCGGCGATCGACTCGCCGGAGATGAAGGCATTCGACAGAGGCGTGTTCGAAGTGGCGCTCTGCGAGGTGATGCCGTCCACGCTCACCTCGGTCTGAAAAGGCAGGCCGCCCTGCACGGAGAACGCGGGCACCGTGCCGCCCCCGCCGCCGGTTCCGTTGTTCGCCGCGGTGTCGGGCTGCACGCCCGGCAGCGTCTGGATCAGCGTGATGGGGCTGGTGCCGCTGGCTGAGGCGCGGTAG
This sequence comes from uncultured Acidobacteriaceae bacterium, assembly GCA_964250195.1. Classification (GTDB taxonomy): domain Bacteria; phylum Acidobacteriota; class Terriglobia; order Terriglobales; family Acidobacteriaceae; genus EB88. The sequence goes on from CAXUEU010000091.1 coordinate 11,648, forward strand.
TTCGCCGGCAGTTGCTTCACTTCGGCCGCGTTGATGCCGCCCGAGATCGACGCCGTCTCGGTTTCAAGCGTGCCCGCCGTCGACGCATCGACGTTGACCTGCTGGTTGACGTCGCCCGGCGCGAGCGCCGCGTCGGCCCGCAGCTGCTGCCGCGCCGTAAGAGAGAGCTTCTGGAGGTCGACCGCGCGGAAGCCCTCGGCGTCCACGTGGATGGTGTAGTGGCCCGGCACCAGATCCTGCACCTGGTACAGCCCCGCCGCGCTGGACTTCGTCGTGACCGCGACCGCGGTGTCCGTGTTGGTCACCACCACCTTGGCGTTCGGGACCACCGCGCCCGAGGCATCGGTGACCGTGCCGACGATCAACCCTTGCGTGGACTGGGCATGGAGCCCCGGCACGGCGGCCAGGGTGAGGCTGGAGCAAACGGCGAGGAGGGCGGCATGGGTGCGAGCGTGACTTGCAAAAGCGAGCTTCATCATGGGATGCCCGGACTGTAAAGGACCGTTTGCGAACGGAGTGTGAACTAAATCGTTCAGAATGGATTATTTACATCCGGTTCACACGAGGCGTCGTACCCTCGTGCCAGCATGAAGCGTCTCGCCTGGATCCTCTTTTTGCTACTGCCGCCGGGGATGCTTGCCGCCAAGCCCCCGGCCCGCAACGTCGTCCTCGTCATGACCGACGGCCTGCGCTGGCAGGAGCTGTTCCGCGGGGCGGACGCGGCCCTGCTCACCCCGGCCCGCTTCTACGATGGCCGCCCGGTCGATGAGTTGCGCAAACAGTTCCTTGCTCCTACCCCGGAGGAGCGCCGCGCGCGGCTCATGCCTTTCGTCTGGGGCACCTTGGTGCCGCAGGGGGTGATGTGGGGCGACCGCGACCTCGGCTCCGACGCGCATGTCACCAACGGCTTCGCCTTCTCCTACCCCGGCTACTCCGAGACGCTGACCGGTCACCCCGACCCGCGCATTCACTCAAACGACAACATCCCCAACCCGAACGTGACCGTGCTGGAGTGGTTGAATAAGCAGCCCGGCTTGGAGCACTCGACTGCCGCGTTCGGGGCGTGGGCGGCAATCGACGGCATCGTCAACCGGGACCGCTGCGGCTTTCCGGTCAACGCCGGGTACGAGCCTTTCCTGATGTCGCCGATGCCTGAGCCTCTGAAGCTGCTGAACGAGCAGAAGGTAGACGCGCCACGCGTGTGGGACGACGAGCCGTTCGATGCCGTGGAGTTTGAAACCGCGATGACGTACTTGGAGCGCAGGCATCCGCATGTGCTCTTCGTCTCGCTCGGCGAAACCGACGACTGGGCCCACGCGGGCAACTACGGTGAGTACCTGCTCTCGGCTCACCGGGTAGACGCCTACCTCCAGAGGCTGTGGACCCGTCTCCAGGCGATGCGCCAGTACCGGGGCTCGACGACCCTGGTCTTCACCACCGATCACGGACGCGGGGCCGACAGCGATGGCTGGAAGTCCCACGGGCAGAAGCTGCCCGAGTCCAGGGAGATCTTCATCGGCGCGCGGGGCGCGGGGG
>CAXUEU010000092.1:0-13168 GCA_964250195.1 uncultured Acidobacteriaceae bacterium
CCCCCGCGGCCGCCCCACGCAGGGCTTCGCCCAGCGCCCGGATCTCCGGCAGGGGGTGCGACAACAGACGCGATACCTGCCCTTCCAGCGTCCTCGCGTTCACGATTTGGCCGAGCGAAGTGTTCGCGGCGAGCGGCAGCAGGTAGCGCGCCGCGTCAAAGGCCCGTGCCCGCAGGGTGCGCTCGTAGGCGTCCTGCTTCATCGCTTCCGGCTTTTCCACTTGCGACAGCAGCGAGCGGAAGACCCCGTCGCCGACCTCCCGATACGCCCCGAACAGCCCCTCGATCACGGCCGTGTATTCCGAAGCCGCGGAGGGCGGCGTGTACCAGCCGCTCCGCTCGAAGTCCTGGTAGCGGGTCGAGCGCTCCTGCCCGTCCCAGCGCGGCTCGTCGACCAGCACGATCGCAGCCAGGAGGGACAGCCGCTCCACCGCGAAGGCCAGGTGCGCCAGGTCGGCGATGGAGCGGTGGCCGTACTGAAAGTAGAAGGTGTTGAGGAACTGCTCGGCCCGCTGCGCGCTGATCTCCGCGAGCGACTCCCGCAGCGTCAGGGCCGACCGCGAGTACTTGGCCATGGCGTAGGCCAGCACCTCCGGGTCCGCCCCGTGCACCGCATACACCTCTGTTCCCCGCTGCTTTTCCATCCAGCCAAGCATACCGGTTACCACAAGTCGATAAGCAAAACCCACCGCTTAGGAGAAGATAGAAAGTGCATGCCCACGGAAAACGCACGCGTATTGCCCCAACTCACGGACCCGGCCGAGGTGCTGCGCGCGACCGAGCACCGCCCGACTCCCCTGCCCCGCAATCCCTGGGTGATGCAGCAGCGGTGGAACGATCTCCTGTTCGCGCACTGGCCGGTGCCGGCCGCCTCGGTGGAGCGGACGCTGCCCCCCGGGCTGGTGGCGGACACCTTCGATGGCAGCGCCTGGCTGGGCGTGGTGCCGTTCTCCATGGACCGGGTGCGGCTGCGAGGCTTGCCGAGTGTGCCGGGGGCGCGCGCTTTCACCGAGCTCAACCTGCGCACCTACGTCCGCGAGCGCGGGACCAATCGCACCGGGGTGTACTTCTACTCGCTCGACTGCGGCAACCCCCTGGCGGTCACGGTGGCGCGCGCGGTCTTCCACCTGCCTTACTTCTGGGCGCGCATGGGCATGCGGTTCGGCGAGGAGCCGGGCCGGTCCCGCGAGGTCCTCTACACCAGCCAACGTTTGCTGTCCCCGCACAAGGCGCGGTTCCGGGCGCGGTACCGCGGGCTCGGCGCGATGGCGCAGGGCGCGATCGAGCAATTCCTCACCGCGCGCTACTCGCTCTACACGGCCCGCGGCGGCACGCTCCTGCGCGGCGATATCCACCACCTGCCCTGGCCGCTCGAGCGGGCGGAAGCGGAGTTCGAGCTGAACGAACTGCCGGCCGCGCACGGCTTTACCCTGCCGGGCACCCCGCCGGTGCTGCACTACTCGCGCGAGCTGATAGTCTACGCGTGGGCGCTCGAACACGCGGAGGCACGGGCAGCCGCGATCCCCGCTCGCGAGGCCGCGCCGGCACCCATCGCACGCGCCGAAAACACCTGATCAATCCCCCTCGAAAGTGAGCTTCTCTTTGCTTGAAACTGTTTCTCTCGCCGGGAAAACCGCTCTCGTGACCGGCGCCTCCCAGGGCATCGGCCGCGCTGTCGCTCTCGCGCTGGCCGCCCAGGGGGCGCGCGTGCTGCTCGCGGCCCGCAACGCCGAAAAGCTCGCCTCCGTCGCCGCCGAGATCGCCGAGGCAGGCGGCGAGGCGCACCCGTACACCCTCGACATCGCCGCGGAGGCCTCCATCAAAGAGACAGCGAAGGCCGCGCTGGCTGCTCACGGCACGGTCGAGATCCTGGTCAACAATGCCGGCATCACCCGCGACGGGCTGATGATGCGTATGCGGCGGCACGACTGGGACGACGTGCTCGCGACCAATGTAACCGGGGCATTCCTGCTGACGCAGACGCTCTTGCCGGCGATGGTCAAGGCGCGCTGGGGGCGCATCGTCAACGTGTCGAGCATCGTGGGGCAGGCGGGCCAGGCGGGCCAGGTGAACTACGCGACCAGCAAGGCGGCCCTGCTGGGCTTCACCAAGTCGCTGGCCCGGGAGCTGGCCTCCCGCTCGATCACGGTCAACGCGGTCGCGCCGGGTTACATCGAAACGCCCATGACGGAGGTGCTCACGGAGGCGCAGCGCGCGGCGAACATGCGGGCGATCCCCCTGAGCCGGGTCGGAACCGACCTTGAGGTCGCGCACGCGGTCGCATTCCTGTGCTCGCCGGGCGCGGGATACATCACCGGGCACACGCTCGATGTTAACGGCGGGCTGTCGATGCGCTAGGCGACGTCGGAGGCGGGCGGCTGCGCGACGATCCGTGTCGGGTTTTGCCCGCCCTTGACCGCCGTGACGCCTTCCGGCTTGCCGCAGGCCCGCTTCCACAACTCGGCGTTCAACTCCGCGCCCACCAGGAGCACGACCGAGGTCAGATACAGCCAGAGCATCAGGATGATGATCGCGCCGAGCGAGCCGTAGGCGGCGTTGTAGTCGGAGAAGTGGCTCACATATTCGCTCAGGATGGTGGAGCCGAGGACCCAGAAGACCACCGCCACCGCCGAGCCGGGCAGCAGCGACTTGAAGGGAACCTTGCGGTTGGGGCCGAGAAAGTACAGCAGCATCACGATCATCACGAACGTGGTGAACAGGATGGCGAGGCGCAGGGGCGGCCACACGATCGCGAAAACGTAGGGGATCGGGATCGCATACGAGACGAAGTGCACCACGGGAGGCCCGGCGAGAAGCGTCAGCAGCCCGACGATGCTCAAGCCTCCGCAGGTGAAGGTCAGCAGGAGGGCTTGCACGCGGTCCCGCCACCAGGACCGCGCGTCCTGCACGTCGTAGGCGATGTTGAGCGCTTCAATCAGAGCCGAGAAGGCGCCTGCCGCGGACCATAAGTACGTCAGGATGCCGATCGACAGGATGCGCGCCGGATGCGGGGTGATGACGGACGCGATGATGGACCGGACGAAGACCATCGCCGCCGGCGGCACCAGCATGGCGATGAGTCCGAGCAGCTGGTCCCACAGATGGGGGACCGGCAGCGCGCTCAACAGCGCCGAAAACACCGCCAGCAAGGGCACGAGCGAGAGCAGGAAGAAGAAAGCCACCGCCGCGCCGATGGTCAGCACGCGCGTCCGCATCACCTCGTTGAAGATCACCATGGCGAGGTGGGGCACGCCCCGGGCCTCGCACTTGAGCTTGTTCAGGGTTTTGGCGGCGGTGTCCGTCATCCAGGTCCCCTTCCCTTTCAGTCTTTAAGGCTAAGCCATAGTAGACGCGCGGGCGGCCTCGCGCTTCCTCTCCCGCGCGCTTCTATTTGCCCGGCAAGGCACACTCGTCCGTGGGCAAAAGATTTTTATCGACGGGACAACCCATCCGGTGTTAACTCTGTTGTTACCAAAACGCATCCCCCTGCGGTTTGAGTCGACCGAACGAGTGAAAATCCATCAGCATGAAAATCGGCGCAACGATTCGTGATTTCCGCTTGCAGCGCGGCCTCTCGCAGGGCGACATCGAGAAGCGCACCGGGCTGCTCCGCTGCTACCTTTCCCGAGTCGAGAACGGGCACACCATCCCGTCGCTCGACACGCTTCAGAAGATCGCGGGGTCGCTCGAGCTGCCGCTGGCGCAGTTCTTCGCCGACCCGGCCGCGCCGCGTGACCTGCCCACCCAGAAGATCTCCGACGACGAACTCCGGTTCCTCTCGCAGATCCGGCGCTACTCCTCCAACCTCAACGACAGCGACAAGAAGCTGCTGCTGGCCATGGTGCGCAAGTTCGCCTCGGCCACCGCGACGGCAACCGCCTGACGAAGCGGCTTTTTACCTGCCCTGGACTCCGGACACGTAAAAGGCCCTGACCCCGACACACAGCAACCCAAGCAGAAAGGCCTCGGCTCCCAGGGCGAGCGCGCGCCGCCGCAGAAACAGGGTCCGCGGCGCGCCGATGCGCGGCACCATGGGCAGGGCCAGCAGGAGCCCGGCCAGGAAGCCGCCCAGGTGGGCCATGTTGTCGAACTGCACGGCGAAATGGCCGATATCGACGCCGAAGGCCAGCGCGAAGTTGAGCACCGCGAAGGAGATCACGTTGCGGCGCAGCTTCTTGCGCTCTGTCGGCGGCAGCGGCAGCCAGGACGATTTGAGCAGCACGATCAGCGCGCCGGCCAAGCCGAAGATCGCCCCGGAGGCGCCCGCGCCCACCGCCGCGCCGGCTCCGTCGTTTGCCAGGCCCGGGTGCGCGGCCACGCTCAGAAGGTTCCCTGCCGCGCCGGTCAGCACGTATACCGCGACGAGGCCGCCCGCTCCCAGCAGAGGTTCGCCCAGCAGGCCCAGGTTCCACAGGCACCACATATTGGTGGCGAGGTGCAGGAGGCCGACGTGCACGAACGCCGAGCTGACCAGACGCCACCACTCGTTGCCGAGCAGAACGGCGGGGCCGAAGTCCGCGCCCCAGTGGAGCAGCTGCTCCGGACGAGGCGAGGTGAGCGAGACGCCGCCGGCGAGCATCGCCGCGAAGACGGCCACGTTGATCCCCAGCAGCGCGTAGGTTGCCGGGGCTTCGGCCCATCTGCGCCCGGCGCGCGTTTCGAGCACCCGCGCGGGCCCGGAGGCCGCGGGCGCGAGCACCTCCGCCGGGGCCTCGAATCGATCGGTCGCGCGCTCGTCCGCCATGGCTCTACCCTAGACTTGGACGCGCGCGGCGGCAAATTACTTTCGATTGCCCCGCTTCGGCTGCGGCGGGCGTTCGTACAATCAAGTTTTCCTCAAGGACGGAACCGAAAATGAGCGACATCAAGCCGGTACGACGCGCCCTGCTCAGCGTCACCGATAAGGCGGGGCTCGTCCCGTTCGCGCGCGGGCTCGCCGCCCACGGCGTGGAGCTGGTCTCGACCGGGGGCACCGCGCGCGCGCTGCGCGAGGCCGGGCTCCCGGTCCGCGACATCGACGACCTGACCGGCTTCCCGGAGATGCTCGACGGGCGGGTCAAGACGCTGCACCCCAAGGTCCATGGGGGCATCCTGCACGTCCGCGCCAACCCGGAGCACCGGGCGGCCGCCGAGGCGCACGGGATCGAGCCGATCGACATGGTGGTCGTTAACCTGTACGCCTTCGAGAAGACCGCGTCCCGCGCGGGCGTCGCCTTCGCCGAGCTGATCGAGAACATCGACATCGGCGGGCCTTCCATGCTGCGCTCGGCGGCCAAGAACTTCGAGGATGTCGCCGTGGTGGCCGACCCCGCGGACTACGAAGCCCTGGCGGCCGAGCTGGACGCGAACGCGGGCCGGCTCACGCGGGCCACGCGCTGGCGTCTGGCCCGGCAGGCTTTCTCGACCACAGCGGCCTACGATACGGCGATCGCGAACGCACTGGACCGGCTCGGAAGCGCCGGGAACGAGCCGCCCGCGACGGCGGAAGCGCCCGCGGCGATGGAGCTGCCCGCGACGCTGCGCCTGGTCCTGCCCCGCACCGCCGGCCTGCGCTACGGGGAGAACCCGCACCAGCGCGCCGCTCTGTACGCCGACGGCTCGAAGCGCGGCGTGGCCGGGGCGCTCCAGCTGCAAGGCAAGGAGCTTTCGTACAACAACCTGGTCGACCTGGACGCCTGCTGGGAGCTCACGCGGGAGTTCGCGGCGGCGGACGCGGCGATGGTCGCCATCGTCAAGCACACCAACCCATGCGGCGCGGCGACGGGCGCGTCCGTGCTGGAGGCATACACGAAGGCGCTGGCCGCCGACCCGGTTTCGGCGTTCGGCGGGGTGCTCGGGGTCAACCGCGAGATCGACGAAGCGGCCGCCGAGCAGATCGCGAAGCTGTTCGTGGAGGCCATCGCCGCCCCGGCCTACACGCCGGGCGCGCGGGAACGCTTCGCCGCGAAGAAAAATCTGCGCCTGCTGGAGATCGAGCATGCCGGAGGCGCGCAGGTGCTCAAGCACATCTCCGGCGGGCTGCTGGTGCAGGACGCCGACCGGCCCGCGGCTCCGGAGTTGCGGACCGTGACCGCCCGGCGGCCGTCCGAGGAGGAGTCCCGCGCGCTGCTCTTCGCGTGGCGCGTGGCCAAGCACGTCAAGTCGAACGCGATCGTCTACGCCCGCGACGGGCAGACGGTGGGCATCGGCGCGGGGCAGATGAGCCGGGTGGACGCGGCGCGGTTCGGAGCGCAAAAGGCCGTCCTGCCGCTCGCGGGCACGGTCGCCGCCTCGGACGCGTTTTTCCCGTTCCCGGACGGGCTGGAGGTCGTCGCCGAGGCAGGCGCGACCGCGGTGATTCAGCCGGGCGGTTCGGTGCGCGACGCGGACGTGATCGCCGCCGCCGACCGGCTCGGTTTGGCAATGGTGTTCACGGGGGTGCGGCATTTCCGGCATTGATCCATTCCCGAAACGGGCCGCTTCCCGAAATGGAGTCGCCCTCACCCGCCGTTAACACACTTTCGCCTTCTCCGCATCCCGGAGCCGTTTACAATCGTCCAAGTTGCAAGCTGCCCGTGATCCGGCGGCTGAAAGGCCGCCCGTGCGCCCCTCGCTCCACACTCTCTCCCCCGCGCTCGCCCTGCTTCTTGCCGCCTCCTCCGCCCTCGCGCAGAGCAAGCCCGCGGCGAGCCCGGCCCCCAAGCAGGCCGATGCGTACTACCACGCCATGCTCGCGCACAACTACGAGGAGCAGGCGGTCCAGGGAGGCAAACCCGAGCTCGCGAACCAGGCGGTCGAGGAGTACAAGGCCGCGCTCGCGGCGGACCCGGGCTCACCCACCCTGAGCAACGCCCTGGCCGAGCTCTACTTCCGCACGGGCCGCGTCCGCGAGGCCATCGATGCCGCGCAGGCCGAGATCGCGCGGGACCCCAACTCGCTCGACGCGCACAAGCTGCTGGGCCGCATCTACCTGCGCTCGCTGGGTGACGCTTCGGGAACCAGCGCGAACGGCGCCACCAACGGCATGCTGGGGCTGGCCATCGCGGAGTACAACCGCATTCTCGCGCTCGAGCCCGGCAACATTGAAGACCACCTGCTGCTCGGCCAGCTCTACTCCTTCGCCAAGGATCCCGCCCACGCGCAGGAACAGTTCGCCGCGGCGCAGAAAATCGACCCGCACTCCGAGGAAGTGGTGCTGAACATGGCGCGCATCGACACGGAGCAGGGCAACGTGCGCGGTGCCGTGCAGGCCCTGAGCGCCGTGCCCGAGGCCGACCAGACCGCCAAGACCGAGTACGCGCTGGGTGCCAGCTACGACCAGCTCAAGGACACCCGGCACGCCATCGCGGCGTACCAAAAGTCGCTGGCGCTCGAGCCGGACAACCTCGACGTCGAGCGGGCGCTGGCCGACGCGCTGCACCGCGACGGGCAGGACAAGCCCGCGCTCGAGGCCTACAACGACGTGATCGAGGGCGACCCCACGGATGCGAATGCCTACCTGCACGCCGCAGAGATCGAGCGCAAGGAAGGCCGGCTCGACGATGCGCTCGCCAACCTGAAAAAGGCCGCGCCGCTCGCCTCCGACTCGCTCGAAATCCGCTACAACGAAGCGCTGGTCTACGAGCAGCTCGGGCAGTTCTCCGAAGCGGAGCGGCTGCTGGCCAAAATGGTCGCCGACGCTGAACACTCGACCGGCGACTACTCGGTCTCCGAGAAGAACAACTACGCTCTGTTCGTGGACCACCTGGGCAATGCGTACCAAGGCGAGGGCCGCACGGACGACGCCATCGCGGCCTTCGGCAAGCTGATCCCGCTCGGCAACGATTTTGCCGTAAGCGGCTACCTGGCCCAGACCGATGCCTTGCGAGAGACGCACCAGTACGACCGCGCGACCGCGACCCTCCAACAGGCGGTCGCGAAGCTGCCCAGGAACCGGGGCCTGAAGCTGGCGCTCGCGAACCAGCTCGCCTCGACCGGCAAGTACGACGAAGGGGTGGGCATGGCGAAAGGCCTGCTCAACAATACCTCGCAGGACCGGGATGTCTATTTGTCGCTGGCCCAGATCGACCTGCACGCGAAGAAGTGGAAAGAAGCCGGGGAGGCTCTGGACCGCGCCGAACAGCTGAGCACGGCCCCGGAGCAGAAGGCCGGCGCACTGATCGAGCGGGCGGTGGTCGAGGACCGGCAAAAGCACTACGACGCGGCCGAGGACAACTACAGGAAAGCTCTGGTGCTGGACCCGAACAACAGCTCCGCGCTCAACAACTACGGCTACCTGCTCGCCGACCGCGGCATACGCCTCAACGAGGCGCTGACGATGATCCAGCGCGCCGTGAAGCTGGACCCGCAGAGCTATGCCAATCTGGATTCGCTTGGCTGGGCCTACTACAAGCTGGGCCAGTACGCCCTGGCTGAGAACAACCTGCTGAAAGCGAGCCAGCACAGCAACCAGGACCCCACCGTTCACGAGCACCTGGGCGACCTTTACGAAAAGACCGCCCGCCTGAAGCAGGCGGCCTCGCAGTGGGAGGAGTCCCTGCGGCTGTTCACCCGGACCGACCCGGCCGACGCCGAACCCGGCGAGGGCCAGCGGGTGCAGAAGAAGCTCGACTCGGCACGGGTGAAGTTGGCGCGAGAGAGCTCGGGCGAGGACAAAGGGGCGAAGCACCCCTGAGCCTTGGGCTCACCGCGAAGGCTAGGTACGTCGCCTGTGCCGGCGCGAACCGGCACAGGCCATTCAAGCCGGCTGATCGACGGTTGGGGGCTGCTCCAGGGCTTCGGCGCTACTCTAAAGAAGCATGGACAGCCCCCTCTCTGCCTGCGCCGCGCCGGACGACGCCCACGACCCGCTCGCCGCGCGCGCGCACCCGGAGCCCGAGCACGCCTACCGCGCGCCGTTCGAGCGCGACCGGGCCCGCATCATTCATGCCCGCGCGTTTCGCCGGCTCGCGGGCAAGACCCAGGTTTTCTCCGCCGGGAGCCGGGCCGGCGAGCCCTCCGACCACTTCCGGTCGCGCCTGACCCACACCATGGAGGTCGCGCAGATCGCTCGGACCGTGGCCGGCGCGCTGGGCCTGAACGCGGCCCTGACCGAGGCGCTGGCCCTGGTCCACGACATCGGCCACCCGCCCTTCGGGCACGCCGGCGAGCGGGCGCTCGACAGCTGCCTGCGCGAGCACGGCCTGCGCTTCGACCACAACCTTCACGCGCTGCGCATCGTCGAGCACTTCGAGCTGCGCTATGCCGGCTTCCCCGGTCTGAACCTGACTTTCGGCGTGCGCGAGGGCATCATCAAGCACTCCCGCGACTACACGGCCGACGAATACCCCCAACTCGCGCCGTACCTGCTCGAACGACAGCCCCCGCTCGAGGCGCAACTGATCGACCTGGCCGACGAGATCGCGTACCTGACCGCCGACCTGGACGACGGCATGGAGGCCGGGCTGCTCGACCTCGCGCATGTTCGGGCCGGGGTGCCCCCGTTCGAGCGTTTTTACGCGCCTATGGCGGCGAAGCACACTGCCGCCGCGCCCCAGCTGATCTTCAACGAGGCGCTCAAGCGCATGCTCAACGCGCTGGTCGGGGACCTTCTGGAAGCCACCGTCGCCAATGTGGAGAGCGCCGGGGTCCGCGATTTAGGTGGTGTCCGCGCAGCCGGACGCAGGCTGGTGGGCTTCTCGCCGGAGATGGAGCGCGAACGCCTCGCCGCCAAACTCTATTTGCACACGCACCTGTACGGCTCCGCGCCGCTCAAGCGCGACCACGCCACCGCCGAAGCGGTGGTGCGCGCCCTGTTCGGCACCTGGCTGGCCGACCCCGCCTTGCTGCCCGCCACCTACCGGGCGCGCATCGAAAGCGGGCAGGTAAACCCGGCTCGGGTTGTCGCGGACTATGTCGCGGGGATGACGGATACGTTCGCGCTCGCTCAGCATGCTGCCTTGGCTCGATAGCAGGTGCTCCAGCTGCAGCGCGAGCTCGCCACCCATCGAGATTGCGACTACGGCCGGCTGCCGCGGCAGGACCTCCGGCCGCCGAAGGAGGAATCCGATGGCCTTGCCGGAATACTCCAGCGGAAACGATCAGGGATTTCCAGCGAATTGTTACCGTGGAGACTAAGCGGGCGCCAAGCTGACAAACTCCTGCGTAGCCGGCAAAGCCGCCTTTTGTGTCGGTGCTCCACCCTCGGACCCGCCCAGAACCAACACCGCCGGGCGATGCTCCGCTCCCGGCGGAAGAACGAGCGTTCCTTGCAGCTGGCCGGTGAGCCGCGCCTACCTCAAGGAGGGCTCAACACTTGCTGCACGATTTGACCCATGCGCCAGATCCTTGCCTCCGCGAAGCACATGAAGCTTGATCAGTCGCGAATGGAGGTCGTGAGGTGCGTGGTAACTTTGGGTGCTATTCTCGCTCGGCAGCATCGACCAGAGAAGCGCTGCCGCGGAGATGCCTCGGTAAGATCCGGCGACAGGAGCTTGGGCAGTTTGGGTTGAGCGGCGGCGGATCAGCTCTTCAGGATAAGTCCCAGGCCGCCCGTCATGATAACGGCACCGACGACCCGGAGTGCATTCAGCTTGTGCACCTCATAGCCGACAAAACCGTAGTGGTCCAGGATCACCGACACAATCATTGCCACGGTGATAGTGACCCCAGTAAACACGGAAGCACCGAGCTTGTCCGCGACCAGGGTGAGCGAAAGCACATAACCGGCGGCGAACAAGCCGCCCAGCCAGCTCCACCACGGCGCTTGCGCAAGGCTCGCGCCGGCGGGGAAGTGCTCCCTTCTTACCAGGGCCACCGCTAGCGTGGTAAGCATGGCCACGGCAAACGTCGCTGCAACCGCCCACACCGGCTGAGTGATTTTCTTGCTGAGGGTGGAGTTCATGCCGCCCAGAAACGGATTGAGAATGCCGGCAAAAATCGCGATCGCGAGAAAACCGAACTTCATGGCGTGCCTTTCGGGCCGGTGCGGCCCCTGGGAGGAGCATTTGCGTTCGCGGGTCAGGATGTATGGGTCAGGGTTTGCGGCTCGGGTCGTCGAGCCATGCGGTGATGGCGCGCACGGTGTCGCCGTAGAACACCTCGTACTGCTGCCGGGAAACATATCCCAGATGCGGCGTCGCGACGACATTATCGAGCGTGCGGAACGGGTGGTCTTCCGGGAGAGGCTCAACGTTGTAGACGTCCAAGGCGGCCCCAGCCAGCTTTTTGCCTCGGAGTGCTTCCAGGAGAGCGCCCTCGTCCACGATTTGTCCGCGCGAGGTGTTGACCAGCCAAGCGGTCGGCTTCATCAGGGCAAGCTCCCGCGCCCCCACCAGATCCCGGGTCGAGTCCACGAGGACCAGATGAACGGTGAGGATGTCCGCGCGGCTGAAAAGCTCATCCTTCATCACGACCGCCGCCCCGGCCCGGTCGGCTTCTTCCCGTGTCACCCGGTCGCTCCAGGTGATGACCTCCATGTCGAAGGCGCGCGCGATCTGCGCGATCTTGCTCCCGATTCGCCCTAAGCCCAACACGCCCAGGGTTTTTCCCTTGAGCTCATCCCCGACCGTCCGCTGCCAGCCTCCGGCTCGCAGCGAGTTGGCCTCCGGGATGATCTTTCGCGCGCTCGCCATGATAAGCGCCCATGTCAGCTCCATCGGGGCAGACTGGCCGCCATGGGTGTTTTCAACGGCAATGCCGCGCTCCTTGGCCGCAGCGTGGTCAATAGAGCCATTCTTCGCACCCGTCGAAACGATCAGCTTCAGATTGGGCAAACGTTCAAGGATGGCGCGGGGCAGCGGCGTCCGCTCGCGCATGACACTGAGAACCTGGAATGGTTGCAGCCTCGCGACCAACTGGTCGGGATCGGTGACGGTATCGGAAAAAACCTCAACGGACGCCCGCTCCCGGAGGGGCGACCAGTCCGCCATTTTCAGTGCAACGTCTTGGTAGTCGTCGAGGACGGCAATTCGGATCTGCGCTGTGCTCATATCTGCTGCTTTCCCGTGGAGGCTGTTGTGCGTGGACCCCGAGCCCGGTCCACATCGGGTGGGTAGGCCGGGGCTCACCCGGCCCGGGCTTCTATTTGCCGCTTTCGCTGTCGAGTTGCTTGAAAACTTCTTCGGCCGTCTTGAAGCTGTCGAGCGCCGCCGGGACCCCGCAGTAGATCGCGGTCTGGAGCAGAACCTCGCCGATTTCTTCCCGGGTCAGGCCGTTGTTGACCGCCCCGCGAACGTGCAGCCGCAGCTCGTTCGGGCGGTTGAGCGCCGTGAGCATGCTCAGGTTCACGATGCTGCGTTCGCGGCGTCCAAGGCCGGGCCGGGTCCAAATGTCGCCCCAGCAGTACTCGGTCACCAGCTCCTGCATCGGGCGCATGAAGGGTTGCACATTGCCGACCGAGCGGTCCACGTAGGCGTCGCCCAGCACTTCCCGCCTGACTTTCAGGCCCTGCTCATACTTGCTTTCCATTTTGGAGCTCCTTGTTGAGGGGCTTGTATTCGGGAATCGACTGCCGCTCCAAGCCGCATGATCCTCTCCTCATTGCACCTTACCCTTGGGCCGCAGCTTGCCCAGCTCGCCCGCGCAGCTGATCGCGTTCAGCGAGCCCATCTTCAGGTTATCGAAGGAGGCCCAGAGCCAGAAGCGGCTCGACTGCGCTTCGCTCGGGTCGGCCGGGCGCACACGGAGGAGGATTTCATCCTGCCCGGCGCAGCTCAGGTTCGAGGGCGCGTCCGCTTCGCCCAGGATGACGTCGACATGGTCGCCGGCGAGCGCGGCTTCCACGTGCTCGAGCGCGGCCGGGCGCTCCAGTTCCACGCCGACCGAAGCGCAGTACCCATGGAAAACCGGCGACTGGACGAGCTGGATGCCGAGCCGAGGCAGCCGGCCGCCGGAGAGCAGCTCGTAGTGCCGGCGGATGCGGGCCTCGTTGGCCGTGAGGTCGATGGGCGACGCCTCGCCGAGGGTGGGCGTCATATTGAAAGCCACCTGCATGTCATAGACCTCCTTCGGCATGGTTTGGAAGTTCAACAGGGTCACGGTTTGCTGGTGCAGCTCGTCGACCGCGGCGCGTCCGTGCTCGGAGGCCGGTTCGTACAGGGTGGCCCACGCGCCGCGGACCGCGCCGAGGTCCTGCAGGCGCGCCATCAGGAGCGCGAGCGCGGAGGCCGCGATGTGCGCGACGACCATGGCCGGGGTATGGAGGTCGGGGG
>CAXUEU010000093.1:0-12952 GCA_964250195.1 uncultured Acidobacteriaceae bacterium
CCCGAAAGGAGAACCCGCATGAGACGTATTCCCAAGGCGCTTCGCGCCGCCCGCCCCTTCCCGCCGAATACCCTGGTACGGCTCCGTTGGTGCCCACACGGGGAGCCGGGCGTGGTGGTGGGGGAATCACGCGGGCTGGTGCTTGTCGACTGGCGCGACCTCGGCATCCTCGGCAAGCATCCACCGGGCAACCTCACCGTGCTTGCCCCGGCATCGCAGCCGTGGGACTGCTTGTAAGAGGCCGCGTCCTCCGCCCGGCATGGCGATTCGCGCACCCGTCCGGTAACCAGCAAGCGGCTCCAAAGTGTCACCAGTTGCCGGGCAGGGTAGAACTTGCATTGGCCTACACGCCTACGGCCGCATCGCCGAAGGGCGGCGCGGCGGAGCCGATACCCCGGACGGCATCGGCGAAAGCCGCGAGCTGCCCGTTGTCCACTTCCACGCGGGCATTGTCGCGGAACTTCTGCGGCCGCCGGGCGCGGAGCAGGGCCAGGAGCAGGGCCATGAGCAGGTTTTCGCTCCGGCGGTGACGCTGCCCCACGATCTGCCCCTGATACCAGACCGGCTCCGCCTCACCCACCGTGGCGAGCTCCAAGGCGATGTCCTCGAGCCTGTCCGTCCCACGCTCCACGGCATCCTCCCATGCGGAAGCGAACGCCGGGTGCGAGTCGCGGAGCCGATAGGCCGCTGACCGATGAATGCCCACCGCCCGGCAAGCCGTGTCGACGGTGACGCCCTCGGCAAGCACTGCACAGAACCGTTCACGGAGCTTGGGCGTCATCTTCAGGGCGGGCATGGAGGGACACCTCTCGGGAGCATCGCGGGCCGCCGTCTCGGGCAGGCTCGCAAGTGCAGTGTACCGTTCCGGGACGGGGCGGGGTACCCCACTTTCCGGCCCTGAGTGTGGCGCTCCGCGCACCCGAAGCGGAAGGGTGCAGCATCATTCTTCTGGGGGCATTTTTGGGGGCATAATTTCTGTGTGAAAATCGCAAGCTGTTGTCTGTAAACGGGTTGCAAGCGCGTATCGGTAGACGCCGCCTCCACCAGATTACTGACTCGACTTAGGCCGTTGCGCATCGCGCAAAACGCCGCTAGGATAACGGCAGATTGCGTTGGAGGTAACGATGCTCGGTCTCAGCCCTCAAGTTCCAAACCCTGACGATGCTCGTTTCTTTCTGCGCCTGGCCCAAAAGCTGGGTTCCGTCGTGCTGCATTCCGACCGCGACGTCGCGCGCCTCGTGGACCAGCGGCTTCCCCTCGCATCGCTGGAGGCACTTTCGTGCCACGGACTGACCGACGAAGAGATCTTCAGCTACGTGCTGCCCCGCCGCACGCTGGTTCACCGGCGCAGCCGGAAAGAGCCGCTGACCCACGAAGAGTCGGACCGCGCGGTTCGGATCGCGCGCATCTCGGCGCTGGCCGAGGAAGTTTTCGGCGATGACGCGGCGGCCGGACACTGGCTGCGCAAAGCCAAGAAACGCTTTGAAGGGCGGACGCCTCTGGAGATGCTGCGCACCGAAGCCGGCGCGCGTCTGGTGGAGGAGTGGCTGCTGCAATTGGATTTCGGGATGGCCGCCTAACGCGTGATCCTGTGGCGGATCAGCAACTACGACTCTCTGGACGGAGTGGGCGGGCTGCTCGTCTCCGGGCGCTGGCACCGCCGGGGCCGCCCGGTGCTTTACTTGACCCTTCATCCTGCCACGGCACTGCTGGAGACGCTCGTCCACATGGAGCTCGATGCCGAGGACCTGCCCGCGCGGGTGCAAGTGCTCAAGCTGGAAATCCCGGACACGGTTGCGCGCCGAAAGCTCGACGTGGAAGCTCTCCCGGAGGACTGGCCGGACCGGCCCGACCTGACGCAGGCCGCCGGAGGCCGCTGGCTCGCCTCGCGCGCTTCCCTGCTGCTCGAGGTGCCCAGCGTGCTCGTCCCCGAAGCAAGCAACGTCCTCAGCAATCCGCTGCACCCCGAAGCGGACTCCATGCGGATCGTCAAGCGATACAAATGGCCGTTCGACAAGCGGCTGCTCAAAGCAGTTTTCGAGTGATCGTGGCGTTTTTAACTCTCATTCCGTGCGGCTTTCTTGACGGAAAAGCCGCGTCGAGAAGTGCTCCGCCGGTCTAGCATCAACCCGAAATCGCTCAGGGCCCATCGCTGAACCGGCTGCGGTGCGCCCATAGACCCTGTCCGGGGTTCGCGACATAGAACACCCGCTCGCCCGCGACCTCGTTCCAGCCGGTCCGCAGCCGGTCCGGGTCGTAGCGCCGCATCGCCTCGCCGAGGTCGCCGTACCGGAAGCCGACAGCCTCGACCTCCTCGCGCGTGAGCCCGCCGGGGCAGTAGGTGACCCGGAAGCGGCCCTCGGAAGAGCCGTGGATCAGGTGAGCGGCGGCGCTCAGGTTCGCGCGCAGGTCTCGGTTCCGGGCGACCGCGTCGAGGGTCGCGGGGGTGCCGCGGTAGCCGTACTTGCGGATGAGCCGGTCGATCGCCGGGTCTTCGCCGAACTCGTGGACGCCGGGGGCCAGCACGACCAGCTCGGCATCGTCGGCGAGCGCCATGCGCGTGCGATAGATGGCCTTGTTGCCGAGCCAGGTGCTCCCGAACTCGTCCGGGTCGAGGTAGACGACGGCTTTCCGGACCGGCTCGTCGAGCAGTGTGAAATTGACCTTCAGGGCGAGCGCGGCGGCCCGCTCGAAGCACTCGGCGTCGTCGCCGAGAAAGAGCCCGCGCAGGACGGATTTTCCGCGCTTGTCCGGTCCCACCACGGTGAGCACGTAAACCAGCGGCAAGCCGCCGAGAAACAGCCGG
Organism: uncultured Acidobacteriaceae bacterium; assembly: GCA_964250195.1. Lineage (GTDB taxonomy): Bacteria > Acidobacteriota > Terriglobia > Terriglobales > Acidobacteriaceae > EB88. Next base: position 2,807 of record CAXUEU010000093.1, read on the forward strand.
GCGGCCTCGTTGAGGACGCGGCGAACGGGGGTATCCGCGCGGCCCATGATGCGCTCCATGCCGTACACCGCGCCGAGGTAGTGGCTGCGGTCGATGCCCGCCGCGCCGCCCGTGCCGACCAGGATGTTCTTGACACCGTTGGCCATGCCGATGACCTCGTGCGGAACGACCTGGCCGATGGAGACGATGAGGTCGAAGCCGCTCTCCACCAACATGCGGTTGACCTGCGCCGGCCAGGCGAACTCGAGCTTGCCGTCGGACTGCTCGCGGATGAACGCGGAGGGTATCTCGCCCAGGGTCACGACGTCTTCGCGCCAGCGGTGGACGTGGAACAACGAGCGCGGAACGCGGGGAAACATGCGGGCCAGCGCGGCCTCGGACATGGGATTGTGCGTTCCGAGCGCGGGCAGAACCGCCCCGATGCGCGGGCCCATCCGCGCGCACAGCTCGCCCGCGATCTCGCCCGCGCGGGAGTGGAACCGGGAGCCGTCCGGCGGAACCAGCAGAACGCGCTTGCGGCCGGCGAAGCGGGCGAAACCTTCGGCCAGCGCGGCCTCGATGTCGGAGGGGCCGAGCTCGGCCGTAGGGGAACCCGCGCTGAAGAAGACTGCCATTGGTAAAAAGCCTATCGCAGCAGGAGGAAAAAAGCCGAGCCCACTCCGGCCAGGCCGCAGGTGAGCCACAGGACGTAGTCGCCCGGGTGGCCGCTTTGAAAAACGCGCAGAGCGGTCAGCGGGCCTTCGAGGAAAGCGCCCAGGCGCAGACCGCGCGGGAGGCGCAGGCGAAAAACGGAAGTCGCGGCGAGCGCGGCCGCCAGGGCCAGGGCCAGGGAGCCGCGCAAGACTGCCCCGGCGACGGCCTGGGTCGGAAAGGCCGGGGCGGGAATGAGCCCACCCGCCCCGGAGTAGGCGGTGTGGATGTACCCGGATTGCGAAACGAGGCGGGCGGCGGCTTCGAGCACGCCCGCCCGAACGCCGGGCATCCACCACAGCCCGGCCCCGAGCAGCACACAGAAAGCGGCCGGTAGCCAGTGATACGGGAAAACGCGCCCGTCTTCTTCGCGGGTCTCCGGCAGCTCGTCGATCTTGGCGGCCTCGTCGACGATGGGCGGGTCGCCCCAGCCGAGGAAGATGCGCGCGCCGGAGCGCAGGACGGCTGCGCCCGTGAGGGTTCCGCCCGCGAGGAAGACCCACTGGGCCCAGTGCGCGTGGTCGGTGGTGAGGGCTTCGCCCAGCCCGGTGGCGAAGGGCGGGGCGGCGGCCAGCCCCGCGGCTCCCGCGAACCAGAGCACCCCGGTCCCGGGCAGCACGCGGCCTCCCTTCCACAGCTTGGGCTCGCTGACGGTGCGAAGCCGGTGCAGCAGGATACCCGCCGTAAAGAAGAGCCCGGCTTTAATGAGCGCATGGGCGAGCATGTACAGCAGCATGCCGCCGATAGCCAGGGGTGTGCCCAGGCCGAGGGCGACGAGCATGAGCCCGGCATGGGTGATGGTGGAAAAGGCGAGCATGCGCTTGAGGTGGTGCTCGGCATAGCACATGACCCCGCCGAGCAGGACTGTCAGGCAGCCCAGGAAAAGAAACGGCCCGCGCACATCGAGCCCGGCGAAGAGCACCGTGTGCAGGCGCAGCACGGCGTATAGTCCGAGCTCGACCATGATGCCCGAGAACAGGACGCAGACCGGGGTGGGGGCGACGGCGTGGGCGTCCGGCAGCCAGAAGTGGAACGGCACGATGGCGGCCTTGATGAAGAAGCCGCAGAAGAGCAGCGTCGCGGCGAACAGGACGGTTGGATCGTGGTGCCCGGCGAGAGCCGCGCCCATCTGGGCCCCAATCTGTGCCATGTTGAGCGCGCTGGTGACCGCGTAAAGCATGCCGATGCCGGTAAGGACCAGGAACGCCGCGATGGTGTTGGTGACGGCGAAGTTGAACGCGCCCTGGAGCGGGGCGGCTTCGCGGGTCTGCAGGCCGCACAGGGCAAAGGCGGCGGTGCTCATCAGCTCGAAGAAGACGAACATGTTGAACAGGTCGCCGGTGAGCGCGAAGCCGCACATGGCCGCGAGAAATACCATCATGAGCGGCTGCAGGTGGCCCGCGCCCGCGTCGACGAAGCGCCAGGAGAAGACCGCGGCCAGGGTGCCGAGCAACGCGGCCAGGGTTGCCACGCCGGCCCCGGCCGGGTCGACGACGAAAGCAATGCCGATGGCCTGCGTGCCGCGCGGGTACCAGCCGCCGAACCAGTACACGGCCGTGTAAGCGAACGAGTGGGCAAGCAGGGTCGCGCAGATCGCGAGGGTCGCGGCCGAAACGGCGATGGCGATCGAATCCGCGGCCGCGCGCGGGATCGATCGGCGCAGGGCGGCGAGCAGAGCCGCGCCCAGCAGCGGCAGCACGACCGGGAGCGGAACGAGTGGGCTCGGCATCAGCCTCGCATCGCGCGCAGGTCGGAGGGGTCGGCGGTGCCGGACTTCTCGTGCGCCTTGACCACCATGGCAAGCAGCAGCGCGACCACGACGGCCTCGACGACGACGTCGGTGAGCATGAGGGCCTGCACGACCGGATCCACGGTGACGGTGCCGACCGGGATGTCCGCGAAGACGGGCGCGGTGCCGCCGGCGCGCCAGCCGATGCCGAGCAGCAGCATGTACGTGGAGCTTTGCAGGATGGCCAGGCAGATGACGGAGTGGACCAGATGGCGGCTCGAAACGAGCCCGTAGAGGCCGCAGCAGAACAGCCACCCGGCGACCAGAAACGGTAAATGGGCGATCAAGACCGGCCTTTCTGCATCACGATCTCCTGCAAATACGTGTAGATGACGAGCAGAAACGCCGCCGTGACCTCCACCCCGACCGTGGCGGAGATGAGCGCGATGGTGCCCGAGGAGAAGACGTCGCCGGTGGTGCCGTACGGCAGGACGTTGGTGAGGAACGGCACAGCCATGAACAGCGGCACGAGGCCGATCAAGCCGTATGCGCCCGCGCCGGCCGCCTCGACCACCTCGACCAGGCGGCTGGAGGTGACGCGGGCGAAGGCCTCGGTGTTTTCAGCCAAGTACACCAGCAGCGGCGCGGTCGCGAGAATGACCCCGGCCTGGAAACCCCCGCCCGGGGTGAGATTGCCGTGGAGGCCGATGTAGAAGCCGAAGATGACGCACAGGCCCGCGACCGGGACCACCAGGGTGCGGATGGTGGGGCTGAGGGGAACGCGGTCTTCGATTTTCGCCGCGGAGGGTCCCGCGTCCTCGTCCTGCCGGAGCAGGAGCATGACGCCGAGCGCGGCGGTGAACAGGATGAACTCCTCGCCGAGCGTGTCGAAGCCGCGGTAGTCGTAGTTGATGGCGTTGATGGTGTCGGTGGCGTGCCGCTCGTACACGGCCATGCGCTGCACGTAGGTACCGTAGGGCCCGTTGAAGCTGCCCCAGCGCGGCAGCCCAAGCGCGGCGGCGGCGTACAGGGCGAAGAACACCGCCCCCGCGACGAGAAACAGGCGGACGCGCAGCCGCTCAGGCATCGTGAACCTCCTCGTCGCGCTCGCGCTCGCGTTTGGCGGCTTGAAGTTTGAGCCGCGACAGAGCCAGCATGACCATGAGCGGCAGGGCCACCGCGCCCACGGTGAACTGCGACAGGGCGACGTCCGGAGCCTGGAAGAAGAAAAACATGAGCCCGGTGAGCAGGCCGTAGAAGCCCAACGCGACGACCTGCTCGGTGGTGTCGCGGGTGCGCACGACCGCCAACCCGGCGACAGCGATGAGCAGCAGGAGGGCGGAGCCGAAGACGGTCATTTCCGTTCCTCCTCGAATTGGAGGGCTTTCGGGTCGGTGGCTTCGAGGTGGCCGAGCGCGCGCAGGCGGAAGGCGCGCGCGGTCGCGTGGGTCACGACCGAGTTGAACAGAAGCAGGATCGCGGCGATCAGGGTCGTCTTGAGCGCGACCTGGCTCCAGCCCGTCTGCAGCCACGTGGCCAGGGCTACCGCGACGATGCCCAGCGAGGCGGGCAGCGCGAGGAAATGGAGCGCCTGCATGGGCTCGCGCATCCGGACCATGCCGAGGACTCCAGCCCAGCAGCAGACGGCGGTAAAAATCAGCAGAATGGCCGTCACAAGTGCTTGGCTCATAGATGTTTCTCGAGAAAGCGCGCGTACACCAGCCCGCCGCCGAAAGACATGATCGCGAGCGTCAACGGCAGGTCAATGTAGGGTACGCGATCCCAGCCGACGGTGAACAAGATCATCGCGATGGTGAGCAGCAGGCCGGCCATCTGCGTGCCCACCAGGCGGCGCTCGGGGGAGCCGCGCAGGGCCATCCACGCGCACGGCAGCAAGGCCGCGCTGACGGCGACGCCGGTTCCGACCCAGAGATTCAAGCGGGGCGCTCGCTCGCGCCGAGGGCGCGGGCCATGGCGGGCAGCGGGGTCGCCTCGAGCTGATGGAGCAGCAGCAGGCGCTCACGCTGGTCTACCCCGAGCACGACCGTATTGGGGCTGGCGGTCATGTAGGTCACGGCGAGCACCTCGCGGCCGCGCAGGAGCCGGTCGCGCTCGGAAGCCTCGAAGCGGTGCACGGCGTAGATGGAGCCTGCCTTGCGGCGGCCGGTCAGGTCATGCCAGAGCACGCGCACGACCACGAGGGCATCCTGCACGATGGACGCGGGGACATGGGCGATCTGCGCGATATCGGCCCGGTCCAGCCTGACCCTGGCGGGGCGGGCCTGCCATACGAATCCGACAAACGCGGCCGAAGCGGCGCTTGAAAGCGCACCGACCAGCATCTCCTGCGGCTTGAAGCCGGAAACGAATACCAGCCAAAGGACGAACATGGAGGCGGCGATGACGGCATAATGCCTGGGGTGGAGCGGGTCGGGCATGGAGCCTGAGACTCACGCCCGCTTCGAGGAGATGCCTGGGGGGTGCGGAGTTCGCTTGAACGCAGGCATGGACGAGCTTGAGACTCGCGCCGGCCGGCCGGAAATGCCGAGTCAGGCGCTCTCAAGCCGCCCGAGCCGCCGCTCATGACTGGTGGCCACTTCGATCAGCTCCTTCATGGCGGTGAGGACCTGAGTGACCGTGGCTTGCTGGGCGGCGGACTCCACGGTTAGCTTGTCGATGTTTTCGCGCTGAAGCTGCAATTTCTGCCCAAGCTCGCGTATCTCGTGCTGAAACAGCTCCACGCTTTGGGCCAAGGCTTCGTGCCGCTCGGTCAGCCGCTGGATCCGCTCGTTGAAGTCGTCCATGCGAATAGGCTACACCTTGGAACCGACTCGAGAACACTCACTTGCCCGCCGAGACACCCTTACCCTCCGCCACGGTCGCGATCCCGTCCACCGGCGGCGGCGATACGGTTTCGCGCAGCCCGCTGGGCCAGCGAATCTCGACCTTCTCAATCGCCGCCGCGGTCCCCAGACCGAAGTGCAGGCGCGGGTCGCACGTGGACGCGTACGACCCGCCGCTGATCACGTCGCCCCGCTGCCGGACCCCGCCCGCGGTGATCCACACGGTCGCCCCGATCGCGTCGCGCGGGCTCTTCGCGCCGCCCACCAGCTTGAGCTCCACCCAGTGATTGCCGGTTTTGGCGACGTTGTGCAGAAACGACGGCGTCCCGTCGATGTTGTTGATCACCGCGTCGATCCGTCCGTCGTTGAACAGGTCGCCCCAGGCCAGGCCGCGGCCCGCGCCGATCCGCGCGAGCGAGGTGCCCTCCACCGCCGGGACGAGCGCGAGCTTGCCCCGCTCGTTGTGGAACAGGAGCGGGCGCTCCTCGAAGGTGGTGCCCCACTGCTCCTTGTCCACCTGCGGGTACACGTGGCCGTTCGCCTCCAGCAGGTCCAGCCAGCCGTCGTTGTCGTAGTCGAGGAAGCCCGCGCCCCAGCCCAGGAACGGCGTGGTCGCCTCGGCGATGCCCATCGGGTAGCTCACGTCGGAGAAGTTGCCCCCGCCGTCGTTGCGGTACAGCACCTTGTAGTCGTCGGAGAAGGTCGTATTGAACAGGTCCACGTTGCCGGAGTGGCGCAGGTCGCCGGAGGCGATACCCATCGACGCCGTCTCGCGGCCCGCGTCGTTGAGCGCATAGCCGGAGGAGAAGCTCGCGTCCTCGAAGGTGCCGTCGCCCTTGTTCAGGTACAGGTAGTTGGGCGTGGAGTCGTCGGCGACCAAGAGGTCCGGGCGGCCGTCGTTGTTGACGTCGATGAACAGCGAGGCCAGCCCGTAGTACTTGCCCTTGCCGTCATCGACGCCCGCCTTGACGCTCGTATCCGTAAAAGTCCCGTCGCCATTGTTGTGGAACAGGTGGTCGGGTTCGCCCTCCAAGCCGCGCGGCCCGCACATCACCGGCGCGCCGCGGAACTGGCAAAATTGGACCGGCTTGCCGACCTGCGAGCGGTCGAAGTGGACGTACCCCGGCACGAACAGGTCGAGCCGCCCGTCGCCGTCGTAGTCGCCCCAAGTAGCCCCGGTCGACCAACCGCCGACCGTGACCCCGGCCTTCTCGCCCACGTCGGTGAAGGTTCCGTTCCGATTGTTACGGTAGAGCCGGTTACGCCCGTAGTTGGCCACGAAGATGTCGGGGTAGCCGTCGTTGTCGTAGTCGGCGGCGGAGGCCCCGAAGCCCCAGCGCTCGTTCGCGACCCCGGCCTTCGCGGTCACGTCGGTAAAGGTGCCGTCGTGGTTGTTGCGGTAAAGCGCGGCTTTCGGCGCGGGTGCCTTCCCCGCTTCCGCCTCGAAGGTCGAACCGTTGACCATATAAATATCGAGCCAGCCGTCGTTGTCGTAGTCCAGCAAAGCCACGCCTGAGCCGGGCGTCTCGACGATGAAGTCCTTGCGTCGCGAGCCCATGGTGTTGTGGAACTTCGCGAGGCCGGACTTTTCGGAGATGTCCTCGAAGACCACCGGGCCGGTCTTGACGAAGCCGCCCGCGGTGATGGGCCGGTGCTGCGCGTCGAGCACCACGGTCGCGGGCGCGCCGGTTTGCACCGTCGTCTGCATCCCCCCCGGGGTCTGCGCCCAGCCTTGGATGGACCAAAGCACCACAACGAGAACGAAACTGAACCAGCCGCGAAGCATAAGACCGCCGAACCTTACCTCGAAAAAGTGTAAGTTTGCAAGCCCGAGTAGACCATAACCGACCTCCCGCGCGCGCTTTTCACCGCCGTTTGAGTGGGTGAAAGCGGGCGAGCGCTGCCCGGCTCATCCGTCCGGGCGAAGCTCGTATGGTTATCCTGCTTATGAAAACTCCGAGAATCCGCATCTTCCGCTCCCACAAGGCAGTCTCCGGCGAGCACTCACGCCTGCTCGCCTGTGCCGTATTGCTCGCCGCCCTCGCCTTGCCCGGGCAGGCGCAAACCACCAAGGCCCAGCTGTTCGGTGTGGTGCATGACGGCACCGGGGCGGCCGTACCCGGTTCCACCGTCACCCTCACCAGCACCTTGACCAACAAGAGCCGGACCGTCCAGGCGGATGGGTCCGGCAATTTTTCGTTCCTCGACCTGGAGCCCGACGCCTACACCCTGCACACCGTGCACGAGGGCTTCAGCACCAGCGACGAGAAGGGTGTAGCCCTGTCAGCTCGGCAGCAGCTGCGGCTCGAAGTAACCTTGCAGCCGGCGAGCGTGGCGCAGGAGGTCACGGTATCGGCCTCGAGCGAAGGCGCGCTCAACACCGAAGACTCCTCGATCGCCGCCGCGCTCACGCCGCAGGACGTATTGGCGCTGCCCGCGAACTACCGCGGCAACGGATCCACCAGCCCGCTGTCCGTGATCCAGACCCTGCCCGGCGTGCAGCCCGACTCCGGCAACTTTCCCCCTTCGGCCTCGGCCTCGCCCAACCCGGCGGTAAACTTTTCGATCCAGGGCGGGCTGCCCTCGCAATCCGAGACCACGGTGGACGGCATTTCCGCCCAGAACCTGACCACCAACAGCGTGCAGGCCGACGCCTTCCCTTCCGCCGAGTCCATCGCGGAGATCCGGGTGGACGGGGTGAACAACAACGCCGAGTTCGGCCAGCCGGGCGAAATCACGACCGTGACCAAGCAAGGCTCGAACGCGCTGCACGGCGCGGCGTTCTGGTACTTCCAGAACCAGGCCTTCGATGCGATTCCTTACGGCGCGGGCACCAAGCCGCACAAGGTCGCCAACGACTTCGGTGGATCCCTGGGCGGCCCGGTGGTGATCCCGCACCTCTACAATGGGCATGATAAGACTTTCTTTTTCGGAACTTATGAAGGCCTGCGCTTCCCGCAGGCGGTGGTGGCGCAGTACTTAGTCCCGACCCTCGCCGAAAAGCAGGGGAACTTCGCGCAGGAACCGACGGCTCTGCGGAACCCGTTTACCGGCGGGACGTATGCCGGCAACCGCCTGCCCGCCGTGAACCCGAGCTCTGCGGCGTTCCTCTCCTTGTTTCCCGACCCGAACGTCGGCAACACCCAGTCGGTCGCGGCCGCCCAAGCAGGGCTCGGGTATAACTACCGGACGCAGAAGGATAACTCGATCCAGTCCAACCAGTTCGACGTGCGCGGCGACCAGACTATCGGGCAGAAAGCATTCGTTTTCGGGCGGTTCACCTGGAAGAACATCAACCAGAGCGCACCGAACGCGCTGCTGCTGCCGAACTCGAACGACTTCGCTCAGTACCGCATCTTCGCGAGCTCCTTTAATTACACCTTCACGCCCGCTGTCTCGAACGAGTTCCGGTTCGGGTTCACGCTGGAGCAGGACGGCTTCGCGACCCCGGTCAGCGGTGCCGCCTACACCAACGCCGCCGCCTTTAACGGCATCGGGCCGAGTTATCCGTTTAACGGCATCACTTACCTCGGCTTCAGCCAACTGACTTCGCTGACGACCCCGAACGGCAATGGCCGTCTGGACACCAACGAATCTTCACGGTTGTTCCAGTATGTCGATAACCTGACCTGGCAGAAGGGCGGCCACACCTTGCGCTTCGGCGTGGATATCCGCACGCTCCAGGCGAATACCCCGGTCGATGCGACACCGGGCGACAACTACGGCGCGTTCAACTTCAACAACTCCGCATTCACCGGCAACGAGTTCGCCGACTTCCTGATCGGCGCGCCGTACCAATCGCAACCGGACAACATCACCGTGAACAATCGCGGGCGGTCCAAGGCCTACGCCTTCTACGCCGAGGATAACTGGCATGCGACGCCGAACCTGAACCTGAACTTCGGCTTGCGCTACGAGTACCACCCGCCCTTCCAGGCGCTCGACGGCAATCTCGGCAACTTCGACCCGAGCGTGCCCCGCTCCGGGCGCTTGATCTATCCCGCGGGCGCGGCCGGGCTGCTGTCCGTCCAGGAGCTGGCGAACTTCAACGCCTGCCCGACGGCGGGGGTCGCGAACCCCTACGCGACCGGCGGCCCGCAGAACGGCGCGCCCTGCACCCCGGTGCTGACCAACACAGAGGCCGGGCTGCCGGCCGGTTTGCGCCATGCGCCCGTGCTGCGCTTCGAGCCGCGCCTGGGCTTCGCGTACCGCCCCTTCGGCGGCAGCAAGACGGTGATCTCGGGCGGCGCGGGCTACTACAACATCACCACCTCCGGCGCGCTCTTCTACGCGCTCACCGGCACCTTGCAGAGCAACGTCCAGCTCTTTACGAACAGTCAGGCGGCGGGCGGCCCGGCGATCCTATTTCCCAACATCGGCTTGGGCGCGACTTTCACGCCGCAGTACGGCTCCAACAGCTTCGTTTCGGCCAACGATATCAACTGGCACGACCCCTACTCGCTCCAAACCGCGCTCACGGTGGAGCACGAGTTTCCCGGCTCTCTGGCCGCCCGGGTCTCCTACATCGGCCTGCAGACGCGCCACCTGATCTGGCAGCCCAACCTGAACGACCTGCCGCTCTCGACCACGACCCGCGCCGCCGACCAACCGCTCTCGGCGTTCCCCTTCCCCAACTTCCAGACCATCGACACGCGCTCCACTTCGGCCAACGCCAGCTACAACTCGCTCCAGGGGCAGCTGACGCGGCGGTTCCGGCAGGGGGTCTCGTTCACCGCCGCCTATACCTGGGCCAAGAACCTGAGCGACAACCAAGGCACCTATGGGGCTGCCGGGGCGGTGGCGAGCTCGTTTACCGCCGAGCAGGGCGGCTACGACGGCACCTACGCCCAAAATCGCTCGCTGGACTACGGCAACGTGAGCGGC